>JAHEMF010000034.1 GCA_024643795.1 Bacteroidota bacterium | reverse complement strand
GAATATGAGGAGTTTGCTAAATTATGATCAGAAGTAATTAATGTTAATGGTGTCCACCATACACCTTCTACATCAGTACCTGCAATCAGATCGTTTTGAGTTGCATGTAGGCTTAGGATATCCGCATCAGGAATTCCATTTACTGTGTAAGGCCACGTGGCTCCGGAATCTAGTGAAGCACTCAGGTCGTAACCTGCAGTTCCTATCAACAGGTTGCCAGACACCACCAGCTTGGAGAACCAGGGCGAGTTGGAAGGGTTCCATGTTTGTCCGTTATCATTGGAGATATAACATCCATTTGATGTAAATGAACTTCCTATAACTTTATTTCCCATGGTTATAAGATCATAAATACCTGTTGCCGGTGCACCCACAGCGGTCCAGGTCATTCCCAGATCAGAAGAAAGAAATATTCCGCCTGTAGCTGTTCCAAGAACAAGGTTTCCTCCGGAATATTCCAAACAGGTGGTGATCTGTCCGCCTAAGCCGGAACCATTACCACGCGAATCCCATGTTGCGCCATAATCAGTACTTATAAGAATATTGGAACTTAAGGTTGTTGCTGCTATAATGGAATCAGAGACGATCATATCAAATGCATCTGAAATATTTGCCGGGTTGGAGGTATTCATAAGAGCATATGATGTACCGTTATTTACTGATCGGTAAATACCATCACCTGTTCCGGCAAAAACGGTATCACTCTTTGATGCAAAGCAAAAGAAGTCTGTTCCGTTGTAGCCATTATAAACCCACGGGCCACTTAACCAGTTATAGTATGATAACCCATACGTTGATGCACCTGCAAACACACGGTTGTTGTTGAAATGAACTGCTTCTACATCAAAAGGATCCAATCCCTGAGATGAGTTATTCCATGAACCACCGTTATTGGCCGACCTGAACACTCCTTCGCTGGTGCCTATTAACAGGTCGTTGCCAAAGCTGTCTACAAAACCTATCTCAGCAATGGTTAACCCGTTGTTGATACTGGACCATCCCGCCGCAGCGGTATCTGAACGAGCAATGGTATTACCTGCACAAGCAAAGATGTAATTGTCTTTCATGTGAAAGTCGGTCACATCACCGGCAGGGGCACCAGTGTCAAAAGTGGTCCACGTAGCACCATGGTTGGTAGAACGGTAGATCATATTGTTTCCATATGCGTATACGTATGAACCGTTAGCATAAACTTTTGTGAATGTTGCAACCGGAATAGGAGCTGGTGCTATGGTGAAGTTAAAACCATCGTTGGTAGAAATGAACAGTCCGTCATCCGATGCCAGATAAACATAGTTGCCATCTGTTGCTACAGAATAGTAGGAGGTTGTTGCCGGCAGCCCCTGCGTAATATTACCCCAGGAAAAACCCTGGTTGGGTGAAAAGTAAAATCCGTCAAAATACGTCGCGGCATACATCATTCCATCTTGGTATGCCATCTCTGATACATCACCGGAACCGGGACTGGAGATAAGCGACCAGGTAGCTCCGTCATCAGTTGAAAAATAGTTATCAGGAATACCTGAAACTATAATGGTATCCTGATATGAGCATATAACATTTGTAAAGCCCTGAAAGAAGAGGTCCTGGTTCTTGGTCCAGCTGTTTCCTCCATTTGTGCTCTCCACAACTCCATATTCTGTATTAACATATACATGAGTTGAGGTAGCATGCAGCCACCAAACTGGTTCGCCCTGCAGGCCGGTAATTTTCTGCCATTGAGCAAAAACATTGGTAATAGATAAAGAAATGAGAATTAACAGAAGTAATTGTTTTTTCATTGAATCGTTTTTTAAGAAGCAGTAAAGATAATTAACTTCAAAACAAGGGTGGTGAAGGATCTTAAATGGTCCCATATTTTGTTTGTGTTGAGTTCTTTATCAGTGTATTAAATACCTCATCATTTGTATCAATGCACACAAAGGTTTATCATTGCACCTCTTTAATAAAATCTGACATTATGATATATGTGGGAAAATCTTCACTGCCAAAAGCCGGAAAGGGTCTTTTTACTACAATACCTATTAAAAAAGGAGAAGTAGTGTGTGAATATGAGGGTGAAAGGATCACCTGGGCTGAAGCTACCCGCAGAAATGATAAAGATAAAGGTGGGTATGTATTTTACCTTACCAAAAAGAACTGTGTGGATGCATACGATGCAGTAGATACTTTTGGCAGATATGCTAATGATGCCGCCGGTTTAAGCAGAGTTAAAGGAACACGGAACAATTCCATTTACGAGATCCGTAAGAACAAGGTGTATATTGTTGCTACCAAAAACATCAAGGCCGGGTCTGAGATCTTTGTGAGCTATGGCAAACAATATTGGAAGGTGATGAAAGAGGAGTTGGAGCTTCGCGAAAAGGAAGAGAAAAAGAAGAAAAAGAAAAAAGAAAAGAACAAGACCCCAAAAGGTAAAAAGGATAAGAAGTCTGATCGTAAAACTAAAAAGGACAAAACTTCAAAAGGCGAACGTTCCGGTAAAAAAGCGGCATGATCACTTTTTGAAACCGATATCCTTGTCTTTACCGCTCTTTTTTTTCAGCAACCCCATTCTTAATGCCGTATAGGCCGCCTCGGCGCCTTTGTTACCATGTTTACCTCCGGCCCGTTCAAGCGCTTGCTGTTGGTTGTCGGTGGTTAATACGCCAAAAATGAAGGGTATCCCGGATATCACATTCAGTTCTGCTAGTCCGGTTGCTACAGCCTGACAAATAAAGTCGAAATGGCGGGTTTCACCCTGTACCACACATCCCAGACAAATTACCGCATCCAATCCATGTTGTGATGCGATCAGCCGCCCGCCGGCCACTAGTTCAAAACTGCCGGGTACCTTAATAATGTGAATATTGCTTTCTGATACTCCGGCTTTTCCAAGAGTTTCCTTGGCACCTTTCAATAAGGCATCGGTCACCTCACCGTTCCACTCTGAGCTTACTATACCAATGCGGAGCGATGAACAATCGCCAAGCGAGTCAATATCAAAGATCGAAAGGTTTTGGTTGGTTGTTGCCATCTCAGGTTACGAACCCGAACCGCTCATACTGCTGGCTCTTACTATATATTTTTCTACTTCTCTGGCCTCGGTGCTTTCCGGGTAGTCCTTCTTGATGCGTTCGTAAAGTGCCAACGCACTGCTGTAGTCGCCATTCAGTTCGTTCACCATGGCAGCCTTCATCATGAAAATGGGAGCGGTAAAACGATTGGCGTCCCAGTTGGCTGCTTTATTGTAGTATTCCAGTGCTTCTGAATTATTGTTTAATTCAAGGTTTGCATCGCCAATAGCACCCAAGGCAAGTGCGCCGGTAACATCATCTTCGGCATCATAACCCTTAAGAGTTTCAATAGCCTGATCCCATTCGCCCTTTTTCATATAACACATGCCCAGGTAGTAATGCGCCAGGTTTGCTGATTGTGATGAGCCGTAGGAGTCTATGATCTCTATGAACCCAGGATACTGTCCATCGCCATTGATGGCTTTATCCACTGAATCTTTTTCAAAATAGAACTGAGCCATGAACATCTCGCTTTGAGCGTTCTTTTCCTGAGGTTTTACAATCAGGTTGGTATAAGCGAAATAACCTAGAATGATCACCACTACAGCACCCGCTATCACACTGATACTCTTCTTGTTTTCAGTTAGGAATCCTTCAGCTTTGCTTATTGTTTCTCCAACATCAAGCGATTCCAGTATGTCTTCATTTTCCTTTTTGGCCATGACAGCAGTTATGAATTTTGAGGTGCAAAAATAGCGATTTTCACAATAGAATCTACGGTTACCGGAAATAGTATGAACAGGGCTATTGTTAATGAAAATCAAGAGCCGGTTAATAAAGTTATCTGCCTCCTAAGGCCCTATTTTGTATATTTGCACCCTCAAAATCGACCCCTCTGTGACCCTTATAAAATCAATTTCAGGTATCCGCGGTACCATCGGCGGCAGGCCCGGCGACGGACTTACCCCGGCAGATATAGTAAAATTCACCACCGGCTATGCTATGTGGCTGAATAACAACGCTCAGGAATCAGCTGAACGTACCGTGGTCATTGGGCGCGATGCCCGAATTTCCGGACCTATGGTGTCGGCTCTGGTGGCAGGTACCCTTACGGGGATGGGATTTGACATTATTGATACCGGCTTATCAACCACACCTTCGGTTGAAATGGCTGTTACCTTTCATAAAGCAATGGGGGGTATCATCATCACAGCAAGCCATAACCCCAAACAATGGAATGCCTTGAAACTGCTTAATCATAAAGGTGAATTTGTTTCAGCATCTGATGGGGAATTGATCCTCCGGTTTGCTGACTCTCCTGAACACCTTTACGCAGATGTTCACCAGGTTGGGAAAATTAGCTACGACAACGAATCCATTTCACGACATATCGATGCCATTCTCAGCATGCCGGGGGTTGACAGAAAAGCAATTGCCGGTCGTAATTTCAAAGTAGTGGTTGACGCAGTCAATTCAACCGGAGGTATTGCTGTACCACAGTTGTTGGAAAAGCTGGGTGTTCAGCAAGTAGTGGAAATGTATTGCGAACCTACCGGTTTGTTTCCGCATAATCCTGAACCTTTACCTGAGAATCTGGGTGATATCTCCAAAACTGTTGTCCGCGAAAAAGCCGACCTGGGTATTGTTGTTGATCCTGATGTTGACCGTCTGGCAATTGTTTGTGAAGACGGTGAAATGTTTGGAGAGGAATACACCCTGGTGGCTGTGGCTGATTATGTGCTTACAGGTACTAATGGAAATACTGTTTCTAATCTTTCATCATCCAGAGCTTTGAGAGATATAACTGAAAAACACGGAGGCGACCATTATGCATCTGCCGTGGGTGAAGTGAATGTGGTGGAAATGATGAAAGCTAAAAAGGCCATCATCGGAGGTGAAGGTAACGGAGGTGTTATTGTGCCCGACCTGCACTATGGAAGAGATGCCCTTGCGGGGATAGCACTCTTTCTTTCTCATCTGGCACTCTTTGGCAGATCTGTATCGATGTTGCGGTCGAAGTATCCCGATTACCACATATCAAAAAATAAGATAGAACTAACGCCCGACATAAACGTTGATAAGGTACTTGAGCTGATAAAAGAAAAATATCATCGTCACCCGGTCAATGATATTGACGGGATAAAAATTGAATTCGACAAAGAATGGGTGCACCTGCGACGTAGCAATACTGAACCCATTATAAGAATATATGCTGAAAGCCAATCGGAGACCACGGCAACCAACCTGGCTACCAAAATAATCACCGATATCAAGGATATTATCCAGGCGCAGGAAGCACATTAATATTTAATTTACCAAGCATGAAAGTATATCTTGATAACGCTGCAACTACACGCATTCATCCTGAAGTAGTGAAAGCTATGACAGGAGTTCTTAGTGAGCAATATGGTAACCCTTCTTCCATTCACGCGTTTGGAAGAGAAACCCGCACACTCATTGAGAATGCCAGAAAAACAGTGGCTAAATGTCTTAGTACATCACCATCCAACATTTTCTTCACTTCAGGTGGAACCGAAGCTAACAATATGGCTATACGCAGATCTGTTGATGATCTGGGTTTGACACATGCCATCACTTCCGGACTTGAACATCATGCTGTATTACACACACTTGAAGATCTTCATGCTAAAGGGATCATTAAGCTCAGTCTTGTTAATGTTGATAAGCAGGGTCATATTGACCTGACTCATCTTGAACAATTGTTAAGTGAAAACCCGAAATCTTTGGTTTCGCTTATGCATGCTAATAACGAAATAGGTACAGTCACCCCAATTGAAAGAGTAGGGGAGATGTGCCGGAAGTATGACGCAGTTTTTCATTCAGATACCGTTCAAACCATGTGTCACTTCCGTCATGACCTGAGCAAACTGCCGGTCGACTTTGTTTCCTGTGCCGCTCATAAATTCCACGGTCCCAAGGGCGTTGGTTTCCTCTACATCAACAGTGAAAGCATAAAGATTTCTCCTTTCATCACCGGAGGTGCACAAGAGCGTAATATGAGAGGTGGTACTGAGAATGTTTACGGTATTGTTGGCCTGGCTAAGGCAATGGAGTTGTGTTACAATGAACTTGATGCTGAAGCTGAATATATCTCAGGACTGAAAAAATATATGATCAGCAAACTCGATCAGGATATCGCCGGTGTTGAGTATAATGGTGATGTAAGTGAAGGAAACTTATTCACTGTATTAAATGTTTCTTTTCCTCCTTCTGAATTTGCCGAGATGCTGTTGTTCAACCTTGATATAGCCGGTATTGCTGCATCTGGCGGTAGTGCATGTACCTCTGGAAGCAACGTAGGTTCTCATGTCCTGAAAGCAATGGGAGCTGACCCTGACCGACCAGCCGTGAGATTCTCATTCAGCAGGTTCAACACCAAAGAGGAGATAGACTATACCGTTAGTAAGCTACGTGAATTGTATATGGTAAAAGCTTAGGCTTTGCTATGGGTTAGTCACTTGTACAATCCTATCACATCTTAATGTAGACGGTACTCATACTCGTATTTTAATTATCACTTTTGTAACTATAAATAAATTCATGTCAAAAAATTTGATTCCCATTTTTAGCATCATCACTTTGGTGCTATTGGCCTCCTGTACAGGCAATAACAAAACAAAAGAAACTCCTGAAAAAGGAAGTGGATTCGATATAACAAACCTCGATTCCAGCTATCGTGCACAAGACGATTTCTACCATTTCGCGAGTGGTACTTGGCTTTCAAACAATCCGGTACCTCCAACTGAAAGTCGGTGGGCCAGCTTCAATGAGCTGATGGAGAACAATAAGAAAATTCTCCGCGAGATCCTTGAAGAATCTGCAGCTGATGATAAAGCACAAGTGGGCTCTAACCGTAAAAAAGTTGGAGATTTCTATGCCTCCGGAATGGATACTGCTGCTATTGAAGCAGAAGGTATTTCATCCATCCAGGCCGACCTTGATATGATCGCAGCCATTTCTCAAAAATCAGACGTAGTACCTGTGCTGGGTCAACTCCATACTATGTTTGTTACCCCTCTGTTTGAATTCTTTGCGGAACAGGATCTGAAAAATAATGAATCTGTAGTACCATACCTGTTTCAGGGTGGTTTGGGTATGCCCGATCGTGACTATTACCTTAAAGATGACAGCAGATCCAAAGAAGTCCGTGAAGCATATCACAAGTACATTTCAAACCTTATGATCTTAGCTGGTGCCAATGAAAAGGATGCTATAGCCAATGCCAAAACAGTTATTGCACTTGAAACAAAACTTGCCTCGGCTTCCAGAGGCAGGGTGGAATTACGTGATTCCGAATTGAACTATAACAACCACTCTCTCGATGATCTTAACAAACTTGCCAGTTCTATTGACTGGAAAAAATATTTCGAAAGCATAGGTGTTTCTGAAACTGACGTTATCATTTTGAATAGCGATGAGTTCTTTGTAACTCTCAGTAATGTTTATGAAAAGGAAAGCCTTGAAAACCTGAAGGTATATTTCCGTTACCACTATCTGGCATCTGTTGCCCCATACCTGGGTCATGAATTCAGGCAGGCAGACTTTGATTTCCACGAAGGCGTTTTAAATGGTACAGAGCAAATGGATGAACGTTGGAAGCTTGTGCAGGAAACGGTGAACGCCTCCATGGGTGAGGCATTAGGCGAAGTATATTGCGCCAAAGTATTTACTCCGGAAACCAAAGAGCGGATGATGGAGTTAGTAAATAATCTTACCGAAGCTTTTCATGGAAGGATAGAACAACTCGACTGGATGACCAGCGATACCAAGACAAAAGCTCTTACAAAATTGAATGCAATTGTAAGAAAGATTGGTTACCCTGATAAGTGGCGCGATTACTCTTCATTGGAGATAAGCCGCAACTCATATGCCGCCAATGTTAAGAATGCAGCAGTTTTTGAATTCAAAAGAAACGTGGATAAGATTGGCAAACCGGTTGATAAAACAGAATGGGGGATGTCTCCTCAAACAGTTAATGCTTATTACAATCCTTTGATCAATGAGATCGTTTTCCCGGCAGGAATTTTACAACCTCCATTCTTCGATCCCAAAGCTGATGATGCCATTAATTATGGAGCAATTGGTTCTGTTATAGGTCACGAAATGACCCATGGCTTTGATGATCAGGGCCGACAGTTCGATGCAGAAGGAAACCTGAAGAACTGGTGGAGTAGTGAGGACAGTGCCCGTTTTGAAGAGAAGGCTGCCTTGTTGATCGCTCAATATTCTGAATTTACTGTGAACGACAGCTTGCGCGTTAACGGAGAATTCACTCTGGGAGAGAACATCGCTGATCTTGGAGGCCTTGCCATCGCACACGATGCATACAAGAGATCACTTAAAGGTAAACAGGAACCTGCACCTATTGATGGGTTTAGCGCAGACCAAAGGTTCTTCCTTGGATTTGCTCAGGTGTGGAGAAATAACATACGACCAGAAGCTGCTGCCAAGCGAATACTTACTGACCCCCACTCACCGGGAATGTATCGTTGTAATGGTGTGGTAAGTAATATGACTGAATTCTATCAGGCATTTGAAGTAAAACAAGGTGATAAAATGCACCGGGAAGAAACAGCGCGAGCTGCTATTTGGTGAACAAGTGGTTTGGTTCATTGAGGTTCATGGCATCCGTTTAACGGGTGCCATGCTTTTTTATACCGCCATCTCATCAATGGAATCAGACAGAAAGTGAAAAGTGATTCCGGGGTTGTTTTGAATGATCTGGTCCAACATCCATTGCGAATCTGCAAGGTAAACCGGATTACCATCTTTGTCATAAGCTAGTTGTGACGACTTGTAACGCGTGAACTCTTCAAGGTCCCTGGGGTTTTTTGCTGTTATCCAGCATGCTTTGTACACAGATAAGGGTACAAATGAACACGATGCACCATATTCATTCATCAGCCTGTATTGTATCACTTCAAATTGCAGCTCACCTACAGTACCTACTATCTTTCTGTTGCCATCATTTTGAGTGAATAACTGTGCAACTCCTTCATCAGTAAGCTGACGGATACCCTTTTCCAATTGCTTTGATTTCATGGGATCTTTGTTGATGAGTTCCTTAAAGATCTCCGGTGAAAAGCGTGGAATGCCTTTAAATGTCATATCCTCGCCCTCCGTTAGTGTGTCTCCGATCTTAAAATTACCGGTATCATATAATCCTATAACATCACCCGGATAGGCTTCATCAATGATCGATTTTGACTGTGCCATAAAGGTTGCCGGTGAATTGAACCGCAGTTCTTTTCCAAGCCTCACGTGATGAAAGAATTTTCCTCTTTCAAATTTACCTGAACAAATTCTCAAAAAAGCTATCCTGTCTCTGTGCTTGGGATCAAGGTTGGCATGGATCTTAAAAACAAACCCTGTGAATTTTGGTTCATCAGGCTTTACTTCGCGAGTATTGGTTTCTCTTGGACCCGGTGGTGGTGCAATATCAATGAAAGTATCCAGCAATTCCTTTACACCAAAATTATTGATGGCACTGCCGAAAAATACCGGTGCCACATCCCCTGATTGGTATGTGTGCCGATCAAAAGGGTCGTAAACTCCCTGAATAAGATCAACATCCTCACGTAACTGTTCTACATACTTGCCTAATCGCTTATCAAGCACCGGGTCATTGATGTCTTTAGTATTGATAACATGTTCATCATTTGCCTTTGTATTGGGGGTGAACAGATTTAAGCTGTCGTTATAAAGATTATAAACTCCCTTAAATGTTGACCCCATACTAATGGGCCAGCTGAGTGGACGTACTTTTATATTCAGTTTCTCTTCCAATTCATCCAGCAACTCAAACGGATTTCTTCCTTCTCTGTCCAGCTTGTTAATGAAAATTATCACTGGTGTGTTTCTCATTCTGCACACATTCATCAACTTCTCGGTTTGCTCTTCAACTCCTTTAACGCAATCTATCACAAGTATCACACTATCAACAGCTGTAAGAGTGCGGTAAGTATCTTCTGCGAAATCTTTGTGTCCTGGTGTATCCAGAAGATTAACACTGTGATCTTTGTATTCAAAGTTCATTACACTCGTAGCTACTGATATACCTCTTTGTTTCTCGATCTCCATAAAGTCGGAGGTAGCTGATTTACGGATCTTGTTGGATTTAACGGCACCGGCAGTCTGGATGGCTCCACCAAAAAGCAGAAACTTTTCAGTTAGAGTGGTCTTACCAGCATCAGGGTGACTAATAATGGCAAATGTGCGCCTGTTATTTATGTTTTCCGGGGTGTCCATTAATTCGACTTGATTACGAGGGTGCAAAGGTACCAAAAATAAGGCCTCTGCGCTTCTGTTGATTGGCCCTAATCACTATATTGAGCTCAAAGCAATGCATATGTCTACTGACAATAAATTCATTCCCCTCACTATTCACGAGTTGGATCCCACGACCATGCAGCATAAAGCATCTGAATTCCGATCATTTATGGATATGCGTAGAACCGTGAGGCAATTCTCTGACAAACACGTTCCTAAAAGTGTTATTACTGATATTATTATGACAGCTTCTACAGCCCCTTCAGGTGCTCATAAGCAACCGTGGACTTTCTGCGCTGTGTCAGACGATGACATTAAAAAGGCCATCCGTACCGCAGCCGAAAAAGAGGAGTATGAAAATTACCACGGTCGAATGACTGAAGAATGGCTCAAAGACCTTGCACCTTTTGAGACTGACTGGAAAAAACCCTTTTTGGAAACAGCTCCCTGGTTGATAGTGATCTTTAAAAAAAGTTATGGTCTTTCAAATGGTCAAAGGTCTAAGAACTATTACGTCAATGAGTCGGTAGGTATAGCAACCGGTATGTTCATAACAGCGGTTCATAATGCCGGATTAGTAGCACTTACTCATACTCCAAGTCCGATGAATTTTTTGGGAAAAATATTGAACAGGCCCGCAAATGAAACCCCATTCTTGCTGATACCGGTAGGATATCCGGCCATGGATGCAAAGGTTCCTGATTTAACACGTAAACCAGAAAATGAGGTAATTTGCTGGTATTAAGCATCTTTGGAATAATTATTGTAACTCAACCTCGCATTAGTCAAGTCATCTTACTATTATTGCAATTCTATAAAAAGCAGAAATCATGAATTTTAAAAGTTTAACAGTTTACATTTTAGTTATTTTTTGTGTCCCGTTTGCAGCTTTCGCAGAAGAGGGTACAGACACTACCAACGTTCAGCGAATGGCACAGGCTTACCTGGATAGCTACAACAATGAATTTCAAAAGATTTATGCCGAATCTGCCGAGGCAGAATGGAAACTTAATACCTATATTAAAGAAGGAGACACTACAGCTGCGGCTGCTTCTAAAACAGCTAATGCTAAATTTGCTGAATTTACCGGTAGCAGACTGAATATAAATATGGCAAAAAAGTATCTTGCTGTAAAAGATAGTCTTATGCCTGTTCAGGTAAAACAGCTTGAAGCTATCCTATATGCAGCAGGTGCCAATCCTGTTTATGCGGGAACTCTGATTGATGCAAAAATTGCAGCTGAAACCAAACAAACTGAAGATCTTTTTGGATTCGATTTTAAGTACAAAGGAAAATCGGTATCCACCAATGATCTTGATGATGTTTTACACAATTCAAATGACTTGAATGACCGACTTGAAGCCTGGAATTCTAGCAAAGAAGTTGGTAAAGAGCTAAAAGATGGTCTTAAAAATCTTCAGTTTCTCAAGAATAATACGGTCAAATCACTTCAATACACTGATTATTTCCAGTATCAGGTCTCAGAATATGGAATGACCTCTGAAGAAATGATAAAGCTTTGTGATCAGCTGGTAGAAGAAGTGTGGCCACTTTATCGTGAGCTGCATACCTGGGCTCGCTATGAACTTGCAAAAAAGTATGGACAGGAAGTACCTGAATTTCTGCCGGCGCATTGGCTTCCGAACCGTTGGGGGCAAGATTGGTCTTCTATGGTAAAAGTAGAAGGTATGAATATCGATGGGTACCTGGAGGAGAAAGGGCCGGAATGGATCATCCAGCAGGGAGAAAACTTTTATGTTTCTCTGGGCTTTGATTCTTTGCCAGATTCTTTCTATCAATTATCAAGTTTATACCCATTACCTGATGGTGCCGATTACAAAAAGAATAATCATGCTTCTGCATGGCACATGGACCTCGATAAAGATGTTCGATCCCTTATGAGTGTAAAAGCTAATACAGAGTGGTGGGGTACAGTGTTACATGAACTCGGACATATCTATTATTATATGTCTTACTCAAGACCGGAAGTACCTATCGTTCTCAGAGGAGGTGCAAACAGAGGGTACCATGAAGCTATGGGTAGTTTGATAGGATTGGCATCGTTACAAAAACCTTTCCTTGAAGGAAGAGGAATGGTTAGCAAAAAAGCAAAGGTTGATGAGATTAATTCACTTATGCGTGAAGCGTTAGACTATATTGTACATATTCCTTGGGGTGCTGGTGTTATGACTCACTTTGAGTATGACCTTTATTCTAAAGATTTGCCTAAAGATCAGTTCAACACCAGATGGTGGGCCTATGTAAAAAAATATCAGGGAATTACGCCTCCTGAATTCAGGGGAGAAGAGTTTTGTGATGCAGCCACTAAAACACACATCAATAATGATGCTGCACAATACTATGATTACTCCATATCCAATGTACTATTGTTCATGTTCCATGATCATATTGCTAAGGAAATTCTCCAACAGGATCCTCATGCTACAAATTATTGGGGAAGTACTGAAACCGGAAAATTCCTTAAGTCTATGATGGAAACGGGAGCTACTATGGACTGGCGTGAGCACCTTAAAAAATATATGGGTAAGGATATGACCGCAAAACCAATGCTCGATTACTTTGCACCACTTTCTGAGTATTTAAAGGCCCAAAATGCTGGCAGAAAATACACATTGCCCGAAAACATTAATGGGCGGTCTCAAAGGAAGTAAAGAGTAAGTTTAACTTCCGGGAAAATATCTTTCTTTTAGCATAGCAAAATGATGTTCAAGATGGCCGGCTATTATTAGTCCACATGCTTCAACATCAAAGATTACTCCGTTCGCCTTACCTGATCGTAGTAGCATATCATTGTCGAATGAATTGAATAATGCTATGGTGGACTGTCTGATCGCAATAAATTCATCTATGATGCTTCCAGGTGTTCTCAGGTCAGCCATTGATGCAGGTACATATTCATTCTGTTCAAAACCTGCCAGTTCGGTTTCGTCAGCTCTGGCAAACCGCAATGCTCTGTAGCTGAAGATCCGTTCAGTATCATTTATGTGTACCATCAATTCTTTGGGTGTCCACTTGTCCGGTGCATACTTATGTAACCATTGACCCTGATCCAATGATCTCAGATATTCAGGAATACCTGTAATCTGATCTCTTAACAGAACCATCAATGGATTGTTGTATGTTTTATCTAGGTAAGGCTGGTAGTAAGCGGGTACGATCATAGCTGTTGTAAAAGGTTAAGTTATTTCACCAAAAAATAACGTAAAAGTTACATTGTAACAAATATCACCGTAAATAATAACTTCAGGTATGCATCTTTGCACTCAAATACGATAAGCATTGGAAGCAATAGGGTATATAACAGCAGTTTTAATAGGGGTTTCACTAGGAATGATCGGCGGTGGCGGTTCAATATTGACAGTTCCGGCATTGGTGTACCTGATGGGAACAAATCCTGTTACTGCAACAGCATACTCATTATTTATTGTCGGATCAACCAGTCTGGTAGGGAGCATGCAGAAATATAAACAAGGTTTAGTAGACATTAAAACGGGAGTGATTTTTGGAATTCCCGCTATCATAGGTGTATTTGTTACCAGAAAATATGTGGTACCGGCCATTCCTGAAGATCTGGGTGTTTTCTTCGGTTTTGATATAACCAAAGGAGTAATGATCATGCTTTTATTTGCCGTGCTCATGGTGCTGGCTTCATACAGTATGATCAAAAGTGGAAGCAAAGGTAACAGTGAAACTGGAAATGAGGTCAGCCAAAAAACAATAACAGGTACTATAGGTATTTTCCTGATAATTCTGGAAGGTATCCTAGTAGGTTCCATTACAGGTTTTGTGGGTGCCGGAGGAGGATTTTTAATCATACCTGCTTTAGTACTGTTGACCAAACTGCCAATGAAAACCGCGGTAGGTACTTCCTTGTTAATAATTGCAGCAAAATCTTTGATCGGATTTCTTGGTGATATGTCCAATATGGAGATGGACTGGCAATTATTGGGGATTTTTACCATATTGGCAATAGGTGGTATCTTTCTTGGAAACAGATTGTCTAAAAATATTGAAGGGGCAAAACTTAAAACCGCTTTTGGATGGTTTGTCCTTATAATGGGCATATACATTATTGCTCGTGAGCTTATGTATGCATGATGATTTTAAAAAAATAATAACTAGAACAATAAAAATATGAAAGTAGAACAGATCTATACAGGATGTCTTGCACAAGGTGCTTATTATGTTGAATCAGATGGCGAAGCAGCTATCATTGATCCATTACGTGAAATTCAACCATACATTGAGAAAGCCGAAAGAGAAGGTGTTAAGATCAAATATGTTTTTGAAACGCATTTTCATGCCGATTTTGTTTCAGGACACGTTGATCTTTCAAAAGAAACCGGTGCTCCCATTGTATTTGGACCAAATGCAGCACCCGGTTTTGATGCAATTATTGCTGAAGATAACCAGGAATTTAAAATTGGTGCTGCAACTATAAAGGTGTTGCACACTCCCGGACATACTATGGAGTCTACAACTTACTTGTTGAAAGATGAAAGTGGAAAAGACTATTGCATATTTTCAGGTGATACACTTTTTATAGGTGATGTAGGTCGGCCTGACCTTGCGCAAAAAAGTAATATCACCACCGATGATCTTGCCGGGTTTCTTTATGATTCGCTTCGAAACAAGATCATGCCCTTGGCTGATGATGTGATTGTTTATCCAGCACATGGAGCAGGTTCTGCATGTGGTAAAAACATGAGCAAGGAAACTTTTGCAACACTGGGAAATCAAAAGCAATTCAACTATGCTTTGAGAGCTGACATGACCAAAGAGGAATTTGTGAAGGAAGTTACCGATGGTTTGTTACCTCCTCCTATGTATTTCCCTGAAAATGTACGTATGAATAAGGAAGGATATGAAAGCATAGGTAAAGTTCTTGAACGTGGTGCAACGGCACTTGCCCCAGCTGATTTTGAGGATGTGGCTAATGCTACAGGTGCTTTAGTACTTGATACCAGAAAACCTGCTGAGTTTGTGAACGGTTTCGTTCCAAGATCCATCAACATTGGGTTGGATGGTAATTTTGCACCATGGGTGGGAGCACTCATTACTGATATAAAACAGGAACTGCTCCTGATCACTGATGAAGGAAGAGAAGAAGAGGCTGTGACAAGATTGGCTAGAGTAGGTTATGATAATACCATTGGTTATTTAAAAGGTGGTTTCAACGCCTGGAAAGCGGCCGGTAAGGAAGTTGATAAGATCAAATCCATAAGTGCTGAAGAGTTTGCCAAAACATATAAGGAAAGTGAGCTGAAGGTTTTTGATGTTAGAAAAACTAGTGAATTTGAAGCAGAACATATTGAAAATGCTGAAAATGTACCTCTCGATTATATTAATGAGAATATGGCGGCTTTCAGTACAGGTGATACCAATTACATTCATTGCGCAGGAGGTTACAGAAGTGTTATTGCTGCTTCAATCCTTAAAGCTAGAGGTTTTGATAATGTAGTGGATGTGGCCGGTGGCTTCAAAGCAATTTCAGAAACATCAATCCCGAAAACTGATTTTGTTTGCCCTACAAAAAAGTAATCAATGAAACACATTCTGGTTCCTATAGATTTTTCCGACTTGTCGCAATTTACAGTAAGTGTTGCAAGGCAAATTGCCGAAGCAATCGGAAGTAAGATCACTTACATCCATGCGGTACAGGTCTCAGGAGAGGTGCTGCTCGATGATTCCGGCAATCTTATAGACTCTGAAGAATTCGATGTCACCATTTTACGGAATGAGATGTCAGCTTCAGAAATTAAGATCCGGGCAATAGTTGCTGATGAACCGCAAAATAGTGATGGTATTTGCACTTATGGTTCTCCGGAACATGTTGTTCTAAATGAACTCGAAAACAGGCATTATGATCTGGTGATCATGGGTACTCATGGAGCCTTCGGTTTAAAAGGGCTTATCCTGGGTAGTCATACAGAACATATAGCTATGAAGTCAGCAGTTCCTGTACTTTCACTAAAATCAGTTGAAAAGGATCTGGGTAACATTGTGTACGCTTCATCATTCAGTAAGCCTAATAAATTGCCTGATGCAGTGGTTTATCTGATAAAAACACTGGGTAAAAAAATCACATTTTTAAATATTGTTGCCAAAGATTCTGAAATAAGAGAAAAAGAAGTTATAGAAGGAATGAATAAATTGGCAGAACTCTCAGGCATTAAAGATTTCGAAACGGCTCTATACGCTTCAACAGATCTTGAGTCTGGTATCGAAGAGTATTGCCACGCACATGCTACGGGGTTGCTTGTTTTTGAGTCAAAAGGCCGGACCGGGATCAGCCGGTGGATATCAGGTTGTGTTTCTGCAGAGTTGGTCAACCATTACGATCACGCTTTGCTGACTTTTAAACGAGATTAATATTTTAGAAATTATCTTCAGTCATATGAATTTTATTATTGATTTAATAAGCCAGCCATGGCCATGGTATGTTGCGGGTGTGATGATCGCAATTATCATGCTTGCTATGCTACTATTGGGTAAATCATTTGGCGTTTCTTCCAATCTAAGAACCATGTGTTCTATAGCAGGTGCCGGTAATGTGAATTCCTTTTTTAAATTTAATTGGAAAAATCAAATCTGGAATCTGGTTTTCATTTCAGGAGCAATGATAGGCGGCGCTATAGCATCATTATGGCTTAATGCTGATGTAGCTCCTGCAATATCAGATGATACTCAAGCTGATCTTGCAGCCTTAGGGATATTTTTAAATGGCAAACTCAATCCAGATACATTGTTTGGTTCGCAAGTGTTGAGCTCATTTAAAGGGTGGGTCATTTTGATAGGAGGTGGGTTCCTGGTTGGGTTCGGAGCCCGATATGCAGGTGGCTGCACTTCCGGTCATGCTATCAGTGGAATAGCTAACCTTCAGTTACCTTCAGTGATAGCAGTAGTTGGATTCTTTGTTGGCGGATTAACTATGACTCATCTGCTTTTACCATTAATATTTTAACATATGAAGTTTCTAAAATATCTTTTAGTTGGTGTGATCTTTGGGATCACTTTGAGTAAAGCAGAAGTTGTATCATGGTTTCGCATACAGGAAATGTTCCGTTTTCAGTCATTTCACATGTATGGAATAATTGGTATGGCAGTTGGGTTAGGGGCGCTGTTCGTGTATCTGATCAAAAAATATGGCTGGAAAGATTACCAGGGTAATCAGATCGTCTTGAATCCTAAAGAGAATTCTATCCCAAGATATCTTTTTGGTGGTATTATTTTTGGTTTGGGATGGGCTTTATCAGGTGCCTGTCCGGGTCCTATGTTCATCAATGTTGGTATTGGATATTTTCCAATGCTGCTGGTGATTTCGGGTGCTCTGGTAGGGACTTTTGTGTATGGTTTAATGAGAGATAAACTACCTCATTAGGTAATATACAAGATCAGAATAAAAGCTCAATACGGTTCCTTCCAAGAGTTATTCGCTTGTTGTTCTCCATGGTTTTGAGCAACCTAGATATCACTTCTCTGGATGAGTTAAGTTCATCTGCAATTTGCTGGTGACTTACATTCAAAATTTTGGATCCTGTTAATTCCGACTTATTTGTCAGGTATTCTATCAAGCGTTCATCAACTCTTTTGAATGCGATGCTGTCAATTGCTTCCAGCATTTCTGTGAATCGTGCATTGTAGGTTTGCATCACAAAACTGTTCCATGATGAATATTTCATCATCCATTCTTCCATTTTGCCGGCAGGGATCAATAATAACTCTGAGTTCTCATCGGCTACAGCCAAAATATTACTCTTTTGATGTGCTACACAACATGTTAATGACATAGCACATGTATCACCACTTCCTATGTAATAAAGTAATACTTCATTTCCATCGTCGTCTCTGCGCATGATACGTATGTGACCGCTTAAAACAATAGGAACTGTTTTGATATATTGACCGGGTTCCATGATGGTATCTCCTGCTTCAACACTTATGAGCCGGGCCTCAGATGATAATTCATCAATAAGGGCCTTTTCAAGTTTATCCCTGAACGGCGATAGTATCTCTTCATTGATCATATATAGCTGCTGATTGATTATTCAATTAATAATTTCTTAACCGCAAAGTAAAAAATCCCTCTCAACTTTGAACCCCTTTTCCTCAAGAAATGATCTTATTTGCTGATGTACTCCACGGTTTGAAACCAGTGATATTACGTAACATTGCGACTTATCAGGGATTTGATTATAATTTACAATGGGTATATCCAAATATTTTGAATGTTCCCCCAGTTCTAATATGCCTGCAATGGTGACCCCTGATTCAAGAAGTAATTTGATTTTTTGTCTGGCCAGTTTTCCGGCTCCCCATACCCATATTGGGCGGTCTCCCATAGGTTTTGACATTAAAAAAGATTGCAGGTAACGCATCCTTACTTTGTTAAATGACGATCTGGTATAATGGCTGTCGGTTCTGGTTAGCCTACCGGGTGTGTCTCTCCAGATAATTACAGGCCTGTTGGTTTTAGAGATCTTGACACCACTTGTTAGCCATCGAAGCCATAACTCATAGTCTTCAGGCTCATCTGGAAGTGTAGAGTAATTTCCAAATCGCTCTATCAGATTCATGTCATAAGTTATAGTAGGGTGGATCAGTGGCGATTCAATGAAGCGGTAGCTGTAGATATCCTCAGGTAAGAGTAATGAGTTTATTTCATCGACATAATAATCTATTCCTTCAGCGCTACTTATATGAGAGTGATTGTATGCGAACCCTGAAACTGCCCCAAGGTCAGGAGAATTTTGAAGGTGAAAAACTTGCTCTGAAATTCTTCCGGGTAACATAACGTCATCAGCATCCATCCTTACCACATATTTACCTGAGCAGTATGTTAACCCTGTGTTCAAAGCATTTGATATTCCGGGAATTGATTCATAAACCAACTTCAATACTTTGAAGTGTGAAGAATAAGGTTCTATTAGTTTTGAGAATCCTTCTGTTGAACCATTATCAACTAAAACTAATTCGGCATTTGAATAATTCTGATACCGGATAGAATTTAAACATTCAGCAAAGTGATCCGGATCAGGGTCTCTGAATGGTAACAAAATGGATACCAGTGGGGTATTCACTTGGTTAGTTATTCATGTTTGATTTTTCAGTGATATAGTTGGTGATCACCGGTATGATCCTGGGTTCAAAAGTGCCTCCCAGCTGAAAATAACTTTCTTTGGGCGACTGTGCTTTGTTCAGCCAATGATCTATCCCTTGAATTTCTATGTATTGACCTTTGCCCTGATATTTTGAATTTATCAGTTTTGCAATCTGTTCATGATCATTGGGATCAGTTACATAGTCCGAACTTCCATGAATAGTTAATACATACGCATTGGTCCTCAGCCAAAGAGATGTAATGTCAATCATAGCTATCTGCTGAAAATAAGGGAAGCTCATCGGATAGACGTACATATTGTCAGCAGTCCAAGGATATTTTTCAACTATGTCAGTAGGAGAAGCTTGTGATACAAATAATCCGTACAACCGGTTATACTCTTTTCTCATAAAATTGTCTAGTGAATCCATTGGCCTGCCGGAAAGTTCATATTGTCTTCTTGTACTCAAGAGTTCATATTCAAACCAGTTTCTGCCAAGAGTTCCATAAACAACTATTCCTTTAACGCTCTCCTGCAAATTCAAAATAGGTGCTACTATGCTTCCAACACTAAAACCAACCAGATAAATATTTGACGTATCAACGTATGATTGTTGTTTTAGCAACCTGAGTCCTGCCAGATATCCACTTACTTCGTCCTCAAGATTTGTTTCATTACATGGTTTGCCCTTACTGTCTCCAATACCAGACTTTTCTACCCGCATCACTGCAAAGCCGGATAGTGTGAGAGAATCAACCAATTGTCTTATTGCAGGGTACGACATGTTATCCTGAGAGAAACATCCAACACCTTGCAGAAGCAAAACTGCCGGAAAATTAGTTCCTGATTTAGGCTTAGTAATAATTACCCTTTGTGTGTTTGTGCCATATTGAACCGCAGTATAGATGGTAGAGAACTTGTCATTTTCTTCCTTCGGAAACGGGATCAGTTTTACTTTGAGATGTTTTGTATTACTATCTCTTAAAATTTCAAAATCTACAGTAGCATTGTTGTTTAATTCCCGTAAGGCATATAAGAGCTCCTGAGGCGAGGCTACCTTTTTATCTTCTAGCATTACTATTACATCATTCTCCTTGAAACCTGCGATGCTAGCCGGCGAACCTGGAAGTGTTCCTTTTACATATATTCCATATACATCAGTTCCTAATTCCAGCTTTTGTTTTTGAGAAATGGATAATGGTTCCATATCCAATCCAATGAATGGTCGGCGTGGTAATAGTTCCTGTCCAAAAGAAGGAATTACTGAAATTATAACTAATAGAATAGCTGCAAATGGCTTGCGTAAATTCATAGAACCTGTATAATTGTTAACCCTCGCAATATAGGATATGATCATGAATTACTGATGACTGTCCATTCTTTGAAATAGCTTTCAAGAGGAGTAGGGTTGGTGTTATAGTGCTGTATTTCAGTATTATATGAATTCAATCAACTTTGATCACTATAGTTTGTCCCGGGGTTAAAAGATTCCTGTTCACTTTACATTGTTCAAATGAAGGTGGACCGAAATGGCTCGATGGGTCATTGGAAAAACCATACGGTTCATTGGGTATACCCATGAAATTCTTATTCAGTTTTCCGTCTTTGTTCGTGTCAATGAAAACACTGATCGCAAAATCATTTGCTGGAGGCACTTCTATAAATACCACTTGTTGATCTGACTCAAGTATAGTAACAGTTGTGCTCCAGTATGCGTCATCTGATAAGAACGTTTTGGAATTTTGGTAAACAGCTATCATGATGTTGCCAGACCTTGACTCAAGCCCAGAGACAGTTACAGGAATTTCGTTTCCTGCAGCTACTGAAATTATTGATAAAAAATTGAGTATAGCCAATAACATGGTATGGTAAAATTATATTTTAATTTTTAGTAATCATACTATATAATGATCTTTATGATCACCAACTGTTAGGTCGCCCGAAACTGTAAGCTTTTCAATTGCAGATACCAGATTGTCCAGGTCACTCTGATCATTATACCCCTGAATTGAAATACGTATATAATTATTACCATGATATGACATAACTGGCACTTCGATATTAAAATTGTCCAAAAGTTTGCTTTTGAGCAGGACTGAGTCTTTTGTGTGAATTCGCAAACTGAACATTTGTCCCAGCCACTCATCATTTGTAGGCGAAAGGGGAGGGGAGCCAAGTAATTCTGAAAAGATTGGAAGCGACTGCTTTACCAGTTTCCGGCATTGCATTGATACTTCATTCCAGTTAAACTTTTGGCGGAATTCAATTGCTGCAGGGATCGTTAAAAATGCAGAGTAATCACGCGTTCCCTGTTGGGTGTGATAATCGAGGAACTGTGATTTACCAGGATGGTCTGAATCATATCCCCAGCTGATCACAAGCGGATCTATTGTTGATTGCAGCGTACGTTTTACATAAAGGAATGATGATCCTTTTGGAGTCAGCATCCACTTGTGGCAGGCCCCTGTATAAACATCAGGATTCATTTTTGTAATATCCACAGGAATATGCCCCGGTGCATGTGCACCGTCAACAATCGTAATAATACCCATTTCACGAGCCTTTTGGCATATTTTTTCAACAGGAAAAATAAGCGCGGTAGGGCTTGTGATATGACTTATGAATATGACCTTGGTTTGTGAGGTGACTTGACTCAGCAATTTATCTGCAAATTCATCATGGTTTGAAACAGGTAAGGAAATATGAAACCTCTTGTATATAGCACCTGAATGTTTGCAGTAATAATTCCATGTTTTATCCATAGCACCATATTCTTGATCGGTACTTAGTATCTCATCACCCGGATTTAACTTTAAACTTTTTGCGATAATGTTGATGGCATATGTTGGGTTAGGAGTAAAGACAAGATCATCTTTATCACAGGTAATAAAATCGGCTAATGCCTTTTTAGAGATCTCAATCTGGGCAGGACCGGTCTCGGTCATGAACTTCACCGGTTGTTGTTCAAGAAGCTTTTGCCAATATTGATAATTTTCAAATATCTGTAAAGGACAAGCACCGAATGATCCGTGATTCAGGTATGTGACAGCGGGATCTAGCTGAAATTGCGACTTAATATCTTGGAAATGTATACCCATTTTTATGAATAATTAATTGTATGAATATACTCAAAAAAAAAGCCGGTACTACCGGCTTTAATATTCTAATTGGGAATGATTTTTTTCAATCCTAAACTATTTCAACAAGTTCAACTTCAAAGATCAGATCCTTGCCAGCAAGCGGATGATTGGCATCTACAATGATAAAATCATCACCGATCTCATCGACCACCAATTGAATTTCGGAGCCGTCAGGAGTTTTAGAAACCAATCCCATTCCAACTTCGGGTGTCATATCGGGAGGTAACATATCTTTAGGTACCTGCTGTTTCAGTTCCGGACGAAATTCGCCATAAGCCTCAGCAAATTCAATGGATATTGTTTTTTTCTCGTTCACTTCCATATCTATTAATCCTTTTTCAAGTCCCGGAATTATATGTCCCTGACCTAAAGTGAATTCTAACGGATCACGACCTTCGCTGCTATCAAAAACCTGACCATCGGTTAATTTTCCTGTGTAATGTATCTTAACACTGTCGGTTGATGTTACTTTTCTCATAAAATATAAATTGTTTAAAGTTCAATATACCACAAAGGTAATGGTTTAAAAATAATTTATAATTATTTGAATTACAATAGTTTGATTAATTATGGAAGGCAAAGATCAACTGCTATATTTCATGATTGAACATTTAGTCATTTGCAATAAAGAACTTGTAAGGAATGGTTTTAGAATCCGCACGAATGATGGCCATATACAGTCCATTCGGTAAAGTAGAAAGATCAATACCAGAGGTTGAATTTATTCTCGTTGCTTTTACGAGAATACCTGCTGTGTTGAAAATTTCCACAGGTCCAGTATATAACTCATCTACATAAAGTCTGTGACTGTCAATATAAATTTTAGCAGAACCTATTGTTTGTTGAGTGTTTTTACTCAATCTGCAAGGCACATCAACAATTATAGGGTTCGAAGCCCGTACACATCCGTTAGAATCATAAACGAGAGCTTTGTATTTACCATAAGTTTTTACTGTATAATCAGGATCAGTGGCACCATTGATAAGGTTTGAAAATCGTTTCCATTGATATGTGTAACCTGCACCTGTGTTGGCACTGAGTATAACACTATCGCCATCACAAAATGTAACAGGTCCAAGTGCAGTTATCTGTGCAGGTGGCAATGGCAGACTTGTGGTTTCAACAGGAGCGGATTTCTTAGAGCACCCATTGCTGTTAGTGACAAGAACTTTATACTTTCCATTACTTTTTACAGTAATACTTTGAGTGTTGACACCTGATAATAAATTTCCATATTTATACCATGTATATGTATAGCCGGAACCGCCGTTCGCACTCAGTACAACTGAATCACCTTTGCAAAATGTTGTTGAACTCTGAGGTGTTATTATTGCACTTGGGTTAGCGATCACAGTTGTTATTACAGCTTCTGACTTTGTGGTGCAGCCATTTAGAGTAACCTCAACTTTAAATTTTCCATTAGTAGTAACAACCAAATTCTGGGTTGTGGCTCCCGGTAGCAAGTTGCCATATTTATACCACTGATATTGATATGGACCGGTGGAGTAACCATTTCCTAATAATGTAACACTTGAACCCAGGCAAAAAGTAGTAGAGCCGTATGGAACTATCCAGGCTGCAGGGTAGTAGTTAGCCACCACAGATATGAATTGTGAATATTCGATACATCCCGAAGCATTTGAAATTTTTAATCTGTATTGCCCTGATAACTTCGCATAAAAAGCAGAATCATTTGCACCTGTAAGTGTTTGTGTTCCTCTGTACCATTGATAGGTGACGCCCGGAATGGAATTGGTATAAAGTAGAACGCTGTCACCTGAACAAAAAGTAGTAGTGGAGCCGGCTGTAATGTTAACCTGAGGTATTTGACAATCCAGGACGTTGAATCCTCCGGGAACATTATAGTATAAAAAGACATTGGGGTCCATTGGGTCCTGGTATTCAAAAGTAACATCATAATTTCCCACCGGTGCGTTGTACGGAAAGCTCCATTGAGCTATAAAAATATCTGTAGATAATACGGTTACATAGTTGGGATAAATTGAATAACCACCTTTTATCATATATAGGTTTCCCATGTTTGTTGGTGGTGAACCGGTTAAAAAATTTAATCCTGATCCTGTTACGGTAGTGGTCAGAGTCTGGCCTTGTATGGCACTGTCAGGATCAATAGAGATCAACCCGGGTTGTGCTAAGGTTGGTGCAGAACAACATAGGACAAAAAAGATGAGGATAAGTCGGATCTTCATTTGGTTTTGGTTGTAGTATATAAATGTAATTTTAAAACAGGCTCATTTATCAACTGCCAAAAGATTCCTATTCAGTAATTTGGTGAACTCATCAATCAATGGGGTAAAAATAATTGGAAGATTCAAATCGTCTGGTTGAAAATCCATTTCAACCAATTAGCCTTTTCAGGCTCCAATGGATATTTAATATAATCGTAATTATGGGACTTCAACCGCTTTGATGGTTCAGGGCTTTCAAGATCATTGTTGTCCTATAATTAATATTATGTTAAATAGATATATTGAGTATTGACAAGGGTTTGAAGCACATCAGGTCGAAATCTGTCCCCTATACCCATGAAAATATCCAGCAAAAAAAAGGGAACCTTGAAATAGGTTCCCTCCAATTAACATGATGAATATTTTGTATCACTCACCCTTGAGTTGGGCATCGATTTTTTTGTAATTCTCGTTGTCCTTTAACCGCAGATAAACCTGCTTTAATGAGATCAGCGTACTTTGGTCATTCGGCTTCAGTACATTCGCTTTTTCCAGATATGGTAATGCTGCCTTGAATTTCTCATCGGCTGCTGCCATGGCCACTTCATATTCTTTTACTTTTTGAGGTGGAATCTCATTTGCTTTGTTAACCTGCTCAGCTCCTTGATTGAAATATAACGCACCCAGATTGTAGTTAGTATCAAAAGACTCAGGATTTAGCTCCAGAGAACGCTTATACGCAGTTGAAGCTTCTTCTTTTCTACCCAGATTATCAAGCATACTGCCTTTTACATAATAAAGAGTTGGGTTCTCAGGGTCATTATTGATGGCATTGTTGGTGATCTCCAGCGCCTGCTCAGCCTTTCCCTGAACCAAGTATATGTTCAATTCTTCGATCATCAGGTTTTTATCGGCCGGGAACGCTGAACGTCCTTGTTGTATAACCTTTAAAGCTTGTGTAGTATCTCCTTCAGATTTGTAAATTGCTGCAAGTCCCTGGTAAGGCCTTGGCTGATCCACCTTGAGTGCTATTAGTTTCTCATAATACATTTTTGCCTTAGTATTGTCATCAATATTTTGCGCTGCCAGTGCTGCATTCAGATATGCCGACTGGTCTTCAGGATTGATACTCAGATACCCTTCAAATCCTGAAAGTGCAGCTTTGTAATCTTTGGCAGTATAAGCATCTACCCCGGCCTGGAACATGTCAGCTGCTATCTTTTGCTTGTTTTGTTGGATCTCCGTTTTGTATTCATAACCCGGCTCAATTTCAAGGGCTTTGTTATATGACCTTAAAGCTTCACCTAAAGGATCAGGTACTAGGTTCCCATACTTTTCGTGTTTGTAAATCTTTTGGTAGATCTGCCCCCTGTAATACCAGGTTTTGGCCATGCCCATGGTGCTCTCATGTGCAGATGCTTCATCAATATATGACATAGCTTTATCCAGTTCATCGTAGTTCAGATAGTTATACGCTGAAACCACTTTACTTTTTTGCGCAAAACCTATCGATGTGATCAATACCAAACAAAGCAACACAGATAACCTTTTCATATTTTAAAAATTTAATTTTAGGTTTATTAATATTTTTTATTCTTCTCCTGAAGATTCAGCATCAGGTGAATCTCCTGTTTCATCATTGTTAGGACCTTCTTGATCAGGGATCTCCATCTCGTCAAGTAACATGACTTCCTCATCTACTTTTG
>JAHEMF010000073.1 GCA_024643795.1 Bacteroidota bacterium | reverse complement strand
ACCCGATAAACCCAGGATCACTTTATCATTCCCTAGTTGTTTTTGCAGGCTTTCCACAGTTTCCAGGATAAAAGAACCGGGTGTCCAATCGCCGTTAAGGCCACACACACCAAATAAAAAGTTTCTGAGGATCTGAAGTCCTTCCACTGTATGTACCACTTCGGGATGGAACTGCACACCGTATGTTAATTCGTCCTTTACCTTATAAGCTGCAATTTCAACAGTTTCAGTGTTTGCTATAACTTCAAAATTGTCAGGGACTCCTGTAATGGTATCGGCATGTGACATCCATACTTCAGATTTGGGAGTGACTGATTTCCAAAGATCATTCTGATGCCCGTTGAGCTCCAGGTGAGCCCTGCCATACTCCCTGATCCGTGATGGAGAAACGGTGCCTCCCGCCTGCAGAGCCATGAGTTGAGCACCGTAACAAATACCTAAAACAGGCAATTTACCTCTGAATTCTACGGTAGAGATATTAGGTGCTCCCTCATCCCTCACTGATGCAGGTCCTCCGGAGAATATAACCCCTTTAAATTGATGAATATTATCAGGTAAATGGTTGAATGGGTGTATTTCACAATACACGTTAAGCTCACGTACTCGCCTGGCAATCAATTGAGTATACTGGGAGCCGAAATCAATTATCAGAATAGCTTCGTGCATGTGCAAAGTTAGCTATTTATGGCGGTTGACAAACCCAAACGGGGCCTTAAAAGATGAAAATCGGACTTAGTGCTCTAAATTGAGTCAATGTCAATACATATCATTGATAGCCTCATAAACCTCCCAGCGTTTCTTAATATAGAGGATAAACTCATACTGAGTGGATGTTTGCAGAAAGTGATCGTTCACGTGACAGAAATCTATGAAACTGTCGAATTGTGATTCCTCGAGTGAAATGATATTGTTATCGACATACTTTCTAAAAAGTTCCTTCAGCAGATCCCGCCGCCGATCATTGTTTTCCATTTCAGCAACCCATCTTTTGTTTTTCTCACGCCGCGAGAATTGCTGATAAAGATATGTGATAGGGCTGCTTACAGCATCCACACCGGAGATCATATAATCTGACCTATCATATCCAAGTTTCTCAATATCCTCCTGTATCTCTCTGAGATCGCGCTCCGTAAATATCTCAACCGGTTTCAGGTCAATAGAGAGTCGATTCATCGTAACATCAACCAGTTTATTTTTTTCTCCGACCTGAATACTTATAAGCTTATGGATTGTGGTATATCCTGTTGCGGCATAAATAAGTTCATCACCTTTTCTGATAGCTATAGTATATACTCCACCGTTATCTCCAAAATAACCCTGTTGAGTTCTTTTATTAACCACCATCAGATTAGGAACGGGCAACCCGTTACCTGAATCAGTGACCTTACCACTGATGGTCACCAACAGGGAGTCCTGCGAAAAACCGGCAGAAAATGCGAAAATGGAAATTATAAAAAGTAAGAGTGTTCTTTTAAGCATAAGGGTTAACTCACAAATTCCGGACCACTTTACTGACATGATCAGCCATCTCATCAGTTAAATCAAGGTGCGTCACCATTCTGATTGCATTTTTACCAAACGCAAATGACAGGATATTATTTTCACGAAGCTTTGACAGAATATCATCGGGCTTCAACCCTTCCTTCAACTCAGCAACAATAATGTTTGTTTCAACCGGCAAGGTGGATTTGATCATGCTACAATTCAGAATTGCTTCAGCAATGTGTTTAGCTCGAATATGATCATCTTTCAACTTTTCTATATTATTCTCAAGAGCATAGATACAGGCTGCTCCCAAAATACCAACCTGTCTCATTCCTCCACCCATCACTTTTCTTAATTTTCGTGCTTTGCGGATATTGGCGGCTGATCCTGCAAGAACCGATCCTACCGGAGCACCTAAACCTTTTGAGAGACAAACTGAAACTGTATCAAAAGGCCTGCTGAATTCGCTGGCGGAGTAATCTGATTCTGTGACTGCGTTAAACAGACGGGCTCCGTCGAGGTGAAACCTTATACCAGTATCCTTTAACACACCAACTATCGAATCAAGCTCTTCCATGCTATAAATACTACCACCACCTCTGTTATGTGTATTCTCGATAGAAACTATTTGTGATTCGGGTAGATAGACGTGATCCTCATTGATTGCGGCACTCACTGACTCTGCGGTTACTTTCCCTAATTCACCATCAAGCAATTTAACTGACAGTCCGGAATTGAATGCAATGCCGCCACTTTCATATAAGTAAACATGTGAATTTTTATCGCAGATAAGTTCACCCGGAGGTGATGAAAGTGTTTTGATAGCAACTTGATTGGCCATAGTTCCGCTGGGAAAAAATAATGATGACTCTTTGCCCAGCATTTCGGCAACCATAGCCTCCAACTTAATGATAGTGGGATCTTCCTCAAAGACATCATCACCCAGTTTTGCAGATGAGATCGCCTTTAGCATTCCTACCGAAGGTTTTGTTACAGTATCACTACGCAGATCGACCAACATAACTTATTGACATAACAAAATATGAAATTTCGGGTTTTATATATTATTTTCACGATAAAATAACACAGAAAATGGAAAAACGACTTGTCAGAAAAGATAAAAAGATCTTTGGTGTGTGCGGTGGTCTGGGTGATTATTTTGATTTGGATCCTACCCTTATAAGGGCCGGATTCCTGATAGCATTGATTGTATTCGGATCAGGATTGCTGATTTACCTGCTACTTGCACTCATTATGCCTGATGAAAAATAAGGGACTATCCGCGTTTTTTGCTGTACCGGTTTCCTGAATCGTTACGTTTGCCGGAATATTCACGTTTTCCTGCATGCTCCTGTTTCCCTTTATATTTTCCGTCGCGATTCCCACCTTTACCTGACCTTTTACCGCCTCCACCGTCTGAAGAATAATCCATTCTTACATCCCGTCCACGGTATGTTCCGCCCTGCATACTCTCCATCACTTTGGTAGCAACCTTCTGATCCACATCAATAAATGAATATACCGGTTTTATCTCAATACGGCCAATTACATGGCCTCTGGTTTTGGATGACTCACAGACATATTTCAGCATCTTACCTGCATCAAACCCATCGGCAGAACCCAAGTTGATGAACATTCGGGTATACCCCGACTGACGCATTCTTCCCTGCGAAGACCCTGATTGATTACTAAGGTCTGCATTGATATCCGGCGCATCCATATAATATTCCAAGAACCTGTTAAACTCAATTGATGCAAATCGCTTGATGATATCCTCCCTGGAAAGGTCTTGCAGTTCTTCATATATGCGTGGTAAGTGAGAAGCTATTGCTGTTTCCTTGACATCTACATTATGAACTTTTCTTATCAACGAAAAGAGTTGCTTTTCACAGATAGCGTATCCACCCGGAACCTTTTCATGTCTGAATGGCTGCTTCACAGCCTTTTCAAGTTGTTTCACCTTATAATTCTCTTTCATATGAATGATAGAGATAGACTGGCCCGATTTTCCGGCTCTGGCTGTTCTTCCACTACGGTGAGTATACACTTCAGTGTCGTCCGGTAATTCGTAATTGATCACATGGGTAATATCACTTACATCAATTCCACGAGCGGCAACATCCGTTGCGATAAGCAGTTTCAATGAGCGGTCTCTGAACCGGCCCATCACCTTATCACGCTGTTGCTGACTAAGATCGCCGTGTAATGCATCGGCATTATAGCCATCTTTTATAAGCTTCTCAGCAATTTCCTGTGTCTCTATTTTGGTTCGGCAAAATACGATACCAAATATGTCAGGATGAAAATCAGCAATACGTTTCAATGCCAGATAACGGTCGCGTGCATGAACAACATAATAGATATGTTCAATGTTGACAGCTCCAGCATTCTTATTTCCTATAGTAAGTTCATATGGATCAACCATATATTTTTTAGCGATCTCACGAACCTCTCTAGGCATTGTGGCAGAGAATAGCCATGTAGACCTGAACTCAGGTGTTTTAGATAATATCTCATTAATATCTTCCTGAAATCCCATGTTAAGCATTTCATCAGCCTCATCAAGAACTACAAACTCAACGGTTTCAAGATTTACTGCACGGCGACCTATCAGGTCAATGAGCCTTCCCGGAGTTGCAACAATTATTTGCGCACCTCTTTTCAGTTGACGGATCTGATCCTGAATACTAGCTCCACCGTATACGGCAGCGATATTGATCTTACCTATTCCAAGGGAAAAGTTGGTAATATCTTTTGATATCTGAACACATAATTCACGGGTAGGTGCCAATATCAATGCCTGAGTATGGCTACTGTCGAAGTCGAGTAGTTGCAGCAGTGGTAATCCAAAAGCTGCTGTTTTACCGGTACCCGTTTGAGCCAGTCCGATAAAGTCGCGGGGTTCTGAAAGTAATACAGGGATCGCTTTTTCCTGAACCGGAGTTGGTGTTTCAAAGCCTAGTTTGGAAATACCGTTAAGAACGCGCTCGTCGAGTCCGAGCGATGTAAATGATTTCATTATTGCATGATTAACCTCCCCCACAGGGAAAAGCCCGGCAAAGGTAGGCTAAATACCTAAGATTTAAGGGGTAAAAGGTCTTTCAGTTAAGATCACTAAATTTGCGCCTTCAAATAACAGGACCATCAAAGTCAATAATAACATTAATTAACTATGAAAGAAGTATATATTGTTGCAGCAGTAAGGACACCTATGGGATCATTCGGTGGGGCTTTGAGTTCGTTTTCAGCCACTCAGCTGGGCTCAATTGCCATAAAAGAGGCCGTAAATAGGGCCAAGATCAAACCTGATCAGGTCCAGGAAGTATTCATGGGTAATGTATTATCTGCCAATGTAGGCCAGGCCCCTGTGACCCAGGCATCTATTTTTGCGGGATTGCCAAATACCATCCCGGGTACCACTGTAAATAAGGTATGTGCATCAGGAATGAAAGCTGTGATGTTTGGCGCACAATCGATCATGCTGGGTGACAATGATATTGTGGTAGCAGGTGGGATGGAAAGCATGTCAAATGTTCCTTACTATTTGGATAAGGCAAGAAATGGATACAGGCTTGGTCATGGCCAGGTAACTGACGGGCTTGTAAAAGATGGGCTGTGGGACGTATATAAAGATTACCATATGGGTAATGCAGCAGAGCTATGTGCTACCGAATGCAAGATATCACGTGAAGAGCAGGATCAGTATGCCATTGAATCATATAAAAGGGCTAAAGAAGCTTTCGCTAAAGGGTTGTTCAATGATGAGATCGTAAAAGTTGAAGTACCACAACGTGGAAAAGATCCGATAATAGTGAGCGAAGATGAAGACTATACTAAAGTGAATTTTGATAAGATACCTTCATTACGTCCTGTGTTTCAAAAAGATGGATCGGTAACAGCCGCGAACGCATCAAGTATTAATGATGGTGCATCAGCCATGGTGTTAATGAGTGGTGAAAAGGTAAAAGAGTTAGGTTTAAAACCACTTGCACGGATAGTTAGTTATGCAGATGCACAGCAGGCACCTGAATGGTTCACAACTGCACCGGCAAAAGCTTTACCCAGGGCTATCAGCAAGGCCGGTTTAAGGCCTGATGATATTGAATATTACGAGATCAACGAAGCATTCAGTGTAGTTGCCCTTGCCAATAATAAAGAGATGGGACTTGATCCTAACAAAGTAAACGTGAATGGTGGTGCAGTATCCATCGGACATCCTCTTGGTAGTTCAGGGTGTCGTATCCTGGTTACACTGATTCATGTATTGAAACAAAAAAATGCCAAGATCGGTGCAGCGGGCATTTGTAACGGTGGCGGTGGCGCCAGTGCCATGGTAATTGAAAATATTCAATAGTTACAAGAACAGACCAGGTGACACACGGAATCTGCCAACTTTCTGTGATTCCAATCAGGAAAGAACCAACTCATCAAAGTGAGCTGGTATCACAACTTTTATTTGGTGAGCATTTTGAAATTCTCCAATCCAAAGAGAGCTGGCTTCGTATACGCTTAGGGTTTGACATGTATGAGGGGTGGATAAAATCTGAACAATGCATTTTTATTGATGCCGACGAATACAAGTCTTTAAACAACGAACAATCGTGTATGAGTTATGACCTGGTGCAGATAATGATAGAAGAACAAAATATGTTCTCAGTACTGTTAGGATCTACACTTCCTCACTTTAAAGAAAACACCTGCAGATTAGGAAAAAATGTATACCGGTTTGAAGGCAATGTTAAATGTCCTGAGAAGCTTCAGTCAACGCGAATCATTGTTGAGAATGCATACATGTATCAAAACTCGCCCTATCTGTGGGGAGGCAGAACGCCATTTGGTATTGACTGTAGTGGATTTACCCAGATGGTTTTTAAATTATCGGGAATACGTTTAAAAAGAGATGCCTGGCAACAGGCAGAACAGGGTACGCTCATTCATTTGATTGACGAATCACTGGCAGGAGACCTTGCATTTTTTGACAATGCTGAAGGTAAGATAACACATGTGGGAATTGTGCTTGATAAAAACAAGATCATTCATGCATCCGGCAAGGTGCGTGTAGATTCACTCGACCACCATGGCATCTTTAATGTAGATACCAAGACCTATAGCCACAACCTAAGATTAATAAAAAGGTTTGTGCAGTATTAGATGATATCTTTAAATACCAATGCAAAGATAAAGGTCATTGCAAGCAATACATAAAGAAGAGCAAATACTCCAGCACCATCATTGCTCAGATAAGTTTGAAAGAATTTTTTCATATCAGTTAAATGAATAAAGGGCAAATTTACCAATATCTGTTGTAAAAAGAAATAGGGGCAATGCCCCTATTTTTATCGTTCTATGACCAACTTTTCTGTGATCATATCATTTCCAACATGAATTCTCATGAGATATATTCCGTTTCTAAGTGCAGAAACATCCA
>JAHEMF010000072.1 GCA_024643795.1 Bacteroidota bacterium | reverse complement strand
AGCGCGTCTACCAATTCCGCCACCCGGGCATTACTATCAAACATCACCGGGTCACCATGGCCAGACAAATCGCGTCTGCTATCCCGATCACTATCGGGACCGCCACCCGGGCATTACTATCAAACATCACCGGGTTACCCTGGTCAGACAAATCGCGTCTGCCATCCCGATCACTATCGGGACCGCCACCCGGGCATTTAAAATTTAATTGCCATTTGCCAACTTATTGTATATCAATAATATACATTCAGAACCCCAATATTTTCACCGGTTAAGTTTAATTTTTGGGCCTATCCTGGCAAAAGCGTGTGCGAAAATAGAAATTAATACCCAATCTCTTGGGCCATTTATGAAAGGAAAATCACACTATTTTCTCACCTGTAACCACCGGTTTTGTTTGGCTAATAGAGGTATTTTTTGTTTCTTTGCAGCCCCAAATTCAAGGGGTTAACTATAAAAATGGCACGACAGGTAAAATTATTCTCCGGAACAGGTTCCAGATATCTTGCAGAACAAATTGCGGATATCTATGGTACGCCAATTGGAGAAGTTAATGTATCGCGTTTCAGTGATGGAGAATTCTCGCCATCATTTGATGAAAGTGTCAGAGGTTGTGATGTGTTCTTGATCCAGTCTACTTGTGCACCCATTGAAAACTTGTTTGAATTGCTGCTTATGATCGATGCCGCAAAGCGTGCATCTGCTCATTATATAACGGCAGTGATTCCATATTTTGGTTATGCAAGATCCGACAGAAAAGATAAACCACGTGTTGCCATTGCATCTAAAATGGTTGCCAACCTTTTATCTGCTGCCGGAGTCACCCGTGTAATGACTATGGATCTTCATGCGCCTCAGATCCAGGGATTCTTTGATGTTCCTGTTGATCATCTTGATGCATCAACCATTTTTGTTCCTTATATCAAAAGTCTGAACCTCGACAATCTGTTGATCGCAGCACCTGATATGGGTGGTGTTCACAGAGCACGTGAATATGCAAAGTTCTTCAATGCTGAAATGGCAATTATTGATAAGCACCGTAAACGTGCCAATGAAATTGAAAGTATGCAGATCATTGGAGATGTTGCAGGTAAGGATGTGATACTGGTTGATGATATTGTTGACACAGCCGGAACTTTGTCAAAAGCATCGCAGCTGGTTATGGAACACGGAGCTAAGAGTGTTCGTGCATTTTGTACTCACCCTGTTTTATCGGGTAGTGCATATGAGAGAATAGCAAACTCAGCACTTACAGAACTTATTGTTTGTAATACCATTCCTGTTAAATCCGGGAATGAAAAAATAAATGTACTATCAGTATCTGAACTTTTCGCAAAAGCAATACATAAAGTATATGCTTACGAATCTATCAGCCCATTATTTGTTAAAGTTTAACCATCTATTATAATCATGAAATCGATTGAAATTACCGGAACAAAAAGAGTAGCCGACAAAAGTGAAGCTAAACGGCTTAGAACACAGGACCAGGTTCCGTGCATCCTATACGGCGGATCAGAAAATGTTACATTCTCTGCCAGCGCTATGGGATTTAAAAAGCTTGTATATACACCGGATGTTCATACAGTAAAGCTGAATATTGAAGGTAATACTTATGATGCAGTACTACAGGATATTCAATTCCACCCTGTTACTGATGCTATTCTTCACATCGATTTTCTTCAGATATTCCCTGATAAGCCGGTGATCATCGATGTTCCTGTAAGGGCCATGGGTACTTCTGAAGGACAAAGGATGGGAGGCAAGCTTATCGTGAAGTCTAAAAGACTAAAAGTAAAAGCACTTCCTGCAGATCTGCCGGATTACATTGAATTGGATATAACGCCTTTGAATATAGGCCAGTCAATTCGTGTTGAAGATATGAAGATCAACAACGTAGAATTTCTTGATGCGCCTAACAATATCATCATAGCTATCAGGACCACTCGTGTTGTTGCTTCTCCTGTTGAAGAAGCTGCCGCAGCTCCAGCCGCAGCTCCGGCCGAAGCATCATCAGCAGAAGAAAATAAGTAATATTTGTGAAGTACCTTATTGTAGGTCTGGGAAATCCGGGTGCTGAATACACCCATACCAGGCACAATATAGGATTTGATATAGCCGACTTCCTCTCCACGGAAGCCGGCTCTTTTTTTTCTGAAGACAGGCACGCAGAGGTATGCAGAATCAAAGTAAGAGGCAGAACAGCAGTTCTTATTAAGCCTACCACGTATATGAATCTTAGTGGGAAGGCAGTTAACTATTGGCTGCAAAAGGAAAGTATCCCGGTTGAAAGGTTGCTTGTGGTCACTGACGATATTGCATTACCCGAAGGAGCCATAAGGCTAAGGTCTAAAGGAAGTGACGGAGGACATAATGGCCTGGCAGATATCTGCGAATTACTTGGTCACAATAATTTTGCACGCCTCAGATTTGGAGTAGGCAGCGATTTCCCCAAAGGGAGACAAGCAGACTATGTGCTTGGTAAATGGCCGTCTGATCAGCTCGAGCTTATTTCTGAAAAAATCAAAATAGCAGCTGAAGCTGTAAAAACATTTATCACAATGGGTTTGAATGATGCAATGAATAAATACAACAAGAAATAAGTTGCCTTTTCTAGAGTTGTTGAAGCGCTTTTGAAATACTCACTTTCTCTTTTACAATATCATTGACATTTGAGGACGCGATCCTCTCTTGATTCATGTTATCCCGGTAACGAATGGTAACGGTTCCGTCTTCAAGAGTTTGGTGGTCAACAGTTATACAAAATGGTGTTCCTATTGCATCCTGTCTGCGATAACGCTTACCAATCGAATCTTTTTCATCATACTGACAGAGGTGATCATATTTCAAATTATCCATCAGTTCACGTGCTTTCTCAGGAAGGCCATCCTTTTTAATCAACGGTAACACAGCTACCTTCACAGGAGATAAAAATGCAGGCAGATTGAGGACAACCCGCTCACTTCCATCTTCCAGTTGCTCCTCAGCATAAGCATCTGAAAGTATTGCCAGAAACATTCTGTCAAGTCCTATAGATGTTTCTACAACATAGGGTACGTAACTCTCATTCAGCTCCGGATCAAAATATTGAAGTTTTTTACCGGAATATTTTTCATGAGCTTTCAGGTCAAAATCAGTTCTTGAATGGATTCCTTCCAACTCTTTGAATCCAAAAGGAAACTCAAACTCAATATCACATGCGGCATTTGCATAGTGTGCAAGTTTGATGTGGTCATGATAACGATGTTTTCCGGCCTTGAATCCTAGTGCACGATGCCATGCCATCCTTTTGTCTTTCCAGAATTGATACCAGTCCAACTCGGTCCCGGGTTTTACGAAAAACTGCATCTCCATTTGCTCAAATTCTCTCATCCTGAATATGAATTGCCTGGCAACAATTTCATTACGAAATGCTTTTCCGGTTTGTGCAATCCCAAAAGGGATCTTCATTCGCCCGGTTTTTTGAACATTAAGAAAGTTTACAAATATACCCTGAGCAGTTTCCGGTCTTAGGTACAATGTGTTGGAGTCTTCACTCACTGATCCCATTTGAGTTGAGAACATCAGGTTGAATTGACGTACTTCTGTCCAGTTACGTGATCCTGATACCGGACACACTATTTCAAGATCCAGAATAAGTTGGCGTAAAGCCTCCAGGTCACCGGAGTCAAGTGATGTGCGCATACTGTTCTGGATCTCAATGATCTTATTATGATATTCCAGAACCCTTGTGTTGGTGGCAATGAATTGGTCACGATCGAAGCTATCACCAAATCGTTTGGCAGCTTTGGCAACTTCTTTATCGATCTTACCTTCAATTTTTGCTATATGATCTTCAATTAGAACATCGGCACGATACCTTTTTTTAGAATCTTTATTATCTATCAAAGGGTCGTTGAATGCATCAACATGCCCCGATGCTTTCCATGTGGTAGGGTGCATGAAGATCGCGGAATCAATACCTACAATATTTTCATTTACCTGCACCATTGACCTCATCCAGAAGTCTCGTATATTATTTTTTAATGTGGAGCCATATTGTCCGTAATCATATACAGCTGCTAAGCCATCATAAATTTCACTGGATTGGAAAATGAAACCGTACTCCTTACAATGGGATACTATGTTTTTAAATAGATCTTCGCCTGTTTTTGCCATGGGTGCGAAGATACTACTAACAACCTAATCTCAGAAAAAGTATCACTTGAAGAGCTATCTCCTACGAAGGTTGAACTTATAAGCTACCTCAACATTAATAAAGGTAAAAGCATCCTTCAGCAACGGATTGCCCCTCGGACTGGTAGCTGGCCCTGGATATCCTGCGTTCCCAAGGCCGGTTGGGTCTGATATGTACAACGCCAGAGCCTGATTTACCGGATCATTTGGAAAATTGGCATTGATCTCATCATATGTTGGATAGGCATCACTCACATCATCCAGAAAGTCGGTGAAGAAAAAGTAATACCCAAATTCTGTTGATAATGTAACAGCTTTGCTAAGTCCGATCCTGAATCCAAACCCCATTGGTATAGCCAGATTAATAAAACTGTAAGGGTCGTTTTGAGAAGGTTCATTTTTATAACCGGCACCTTCAGTCATCCAATCGGCTAGGTTTGTTTCGTAAACACCATCTTTTGGAATGATATTTCCTGTTCCTTGTCCGCCTTCCCAGGGAGCATCTCTAACAGTTCCGTCAGGCCAGAAAAAATATCGGTTATTTATATCAATGGACCCGTTGAACAGGTCAGCCTTCGGTTGTCCATAATATACTCCTATGCCAGTGAAAATATAAAACGCCGGTCCTTGTAAATGTAATGGAGCAAATTTATCCTGGTAAAAAGTATAAGTTGCATGCACAGATGTGCCAAACAAGTCATTACGAAAACTTAATCCCCTTCCATAATTTCTGAGGTCAAACCCTGATTGATTACCTACAGGTTTTGTTTCATCATATTGTAACCGGTTCCATGAAAAACGTAATTCAACATTTAGCGCCGGGTAGTATGATAATCCGGAACCTTTTCCTAAAAAATTTCTGAATGTTATTTGAACACCCGGAGAAGTTGAACCCCACTGTATGACCGACTCATTTCCAAGATCGCCAAAATAGTGAGTAACTCCTGTTCCAATGCCCACTTCAAAAGACTTTTGAGCGGTTGATGTGATGTAGATGAACAAGAAAGCAAGTGAGATAAGTAAGGCTTTCTTCATAGCGGTAGAGTTTAGGTTCTGATACCTAAAGTATAAAGAATTCAGATCAAATGGAGGTGGGCCAAGCGCTTTTTGGCGAACATTAGCTCAGGAAGGGCAAACATATCAGCCCTTATAAGGGAGTGCCTCAATGAGCTATCACAACCCTTCTTACATCAACACCTTTGTCCGTAAAAGCCTCTAAAATGTAAAAACCTGCGGCAATGTCTTCATTGTTAATGAGATATCTATTATGACCAGTCTCTATTGCCCGTATTTTTATTCGTTTGACCACTTCACCAGAACCTCGACGCAAAATGAACTCGCCAGTAGAATAAAAAGACGATTTAATATCAATGGTAATATTGCCATTTGAAGGATTAGGGCTGATGATGAACTCATCAAATACGCCATCATCATCCAGGCTTCCGCAAATATTCCAGTAGTGACAGGTGTCTGTTTTAATATAACAGGGGTCGTTCACCACGCTATGGTATGTGCAGGAATCGTAATATACTTTTTGATTTGAATGCTCAAAGCAAGTTAGTAAATAAAAAAAATTGCGGTTGAAATCATCGGTACAATTCCAGCTAAATGCATAGCCCATTTCATTTGGACTAACGGTGTATGTTATATGCCCTGTAAATCCGACACTCTCTATCCAGGTCATCACATCCAGAGGGGCTAATTTATTGCTTAAGTGAATAGCTTTACGTAATCCGGATTTTATTGTGATATTATTAATGCTATCAACATGAAAATAACCATTTAAGTAAAATGATCCAGGAACAACAAAGTCGATTAAAATAGAATCACCAACGGCGAGTGAAAAATCATACAACAAGATTTCGGGGTTAAAGCTATTATCTACGAAAAATACCTGTTGTGCGGAACTGTCTTCCCTTATATAGCCTATTATACATGAATCTAAAGGATTGTTGTAGCTGTGTTGCAGAAGTTGTTTATATGTTGTTCCCCCAATTATAGTATCAGCAACAGTGCCTATTTCAAAACTATCCCAAACCCAGTTTGTATAAATACAATCGGGAGACGGAGCGGACACCTTTACCGGCAGTTGATTAATTGTATAATACCATGTATTTGAACCACCGGAGAGTATTGGATTGTAAGGTTGGGCACATGTAAGCAAAGAACTAAATGATAGCGCAATAGAAAGCAGAAAAATTTTCATAGGCCAAATTATTTAAACCATACTATATAAATAATTGCTGGAACACCTTTTCAACTTTGGAAACCTTAATTATTTTAAGTGATGATTCAGGGATGTCAGTTGACTTAAGTTTGTTATGTGAAGATATAATAATCTGCGTGAACCCCATTTTAGCAGCTTCGCTGATTCTCTGATCGATTCGGCTGACCGGTCTGATCTCGCCAGAAAGTCCTACCTCTCCCGCAAAACATATGCGTTTTGGGAGGGCAATATCTTCGCTTGATGACAGGATTGCACATATAACTGCAAGGTCCATTGCAGGATCTTCAATTCTGATTCCGCCTGCGATATTTAAAAATACATCCTTAGCTGCAAGACGAAAGCCACATCTTTTCTCCAGTAATGCCAATAACATATTTAATCTGCGGGTATCAAATCCGGTGGCCGACCTTTGTGGAGTTCCATAAACGGCAGAGCTAACTAGTGCCTGCGTCTCTATCATCAAAGGTCTTAAGCCTTCCATAGTGCAACCGATAGCGATGCCACTCAATTCATCATCTATGT
>JAHEMF010000033.1 GCA_024643795.1 Bacteroidota bacterium | reverse complement strand
TTGTCGTTTCAGTGCATCATTGAGAAACCATATTACGATCGGTTGATTCGCTATCACAAAAGTCTCCAGCCTGTCGTAAAAGTCACAACTTACAGGTTCGTATGACTTTGCTATAAAATCTGCATCCATGAGTGTGAGAAATATCACCAAATATAATCAGTATCACGTTTTAATTTTACTCCTACAAATTAAACTGAACATTATCATGAAAAAATTGCTCGTAGCAATGATGGGATTGATATTAATTCTGCACACAGAATCTAATTCTCAACCCTTTGAATTGGAGATAGTACCTCAGGTTGTTCCCGGAATGCCCGGAATTCATTCATATATATCGGTTCAGGATAATGGAATGTGGGTCATAATAGGTGGCAGAACAAACGGATTACACGGTTGGCAACCAAATTTTGCTTTCCCGGCTTCAACACAAAATACACAGATCTTTGTTGTTGATCCGGTCAACAATCAGATGTGGTCAGCGGGTACTGCAGGGCTATCGCAGAATATAAGAGAGCAAATAACTGCTTCAAATCATGAATTTGCCAGGAATGGCGATTATTTATACGTTTTTGGAGGATATGGATTTAGTACTCCTCAAAATGATATGATCACTTTTCCTGCAATCACAGCAATTGACATACCTCAGCTTATCACTGATGTGGTCAATCAAAATCCAATAGCACTTAATTTTCGTCAAATTACAGAACCTAATGCCGCCGTTACCGGTGGAAATATGAGTTACTATAATGGTGAGTTTTACCTTGTATTCGGACATAAATTTGACGGTTTATACAACCCTCACAACGGACCATCATTTACTCAGACCTATACTGAACAGATCCGTAAATTTCAAATAACAGATAATGGCAATGTATTTACTGTTACCGGTTATACAGCTATAACAGATACTGCTCAATTTCATCGTAGAGACTATAACCTTGCTGAACAGGTATTCCCTAATGGGAACTTTGGTTTAACTGCATTTTCAGGGGTTTTTAAAAAAAATGTTGACCTTCCCTATTATGATAATATTGACATATCGCAATCAACTTATACTGTCAATACTCAATTTCAGCAACGATTGAACAATTACCACACCGCTGTTATCACAATGTATGATTCTGTTAATACCACTTCTTACAATTTATTCATGGGTGGGATGGCTCAATATTATTATGATTTGAATAACACATTGATAAATGATAGTTTGGTTCCATTTGTGAGTACCATAAGCCTGATAACCAGAGATGCAAATGGTCAGGTGGAGACCGTATTGCCATACCAAATGCCAGGATATTTAGGAAGTAATATGGAATTTTTCCCTGCAATCAATATTAACAAGTATTCCAATGATGTTATTAAATATCATGACATTGACACAGGTAAAGTACTTATCGGGTATTTGTTTGGTGGAATTGAGGCAGACTACCCATACGTATTCATGCAGGGTGGCGGAACCAGTTGGGCCAATGAAAAGATCTACCAGGTTTACTTAAAGCGGTCATCTGTTACAAGTATAGATTATGCAAATCCGATCAATGCATTTAACTGCTTTCCCAATCCAGCAACAAATCATATCAATGTTAATTTTACTCTTACAAAGAGTTTACCTGTTGTTATATCTATCTATGACAGTGCTGGAAAACGTGTAGTTTGGTACCCTTTATCAAAACATGTTACAGGTGACATTAAGTTGGACCTTCCACTTCCGGATCTCAATGCAGGAGTTTATCGGTTAACTTTGAATGCGGCAGGGAGTTACATACATCAATCAATTGTTATAGCGGAATGACTATGTGATTTCACAGGACATTCAAGGACATTTACGTAGTATTTTGGGTTGTTCACCAAAGCATGAATCCCAATGGTGCTTTGCGGTGGTATTTTTGTCTTTCACTCAAGACAAATTACTCTAACTCCTAAATATCCTTATAATAATGATCAAACGTTTAACTCTTCTGGCAGGTACCGGAGCTATTTTGATGTTTTCTGGAATATCGTCAAATGCACAAACAACCTGCAAATGGTCAGTTACATCAAGTGTTGACCAGCCTACCTGTGCGAAAACATGTAATGGTTCTGTTAGTATTTCAATTCAAAATGCCAGTGGATTCATTTTTACATATCAATGGTCGAATGGAGCTACCACAGCCAATAATTTCAACCTTTGTGAAGGGCAATATTCATTGACAATAACGGATGACAAAGGTTGTTCGCAGACATTAAATTTCAATATTGTTGAACCTGCACCTGTTATCGCAAGTTGTACGGTAGTTTCTAATGAATCATCTGCAGGTGCATCCGACGGTGAACTTAGTGCATCAGCAAGTGGTGGTAACTCTCCATATACGTTTGAATGGCAAACCAATCCTCCTGTAAATGGAGCCACACTTTCAGGACTCAGTGCAGGAACTTATTTTGTGATCGCCAGTGATGCGAATGGCTGCCAGGCATCAACATTTTGTGTTATAACCACCGAAAAGATTGATTCCTGCTATGGATTCAGAACGCAAACACAAGGTGGATGGGGTCAATGTCATCAGAATGGCAACAACCCCGGGACCTATCTTTTCGCCAATTTTGCGGGGGCATTTCCAAATGGATTAACAATTGGATGTACCAATACTCTGCATTTGAGTTCAGCTCAAGCAGTTTGTGAATTTTTGCCTTCGGGTTCTAAGCCAAGGGCTTTGCCTTCCGGTCAAATGTCCGATCCTGCCTGGACATACAAAAATGTATTGGCCGGCCAATTAGTAACTCTTATGCTTAACGTTGGCTTTGACGCGTATGATGAAGGGTTCAGTGTTGGCGATGCTGATCTTGGTAATCAGGTTATTGCATCAGGTCAATTTTCGGGTTGGACAGTAAATGACCTGGTTGCCGAAGCAAATGATGCTATTGGCGGATGCGGGTCATCATATGGTTATTCAAAACTGAACAACATCATATCTGCTATCAATGAAAATTATGATGATGGTAAGAGAGATAAAGGAGTGCTCGACTGTCCTGATAAGAAGAAGAAAAGCATAGGAAACGGTATTGAGGCTCCGGATGTAGAAGTGCTTAGGGCCAATATATACCCAAACCCAATGAATTCGGAAGCTAAGATTGACATAACTACTAATGTCTCCGGCGAACTTGTGGTAGATATATTTAATTACTCCGGACAAAAAGTGCTACATCTTTTTGATGGCTCAGTGGATTCTAATGAAAATAAATCATTCACAATAGATGCATCAAATCTGCCGGCAGGTATTTATATTACCAAGATCTCTCTCAACGGCGAAATAAAGAACATGAAATTGTTCATTCAAAAATAATTATCAAAACCCTTAAACAAATCCTGTAAAGGGTCGGATCATTCCGGCCCTTTCTTATTTCAGTTTATCCGAGAAAGCTTTTTTGAATTTTTCCAGCTTTGGCCTTATTACAAAAGTGCAGTATGGTTCGGTTCCATTCAATTCAAAGTAATCCTGGTGATAGTTTTCGGCTGCATAAAATACATCAAATGGACTTATTTCAGTAACAACCGGTAAAGGGAAAGCCTCACTGGCAATAAGTTTCTGTTTATATTGCTCGGCAAGTTTTTTCTGCTCTAGATCATGATAGAAAATCACACTTCTATATTGAGTTCCAACATCATTTCCCTGCCTGTTCAAAGTAGTGGGGTCATGAGAGGCCCAAAATGCTTCAAGCAGATCTTTGAAAGTTATGATAGACGGGTCAAAAATAATTTGAACTACTTCTGCATGGCCGGTATTCCCATTGCAGACTTCTTTATATGATGGGTTTTTAATATTACCACCCGAGTAACCGGATGTAGCTGAAATCACACCCTTTAGGGATGCAAATATCGCTTCGGTACACCAAAAACATCCGCTGCCAAATGTTGCTGTATCATTCATAGAATTGTTCAATAAATTAGTTGTGTTTGGGACTGTTACTTTGGTGTTAGTGCTGCTGTTGCAGCCCATTGACAAGCCGGTAGTTGTGAGAAAAAATACTAACAAAAGGGAATTTTTCATTACTTTGATTGCATTAGTAGATAACCCAATTCCGAACCATTTGTTTCCAAAATTAAAAAGTCTGAGATCATGAGCACCTTAAAAGAACATTTGACCACCAAATTAAACCTCACAGAGGATGAAGCTGATCAAGTTGTTACTGAAACCAGTAACTATTTGAAATCCAGATTACCTGGATTGCTCCATAGAAACATTGAAGACATATTTCAGGGCAAATCACTTGAATCAGGTATTAAGGAGCGATTGAATGAACTAGGTGGAGAAATTAACAAAAGAACTGGATCACTCGCTAACGATCTCAAAGAGGCAATGGATAAAACTTTTGGAAGTACTAAAAAATAGAAAAGGCTGCCAAATGCAGCCTCCCCTATCAGAACTTAAATGTTAAGCCAAGTCCAAACAATTCTTTGAATTGAGTTCGTGGGCCAACTTTATTCTTGATACCATCTCCTGTAGTATCTTCAACAGGAAGTTTGGTATTATCATCATAGATAAGCTGAGTATTAATCTGTGCAGATAAGTAATTGTTGATCTTCATAGTGAGTAAAACCTCCCAATCCACGTCAATATTCTTAGGGTTTTCAAGGTAATCGGAAAATAATTCCAATTTAGTCTTGAAACGCACATTTTCCCAAACGTCTTTTTCATACACTGCTTTGAGCAATGCACCAAATTCAAACCTTAACATTTCACCATCTTTGATCTTCTCTCCTAATTCATTGAATTCGGCCGGGTCAACTCCGAATGCACCTGCATCTGCGAGATCCTCATTGGCCACAACTATCAATCGTGCGGAAACAGGAGATATCAATGCAGAAAAATGAGCATTAGGTTTATAATCGAAACCAGGAGCCAGTAAAATTCGCGCCGGTGCCAGGAAGTCAGAAATTTTCACGGAATCATTCGGGTAATCATAGCCGGCGGTAAACTGCGATTTGAAATTTAATAGTAATGAAAAGAACCAGTGTGGGTGGATCTGATGACCAAGTTTAGTAGATAACTCAATTTTGTCTTCTGATTTCCGAACATCATCGTCTCCGTTTTTTATTAAGCCATAGCCAAGGTCAATTGAATTATCCCAAGACCTTTTATCCTTTAGGTAATTTGCAGTATAGCTGAAAATTGCTACACCAGAAATAGAGCTCTCCCCCCCTGCTGCCCAGTTACTTAAGCTAACCTGATTGAAGTTGATATTAAAAACTGCTGATCTTTTCCATGAGGTATCCACAGGTGCAGTATCCTGCGAAAACAATTGTGAGAATATGCCACACAACAATACGGTGAACAATATGAATTTAAGTTTCATTGTCTAATTATTCTAAAAAAGTGAGTTTTATTTCTTTAACAGATCTCTGATCTCTGATAATAATTCCTGATCCTTTGTAGGTGCCGGAGGAGCCGCTGGTGCTGCTTCTTCTTTTTTCTTTAAATTATTCATGGCTTTTATCATCATGAAGATGACAAAGGCAATTATTGTAAAATCAACTGCTGTTTGTATGAATGCACCATAATTTAAAGTAACAGCCTCTTTTACTACTGCTCCATTTTCATTAATTGCTTCGGCAATGGTATATTTCATATCATTGAAACTAACACCCCCTGTAAGTACTGATACAATTGGCATTATAATATCATTTACCATTGAAGATACGATCTTGCCAAAAGCGCCCCCAATGATGATACCAACAGCCATGTCAACAACATTGCCTTTCATGGCGAATATTTTGAACTCACTTATAAAGCCCATAATTTTTAGTTTAATGTGTTATCAATTGCAATAATACTTAAATATTTTAAATTTCCATGCCATCAAAAGTTAATAGAGTGCTGTAATTCAAATATTTATAGAAAATTAAGTTGTAAGTTGAAATTGAATCTCATAAAGCCTTTTATATCTGCCATTTGCAAGTAGTAGTTCTTCATGAGTACCACTTTCAATCAAACCACCCTGTTCAAGTACGAGGATTCTACTGGCTGACTTAATTGTAGACAACCTGTGTGCAATAACCAAAGAGGTTCTTCCTTTTGTAATGACGTGAGTTGCATTAGTGATTAATGCTTCACTCTCCGGATCAATGGATGAAGTTGCTTCATCTAAAATAAGTATGGAAGGATTTCTAACATAAGCTCTGATGAATGAGATCAGCTGTCTTTGTCCCAGTGATAACATTGTACCGCGTTCTCTAACATTGTATTCCATACCTCCGGGAAGCTTATCTATGAATTCTTTGGCACCGACTAACTTTGCAGATTCCTCAACCTGTTCAGGACTTATTTTGCTGTCATCTAAAGTTATATTATTGTAAACAGAATCTGAGAATAGAAAGACATCCTGAAGCACTAATGCAATTTTACTTCGCAGAAAATTAAGGTCATATTCGCAAATATTTATACCATCGATCTGGATGCTACCCTTTTGAATATCATACATTCGGGTTATCAGATTAATGATGGTGCTTTTTCCTGCTCCGGTTTCACCTACAACTGCAATTGTTTCACCTGCAGTTATTTTAAAGCTAATACCCTTAAGCACCCAATCATCACCTTTATAAGCAAACCAAACATCTTTGAATTCAATGGTGCCATCAATGTTTGAAGAGGTGTGCTTTCCTTCAGTTCTCTGCCCTGTAGGAGTGTCAAGGACATCAAAGATGCGCTCAGAACTAACCATTCCCATTTGAAGTGTATTGAATTTATCAGCAAGCTCTCTCATGGGACGAAATAAAAGGTTGATATACATGATGAAGGCAACCAGTGTACCAAAGGTGGCACGATCATCAATGACATCTCCTACTCCCCACCACACTACCAGTCCAAGCGAAACTGCAGATAATATTTCTACTACAGGGAAGAAAACACTGTAGGCCCAGATCGATTTGATGTTGGCTTTCATATGCTCACGGTTGATATTCTTAAATGCATTCATCTCCTCATTCTGACGGTTGAATACCTGCAAAATTCTCATCCCCGAAAGGTGTTCCTGAACAAATACATTTAAAGCAGCAACTTGAGTGCGAACCTCCGAAAATGCCTTCTTTACTTTGTTTTTAAAAATGTTGGTTGCAATTATGAGCAAAGGGACTGTTGACAGGCAAATAAGAGTTAGTCTCCAGTCCAGATATATCATGCACCCGATAATAACTATTAGTTGAAGGATGTCGCCAATGATAACGATCAAACCATCAGAAAAGATGTCAGCTATGGTTTCTATATCGCTAACCGTCCTTGTAACAGGGGTACCAATTGGAGTTCTGTCAAAGTAGGTCATCCTGAATTTTAAAATATGTTTGTAAAGACCAACTCTCAGATCCCTGATCACATACTGACCCAACCGGTTGGTTTGATAAGTATAAAAAAACTGGATGAGCGACTGAAGTATCAGTATACCTACCAGTAAGGCTGAAAATACCAGTAAACCTTTCTTGTCAGAATTCAATATGTAATTATCGAGTGTATATTGAGTAAGCCATGGCCTTAACGGGCCCAAAATTGCAATTAGCAGAGTCAGGAGTACTGTGATATAAAATAAAGACCTGTATGGCTTTACGTATCTGAATAAACGCGACAGATTAGTGAGTTCAAAAATCCCCTTTGACTGTTCCTTCATTTTTTTAAAAATGATGCTTTCTTATCTTCAGTATCAGGTGAGGGGATGAAAGGGTATTGAACATCACTCAAGAATAAACCATATGCAGCTATAGAAGGTCCTGCATTATCTCTGTTATCACTGGAAATGATATTTTGAAACTCCTCCGTGGTCAACTTTCCGGTACCAACCTTTAGCAGGGTGCCAACAATGGCACGTACCATGCCCCTGAGAAACCTGTTGGATGAAATTGTAAATACGGACCGGTTCTCAGGTAAGATATACTTCCATTCTGCCCGTGTTATTTCACAAATATGGTTACTTACCTGCGAATGCCCTTTGCTGAATGCCTTGAATGATTTTTGCCCGATCAAAAAGGCAGATGCCTCATTCATGATGGTATGATCTGGAACTGTTGGGTGAAATAGGCTGTACCTTCCTACAAATGGATTCTTTGCATGATGGAGGTAATAATCATAGGTTCTTGAAATAGCACTAAAACGGGCATGGTCTTCAGCATTTACAGGTATCACCTCGTGTACTACGATGGATTCCGGAAGAATTGAATTTATCCGGTAGGTAAAATCTTCATTCACCGGTGATTCCTTGGATGTATCAAAGTGAACATAGAATTTATTAGAGTGTACTCCGGCATCTGTTCTTCCACATCCGGTAGATTGTATATTTTCACCACACAATACTGACAAAGCCTCATTCAATGTTTGCTGTATACTATTTGAGTTTTCCTGGATCTGCCAACCAGAAAAGTCAGTTCCATCAAATGAGATTCGTAAAAAGAAGCGTTTCACTCAGCAAAGGTATAAATATTGGAGAGTCAAAATTATACCAGAACATATTGATTTAGTGTGTATTCAACAGGATACTTCATAATAATTTCATTTATTTTGAATTAACATTGCAAAGCTTTTACTGATATAAAAATATGACTGACATTAAAGAAATCAACGAGAAAATTCAGACGGAGAGTGCTTTTGTTGAGTTACTCAACATGGAGATTGGCAGAATGATCATTGGCCAAAAAAATATGGTGGAAAGGCTGTTGATAGGCCTTTTGTCCAATGGACATCTTTTATTGGAGGGAGTTCCCGGACTAGCCAAAACTCTAGCAATCAAATCATTAGCTAGTGCTATCCATGCTCGCTACAGTAGAATTCAGTTCACTCCGGATCTTTTACCAGCCGACCTTTTAGGTACTATGATCTATAACCAAAAGCGTGAGGAATTCATTGTCCGTAAAGGTCCAATCTTTGCCAATTTTATACTTGCTGATGAGATAAACAGAGCACCGGCTAAAGTGCAAAGTGCATTATTGGAAGCGATGCAAGAGCGGCAGGTCACCATCGGCGAAGAATCGTTTAAACTGGATGAGCCGTTTCTGGTGTTAGCTACACAGAATCCAATTGAACAGGAAGGTACCTACCCTTTGCCTGAGGCTCAGTTAGACAGGTTCATGCTTAAGATTGTTATAGGTTATCCCGGAAAGGAAGAAGAAAGAGAAATTATACGCCAGAATCTGGCGGTGGATAAACCGGTCATTAAACCTGTTGTGGGAGTAGATGAGATCATAAAAGCAAGAAATACTGTTCGTGAAGTTTATATGGATGAAAAAATTGAGAAGTATATCCTTGATATTGTTTTTTCATCGAGATTTCCCAAGGAAAACAAACTTGGCAAACTTGAACAACTGATAAGTTATGGGGCATCACCACGAGCCAGTATAAACCTTGCACATGCTTCTAAAGCCTATGCATTCATCAAACGTCGCGGCTATGTGATACCTGAGGACGTTAGGGCAGTAAGCCATGATGTTATGAGGCATCGCATCGGTTTAACCTATGAAGCTGAAGCGGAAAATGTAACTACCGATGAAGTGATCAATGAGATCTTAAACACTGTTGAAGTACCGTAGGGACTCACTTTTTTCGAAATATGGAAACCACCGAGCTGCTTAAAAAAGTCAGAAAGATCGAGATCAAGACCAAAGGACTTTCAAACCAGATCTTTTCGGGAGAATATCACAGTGCATTCAAGGGACGTGGTATGGCTTTCAGTGAAGTTCGAGAATATTATCCTGGAGATGATATCAGAGCAATTGACTGGAATGTTACTGCCAGATTTAACCACCCTTACATCAAGGTGTTTCAGGAAGAAAGAGAACTGACGGTAATGCTTTTGGTTGATATCAGCCGGTCAGGGGCATTTGGTACAAGAGCTCAATACAAAAATGAGCTTATAACGGAATTGTGTGCTGTGCTGGCATTTAGTGCCATTCAAAATAATGATAAGATCGGCGCCATTTTATTCAGTGATAAGATTGAGAAATTCATACCTCCTAAAAAGGGTAAAACCCATATCCTAAGGATCATAAGAGAACTTATCGAAACTGAACCTTCAGGAAAGGGAACAGACATTGGTGCAGCTCTTCGCTATTTTACAAATATGATAAAGAAGCGGTGTATTGCCTTTATTATTTCTGACTTTATTGATGATGGATATAATGACGCACTTAAAATAGCTGCGCGCAAGCATGATCTGGTTGCCTTACGGATAAAGGATATCAGGGAATCTGAATTGCCGGATGTTGGAATGGTAAGCCTTTTGGATGCAGAATCAGGACAAAAAGTGATGGTTGATACAGCTAGTAAATCAGTAAGGAACAAATTCCATGACAACTACTTGAACAAGCAGAAACAGCTAAATGAAATGTTTGCAAAAAGTGGCGTTGATAACACCATCATAGAAACCGGATCCAGTTATATTCAGCCATTGTTAAGTCTATTTAAAAGAAGGGAAAAAAGATAGATATGATTAGCAGATTTTGCGCTGTAACATATGTAGCATTTTTTACAAAGTCGTTGATAGCGATATTCCTATTCGCATCCCTGATTATTCCAGGTCTTGCAAGTGCTCAGAATATTGAATTTACTGCAGAACTGGATACCAATGTGATCCGTATTGGTGAACAAACCGGCTTGCGATATGAATTAAAAGTTCCTAAAGGTAAAATTGCTGACTTCCCTCAAATTAATGATACGATCAGCGGAATTGAGGTTTTAGATATTGGTATAGTTGATTCAATTGTTGAGGGTTTGAGCACCTTGTATTCCCAGCGGTTTATAATCACTGCATTTGATTCAGGTTTTTATGTGATTCCTCCTGTTTTCTTAAGTAATGACTCAGCTCGCATTGCAACTGATAAAACAGGAGTTTCAACCGAAGCGTTATTATTAGAAGTAAGAACCGTTGTGGTTGATACATCTAAAGCTATCAAAGATATAAAAGGACTTCAGCAGATGCCATTCAGTTGGCAGGAAGCGTTACCATATCTTTTTGGAGTTATTGGACTAATTCTGTTTGGATTGTTGATCTATTATCTTATTAAAAAGCAAAAAAACAAAGCATTACCTGAGGTCAATATCCCAGCAAGGCCTGCTCATGAATTAGCACTTGAAGAATTAAAGATCCTGAAAGATTCTAAATTGTGGCAAAAGGGGTTGTATAAAGAGTACCACTCAAAGATTTCAGATATTCTCCGGCAATTCATTGCAGGTAGATGGAGAATTCATGCTATGGAACTTACAACTGATGAAATAATGAGGTTGAATGATATAATGGCACAAACTCAACCTGTGAAACAGGACTTGGAATCGGTGTTAACACTTGCCGATCTGGTCAAATTTGCCAAACTTATTCCCGGACATGAGGACAATGAGAAATCTATGAGCAGTGCTGTTGCCTTTGTGAATAGCAATATCCCTGATTTGAACGGTAACTTACAGAACGGAGGTCAACAGAAATGAGGTTCGCAGACATCACATTTGCCAATCCGCAATTTCTTTGGTTGCTGATCCTTTTGCCAGTTTTAGTATTTATCAGATATCGTATCAATAAAGTTAAGCGAACGGAAATAGTATTTCCTACAACTGGTGATTTACTAAATGTAAAACCAACATTACGTCAAAGACTACTTTGGCTTCCATTATTTTTGAGACTCACAGTACTAGGGTTGTTAATAGTTGCTCTGGCAAGACCTCGCTCTTCCAGCAAAGGTACCAATGTGACCTCAGAAGGAATTGCAATAGTCATGGCCATGGATGTTTCTAGTAGTATGTTGGCAGAAGATCTTAAGCCAAACCGAATAGAGGCCTCTAAACGCGTAGCCTCAGCATTCATTCAGGACAGATCTCGTGATGTTATTGGACTGGTTGTTTTTAGTGGAGAGAGTTTTACTCAATGCCCAATCACAAGTGATCATTCGGTTTTGTTGAATCTTATGAGTGATATGAAAAGCGGTTTGCTTGAAGATGGGACAGCGATAGGTGAAGGTCTGGCTACCGCAATTGCCAGAATAAAAGACAGTCCGGCAAAAAGCAAAGTCATCATATTGTTGACTGATGGAGTGAACAATTCCGGATCTATTGCTCCTATTACGGCAGGGGAAATAGCTAGAACATTTGGAATAAGAGTTTATACCATTGGTGTTGGCAGGAACGGGTTAGCCCCCTACCCTTTTAAAACACCATTTGGAATACAGTATCAGAATATTGAGGTACAAATAGATGAAGATATTCTACAACAGATCAGCGACGCAACAGATGCAAAATACTTTCGTGCTACTGATAATGATAAGTTGAAGTCTATTTACGAGGAGATTGATAAAATGGAACGTACGAAAATTGAGATAACGGAATTTAAAAGATATACTGAAGAATATCTGCCTTATGCCATCGCAGCATTGGTTTGCCTGATGCTTGAGATCTTGCTTAGATATACATTATTGAAAAAATTGCCCTGATAAATGTTTAAGATAGTACATATGGAATATGCATGGTTCTACGCCTTTCTGGTTGTAGCGACTTTACTATTCCTTGTCTTCTCAAACTGGAAGAAAAAGGCTTTGGATAAATTTGCAGAACGGGAATTGAGCGAAAGGTTAACATCCGAAGTGTCACGATCGAAACCATTGCTTAAGTTTTTACTATTAATTGTCGCTTTCAGTGCATTGGTGTTTGCGGTAATGAGGCCGCAGCTTGGTTCTAAACTTGAAGAAGTGAAACGGGAAGGTGTTGATGTTGTAATAGTACTTGATGTATCAAACAGTATGAATGCTGAAGATATCAAGCCATCAAGACTTGAACGATCTAAGCAGGCGATTTATAGGCTTATAAGTCAGCTTCAGGGAGACAGGATTGGACTTGTTGTATTTGCCGGGCAGGCTTATGTTCAGTTGCCGATAACCAGCGATTATGCAGCAGCAAAATTGTTTCTTTCCACAATTTCAACAGATATGGTTCCTACTCAGGGAACAGCAATAGGAAGTGCTATTGACCTTGCATCCGAATCGATTGGTGATTCTGTAACACATAATAGTGCAATAATTGTAATTACCGATGGAGAAAATCATGAAGATGATCCGGTTGAAGCTGCAAAGGAAGCAGCTAAAAAAGGTATCCATGTTCATGCAATTGGCATGGGCTCAAATGAAGGAGCTCCTGTTCCGCTTTACCGTGGTGGCAGGTCAGTTGGTTACCTTGAAGATAAATCAGGAAAGGCAGTTGTTTCTAAACTTGACCAATTCACTCTTCAGGATATGTGTGATGCCGGAAAAGGAAAATTTGTCAGAGCTACCAATTCTGAAGATGGATTGAAAACAATAATGGATCAGATAAGATCTATGGAAAAGAAAGAGTTTGCATCAAAATTGTTCACAGACTATGACGATCAATTCCAGTATTTTCTTGGCCTTGCAATACTCTTGCTCTTGTTAGAACAATTCATTTCAGGTAAAAGAAGTAATTTGTTAAAAAAGCTTAACCTTTTTGGCGAGTACAATAAGAAAAGTATTGATAATTTGAACAACAAATAATATGACCATCAAAAAATCATACATATTCGCTGTTCTGTGCGGCATAGCGAGTACTTTGAATTCACCATTTATTCATGGACAATCAAGCCAAGAGAAAGTTCTTATTCGAAAAGGAAATGAAAATTTTGAGCATGGTAAGTATGAAGATGCTGAAGTAGACTATCGCAAGGCTTTAGAGATAAATAATAGTTCATATGCTGGAAGTTATAATCTGGGTAGTGCATTTTACAGGCAGGAAAAATTTTCAGATGCAGGTAAAGAGTATCAAAATATAATAGAAAAGGCACCTGATAAAATTTCAAAATCCCATGCATGGCATAACCTTGGTAACTCTCAACTAAAAGATGGTAAATTTGAGGAAAGTATAAATTCATTTAAAAATGCATTAAGATTGAATCCTGAAGATGATGATACAAGGTATAACCTTGCTTATGCCAAAATGAAATTACAACAGCAGCAACAACAAAATCAGGACAACAAAAGCGATCAGAATAATAAGGACAATAAGGATCAGCAGAACAAGGATAATAAAGAAGATAACAAGGATAAAAATGAGGATTCTGCTGAAAATAAAAACGAACAAAATAAAGAGAAGAAAAATCAGGAAGGAAAGCAGGAACAGCCTAAGATTTCCAAGGAAGATGCAGAAAGGATCTTGCAGGCTTTGAAAAATGACGAAAAGGAATTACAACAAAAAATGGCTAGAAAGCAAGGTCAGAAAATAGTTATAGACAAGAATTGGTGATGTTATTCAGCAAAATATCAGAGTTAAGGTTTTCTATGATGAGAATGATGTTGATCATTATTTCATCATTGACCGGATTATCATCCATTGCAAATGCTCAAGCATCTCTTACTGCCAGTGTAACACGCAACCCTGTTGCGGTTGATCAGCAATTTCAACTCAATTTTTCACTGAATGCATCAGGTTCCAACTTCTCGCCTCCCGACCTGTCTGACTTCACGGTATTATCAGGGCCAAACCAATCTACCAGTATGCAATTTATAAATGGAAATATGACCCAGTCATTAACACTAAGTTATATTCTCCAACCCAAAAGGGAAGGTTCATTCAAGATAGGATCAGCTGTAGTGTTTGTAAATGGGCAAAAAGTGATGTCAACACCCATTTCAGTAACAGTAACCAAAAACTCAACCAGTGGTACTGGTCAGTCAGGTGGTAAGAATCAAAACACAGATGAAAAAAGTAACATTTCATCTAAAAACATCTATATCAAGGTTGAGGCAAGTAAGAAATCTTTGTACCAGGGTGAGGCTCTGGTAGCTACTTATAAATTATATTCAACGGTACCTTTGATCAACTATGGTATCAATAAAGTACCATCACTTAATGGCTTTTGGTCTCATGATATTGAACTTCCATCTCAGTTGCAACTTACTAACGAGGTTTATAATGGCGTTAATTTTCAAGTTGGAGTTATCAAAAAAGTTGTTCTGTTTCCACAACAAAGCGGTGTTTTGGTATTGGATCCCATGGAAGGAGAATGTATAGCACGGGTTCAGGTTAGAAGAAATAACTCAAACAGCCCTTTTGATGTTTTTAATGACCCTTTTTTCAATGATCCTTTTTTTGGAATGGGAGGTGTGCGTAATGTTAAATTTGCAGTAAAGAGCGAACCACTGCAGATACAGGTTAAAGGCTTACCATCCGGTCCTCCCTCCTCCTTTTCAGGCGCTGTTGGAAAATTTGAAATTGAAGGAATTGCAGACCTGACCTCAATAAAAGCTAATGATCCTGTTACATTCAGGCTAAAAATAAAAGGTCAAGGAAATCTTAAATTGATTGATGCTCCTGTATTTGATCTCTCGCCGGACATAGAGAAATACGATCCAAAGATCACGGATAATGTTGTCATTAATTCGAATGGAGCATTAGGCACCAGAACATTTGAATATCTTCTTATACCACGTCATCAGGGAAGCTATGAGATACCTCCTATTGAATTTGCTTATTTCGATCTCAATCAAAAGCGATATGTAACTTTAAAAACTAATAAAATTGTTTTGAAGGTTGAAAAAGGGGCAGCCGGTTCGGCCAGTATAAGTTCCGGAAGTGGTAAATCAGATTTTCAATTGCTGAACAGGGAGATCCGGTTTATTAAAACACAAAATGTTGATTTCAAGGATGCGTCAGGAAGCTTTGTTGCATCTATCTATTTTTGGATTCTTACACTGATCCCCCTCCTACTATTACCTGTTGTATTCTATGTACGTTATCATCAGTCAAAAGTGGATTCAGATATCAGTGGATATAAAAGTAAAAGAGCCAATTCCCTTGCCAAGAAGAAACTTCGGTCTGCTAAGAAAATGATGCAAGTTGGTACTGAGAAAGAATTTTTTGCAGAAATAACCAAGGTGATATATGGATTCATTGGAGATAAACTTAAGATACCTGTATCTGATCTGTCAAGAGAACTGGCTGTGATGCGATTAACATCATCAGGCGTCAGCCAAGAAACTATCAATAAACTAATGGATACACTTGATTATTGTGAAATGTCCAGTTATGCCAGAGGAATTGAAAATAGAAGTGTAACAGATATTTATAGCTCAGTTGAGAGTACTATTACATCCATTGAGAATGAGATACATAATTAAATCAATTTCACTTGGCCTGATTCTGATCGTGGCTTCATGTGGCTATGCGATCTGTAAGGATAGCAAATCTTTATTTCAGGAAGCAAATACACACTACTCTCAGCAGGAGTATGCAACCGCAATAAAATTATGGGAGGACATTATTACGAACGGAGATCAGACAAGTGAAGTATACTATAATTTGGGAAATGCTTATTACAAAATTGGTGAGATAGGAAAAGCCGTGGTTAACTATGAGCGAGCTAAAAAACTTGATCCTGAAGATGAAGATATTGATTATAACCTTAAGCTGGCTTATAAAGAGACGATAGATAAAATTGAGCCACTTCCTAAAGTATTTTATAAGGAGTGGTGGGAAAGTATGGTTGTAAGTACATCTATTGATCATCGTGCGATACTTTTCGTTACTTTACTCTGGGTTACACTTGTAATTTTCATTGTTTACAAATTCACAGCAGTTGTAATTGTTAAAAAAGCACTGTTTTTTGTTCTTATTATTTCATTGCTAACATCAATCACTCTTGGATATCTGACCTATGTTCAGAATCTTCACTTATCGCAGCACCGTGAAGCCATCATAATCAATACCAGTGTTTATGTAAAGGGTTCTCCGGATGAGGATGCTCAAAATGTTTTTATGTTGCATGAAGGCACCAAGGTTGAAGTACTGGATGCTATATCAGATTGGCGGAAGATCAAAATAGCTAATGGTAATGTTGGATGGACTATGAATTCTGAACTTGAAATAATTTGAGCATTAGTATAGCACTGCTGTCTGATACCCATGGCCATATTGATGACAGGATCAGATTTCATTGTCAGGATGTAGACGAAATATGGCATGCAGGGGATATTGGTGGACTAAGTTGTGCAGATGAATATGCAAAACTGAAACCATTCAGGGCCATTTATGGAAATATTGACGATCATGTTCTCAGGAAAGTGTATCCTGAGTTTTTGGTATTTTCTGTTGAAGGTGTTAAAGTTTGCATGTTACACATTGCTGTGAACGGTAATACACTCAATCAGCAAGCCAGAGATTTAATTGCTAAACACACTCCTTCTATATTCATATATGGACATTCACACGTTCCCAAAGTATGGAAACATCATGCATTTGCTGAAGTATTGTTGATCAATCCGGGGGCTGTAGGCAAGCATGGATTTCATAAGGTGAGAACCTTAATGAAGTTGGAACTGAATTTGGGAAAAGTAACGGAAATGAATTTGATCGAGTTAGAACAGCGTTGAAAATTACTATTAACGAATACGATTTGCAGATTGTATTAATAATTCATCTTTACGGATTTTTCTATGTGCTAACAAGACTAGAAAGGCTTGCGCTGCAATAAGGTATGTTCCTAATAAGTATTTTTCCTTCACTCCTACTCCTGTATCTCCGATCTTGTTGGTTAAGAAGAATACCATCACCAGATATATACATTCAATCAGCAGAGTGATTATACAAATCCTGATTTGAGCACGACGATTTTTAAATAACAGTATTGTATACAATACAGCAGATAAGATAAGCAAGTTTATTACTAGTAATGTATAGTTTCCATTGACTAATATATCACTGCCTATTTGAGTTGTGGTCTTATCGATATATAGTGTGTGTACAGCATTGGTACCGGTGCTTAGATCTGATTTTAAGCTGAAAGGAACAAAAAGTAAAATAACCCCTATCGCAAAGGCGATGCTTAGGAACAATGTTTGAATGCGCTGTATCATATATTTTTGCTGGTATTTCGGCGCTGAAAAATAATTATATTTTAAATAGCTTAAAACCCCGGAAGGATCTGTAAAAGTGTTTGTTAATAAATTATTTACCAATTCTTGTTTGTTAAAACTAAAAGCACTAAAATTGCACTATCGAAGTGGTTGTTGGAACCGCTTTTACCCAACACTTTTTTCCGATCCTTACTCAATTCTAAAATTTATTAGCAATAATTCCTCTATACATTGTGTATTTCACTGACTTAAAGGTCTCTACAGCATGCCATTAAGGCATTCTTCACTAAATCTATTTGTAACCAACCATTTTCATGTACGACATTGCTTCATTAAACGAGAAGCTGCTGGCAGAATTAAAAGAAATTGCCCAGGAACTCAAGATTGACAGTTTTGACAGTCTAAAAAAACAAGATTTAATTTATAAAATCCTTGATTATCAAGCACTTAATCCGGATTCTATTCAACCTAGAAAAGAAGTCAGTACTCCGGCAGCAGCCACTCCCAAGCATAATAAATCATCAAATTCGTCAAATAATGATGATTCAGGTAAGCCTGGAAGGCCTAAACGAAAGCGTGTAAGTCCTGAGAAATCGGATGAAGCACCTGTTCAGCAATTATCTGATAATGAAGCTCCTAAGTCTGCTGAAATCGTAAAAACAGCCAAAGCACCGGAGGCTCCAAAATCTAAGGAATCGAGTTCATCAAGTGCAGCCTCAACCTCAACCCCGATAATAAATGCCCCGACAAATACCAGCTCACCTACGTCCAATGCAGGTTCTGGCCAGCAGGCAAGTTATCAGAGAGAACGGAAAATTGTTGAACCGTCGTATGATTTTGATGGTATAATTGAAAGTGAAGGTGTGTTGGAGCTTATGCCTGAGGGTTACGGATTTTTAAGATCATCAGATTATAACTATCTGGCTTCACCGGATGATATTTATGTTTCTCAATCCCAGATCAAGCTATTTGGGTTAAAAACCGGAGACACGGTAAAAGGAACTGTAAGACCACCAAAAGAGGGTGAAAAATACTTCCCCTTAATCAAAGTAGACTATATAAACGGACAAGATCCTGCTGTAGTAAGAGACAGGGTACCATTTGATCACCTTACCCCTCTGTTTCCGTATGAGAAATTGCAATTATCACCTGATAATGCATCCTATTCTGCAAGGGTGATGGACCTGTTCACACCAATCGGTAAAGGCCAAAGAGCTTTGATTGTTGCGCAACCTAAAACCGGTAAAACGGTATTGTTGAAAGAAGTAGCCAATGCAATTGCTGCCAGTCATCCTGAGGTATACCTCATCATATTACTCATTGATGAGCGTCCAGAGGAGGTTACTGATATGGCACGAAGTGTTCGTGCAGAAGTTGTTTCTTCCACTTTTGATGAGCCTGCAGAACGACATGTTAAAATTGCCAATATAGTCCTTGAGAAAGCTAAAAGAATGGTTGAATGTGGCCATGATGTAGTAATCTTACTTGACTCAATAACTCGTCTTGCACGGGCATATAACACAGTAGCACCTGCATCAGGGAAAATCTTATCAGGGGGTGTGGATGCTAATGCTCTGCATAAACCAAAGAGATTCTTTGGAGCAGCCAGAAAGATCGAAAATGGTGGATCTCTAACTATTATTGCAACAGCACTGATAGATACTGGTTCCAAAATGGACGAGGTGATCTTTGAAGAATTTAAAGGAACCGGAAATATGGAACTTCAATTGGATAGAAAACTATCGAACAAAAGGATCTATCCGGCCATTGATCTGGTTGCTTCTTCAACACGTCGTGAAGATCTATTACTTGATAAGGAAATGCTCCAAAAAATGTGGATACTACGAAACCATCTTGCAGATATGAATCCAATCGAGGCTATGGAATTTTTACTTGACCGTATGAGAGGAACTAAATCAAATGAGGAGTTTCTGGTTTCAATGAATAGTTGATCATTTCCTTGTATAACAAAAAAAGGCTTCCATTTTTGGAAGCCTTTTTTATTTAGTAGAGAATATTAATATCCTGTACTAATGAACTTTACCCATTCCTGTTTTGAGCCTGACTTAACTTCAATCATGTAAACACCTTTTGGAAGTGCATTAACTTCGATTAATCCCGGCATACTTTCACTGTAATCTGCTTTTACTAACCTTCCTGATATATCATATATCCCTATGGTAACTAAAGTAGTATTGTATCCATCAATCATGATATTAAACTTACCACTGGATGGATTTGGAAAAGCACTTACTGATATTTCTGGAGTTCCGTTACTGTCATTTGACAATCTGCCAGGACAAGGGAAACTGTAAACAAAAATAGCATTTGATGCACGGGTGCATCCGGCAGCATTGGAGACTAAACATTTAAACTTACCGGTAAAATCAGCTCCAAATGACTGGTTGACAGCACCCTGTAAAGGTGTTGAATAATTTTTCCATTGATAAGTATATCCTGAACCTGAATTGGCTGTTAATGTGACACTATTTCCTTCACAGATGGTTGTAGCTCCATTTGCAGTAATGCTCGCAGATGGTAGAGGAAGCACTGATACAAGAATGTTATTGGAGGTTCTTCTGCAACCATTGGCATCAATCACTTCAACTTTATATTTTCCTGAAGTTTTAGCAAGGTAATCATGAGTCATTGCCCCTATTATATTGTTTCCATACTTCTTCCATTGGTAAGTGAATGGTGCAGATCCTGAAACAGATGCATCAAGTTCAACACTATCAGTCTTACAAACGGTAGTTGCACTACTCGCAAAGGCAGTCACAGTTGGAGGGGTATCTTTGATCAGTTCTGTAACCTGTGAAATTCTGGATCCACAGGTGTTGGATATAACAACTTCATATTTTCCTGGTTTGGTTGTTTGATATGAAGGCTGATTGGCACCATTAATTGGCGAGCCGCTTTTGTACCATTGAAATGTATAGCCTGTAGGTGATATGGGTCCAGGTGAAGCATTAAGTATAACAGTTGTACCACCACAAAAATGATAAACACCTGAAGGGCTGACAGTAGGAATATTTAATTGAATCTGCAACGAAAGTGAATCTGATGTTGGTACGCTACATCCACCACCAAAAGCCTTCACACGAACTGTTATATTTCCATTGGGAGGAATTGTGTAAATAAATGGGTTGCCAACGCCTATTTGCGAATATGTGTTATTGGGAAATTGTCTTTCCCAAATATAGGTATAGCCAGGTAAAGAATTAGTTACAGTAAATGTAACCTGTTCCTGTGAGCAAACTGGTGAAACATGTGATGATGCTATTTGTGGTTTCTGGTGAACTGGATTGAGTGTTACAGAACTTGAGGATATTGTCCCACAAGCACCAGTGAGGGAATAACGGTATGTTCCTGGTGTTGATGCAACGTAAGTTGGTGCTGATTGACCAGGAATAACTACATTATCCTTATACCATACGATAGTGGTGGTAAAGCTTGAGTAATAATCAAATGGAATACATAAGTCTATACTATCCATGCAGAACACATTTCCCAGATCATATGGCGATGGTAACCCTGAAGTACTGAGAATTCTAACCGGAATTTGATTTGAAGTATCTTTATTGCCATTTGAATCGGTTGAGATACAGTAATATACACCTGTTACACAAGCATTGATCATGTTACTTACTCCGGCGAATGTGGGGGTAGTTTGAACATCACAATCATATACAAGTCTTTCCCACTGAAATGTATATCCTGATATAGGGTTTACTACAGAAAGACCAACACAGCCTGGGCTGCAAATATCCGTTGATGAAGAAGCCTGAATTACAAGTGTTTGTGCCTGGGAGAATATTGGCAATATTGAAATAAACAAAAGTATTGCCAATCTGATAGAGGGATTTTTCATTAATATATTGATTTTAAGGTGATTAAGAAGAATGAGGGATGCTATACCCCCTGATTTTACTTGACTGGTTATTAAGCAAAGTTAAAGAGGAATTTATTGAAATACCTGAATCCGTGCAAGTTTAATCAGGTAAGATGTTGATTCCGCTGAAAGTACCTGAACTCATCATCGACAAAACAGCATTGTTACCATGTACGTTTTTGATAAATCTTTGCAATTCATTTTTGTCTGTTATAACTACCAGGTCTGGTCTGTTAAATCCTTTTTTAATTTCTTCCGATTCCAATATGTCCATCTTTTTACCACTTAAAGTATGTGGGTCAAAATATACTATTGCTCTGTCTGCATCTTTCATACTGTCTTTGTACTGTTTGAGAAATTCTTTATTCAGACTTGAAAAAGTATGTAATTCCATACAGGCGGTAACAGGAATATCCGGGAATTGTTCTTTCAATGCGGAAAGTGTAGCCTTTAGTTTTGAAGGGGCATGAGCAAAGTCTCTATAGATTCTGTAATTATTCTGATTGTATAAGAGTTCCATTCTACGTGCTGCTCCTTTAAAACTTTTTATTTGTTCCAGAAAGCCTTTGCGTTCAATTCCAAGATGCTCACATATTAACCTTGCCCCTTCTAAATTTGCGAGGTTATGTTTCCCAAAAATGTTCAATGGATAGTCCATTTTATCAAATATTACAGATGTTACGCCATTTACAATAACATGATCAGGTACTTTGTAGGGCTGCATGTGCATTGTTGCTTTGCTGCTTTCTGCGATGGATTTTAACACCGGATCGGGTTCATAATAAATTAGACTGCCATGAGGGTCTATTGTTTCAATAAAAATTTTAAACTGATCAACATATTGTTCAAAAGTTGGAAATACATTGATATGATCCCATGCAATCCCACTTAATAGTGCAATGTTGGCTTTGTATAAATGAAATTTAGGCCTTCGGTCAATTGGACTTGATAAATACTCATCTCCCTCCAATACTATTATAGGTGCATTTGATAATCGTACCATAGTGTCAAATCCATCAAGTTGCGACCCTACCATATAATCGAAATCAAATTCCATAGCTTTCAATACATGAAGAATCATTGCTGTAATGGTCGTCTTACCATGAGACCCTCCAATTACGATTCTTTTCTTTGTTTTGGACTGCTCATATATGTATTCAGGATATGAATATACCGGGATGCCTAATTTTTGAGCCTCTATAAGTTCAGGATTGTCCGCTTTTGCATGCATACCTAAAATTATGGCATCAATGTTTCCTGATAACTTTTCAGGATACCAACCCATTTTATCAGGTAATAAACCGACAGAATCAAGCCGGGAACGAGAGGGCTCATTGATCTCATCGTCAGACCCTGTCACCTCTGCGCCATTATAATGTAATGCCAATGCTAGATTATGCATGGCTGCTCCCCCTACTGCTATAAAGTGTACTTTCATATGGCTACCTTGCTCATTCCGTCAAATTTAAAACCTTTTGAGATGTTGAGATTCACTCATTTCTGATTTAATTAACAATATCTTGCTCATATTCTACATACCCTCTAAGTCAGATAATTTAAATGGCTGATCGTGTTTTTTCTTCCTTCTGTATTATCTTAGCATGCTTCATGATTTTTTATCAGAATAATGAGAACCTTTAAGGCAATTTCCATCAGCTTACTTGTTTTAGCATTTTTGACATTTTTTGTCGGTAACTATATTCTTAATAATGTTGTTAAAACCAGACTCGCTCAAATAATAAACAACAATCCCGACAGAAAATATGATTTCATTTTTGATGCTATCAATTTTAAATGGTTTAGTGGGGAATTAACTATTACTGATTTAAAAATAGTTCCCCACTTTGATAATAAGTCTGACGAGCCTGTTAATTCTAGAATAAAAGCAACGTTGACTGAATTTCGCCTTGTGAATCTAAATGTATTTTCACTCATCTTTCATAATACTTTAAAGATCTCAGAGATTTCGATCCAGGAACCCAATATAGAATTGTACAGAAATGTAAGCAGTAAGACTGGTAGAGAAGAACATACTTTTGTTAAAAGTGTGATAACACCTACTTTTTTGACTGCAAGAGTTTCAAAACTGCAACTGAGTAATGCAAAACTGAGTGTATTTAATGTAGATCAAACTGATACAGTTAGAATCCTGACTTTTGATTCCCTCAATTATTCATTGACGGGAGTTTTAGTAGATAGTTCAACTATAAGTGCTGGATCATATTTTAAATATGATAGATTGAGTATTGGCTTGAAAAATATTAATGTTGATGCTGTTGAAAATATATCAATTTCACTTGACAGCCTGCATTATGATCCTGAAAGTAAAATTCTAAGCCTGATAAACCTCAACTTTATTCCAAAACAGGACCCTCAAACATACATGAAGTCTGTACAATTTGAAACAGATTGGATGCAGATAAAAATAAAGAAGGTTGAAATAAAGAATTTAGATTTTGATAAATTACTGGAGAATAGATCAATTCATTTGTCTGAATTGAAGGTTCAAACTCCTGATATAAAAATTTATAGAGATAAAAGATTACCTGATCCGATATTTAAATTCAAACCTCTGCCCTCTCAACTTTTGGCAGAAATGGAGTCGGTAATCGATATTCCCAGCTTAGTCATTCAAGATGGAAAAGTACATTATCAGGAATGGGGTGAAAATGCTAAAGATGTTGCAAATATTTATTTAGATAACATTTCCATAAACATTGATAACATAACAACATTACCTGAGAAGTTAAATATCAATGATACCTTGAGTATCAAACTCAGTGGTAAGTTTATGAAATCCGGGGATTTAGCTTTGGATATTAAAATGAATGTTACGGATAAAAAACAGCGGTTCCATACAATTGGTTCAATTAGTAAATTGCAATTTGCTTCACTAAACCCATTGTCTGAACATTTGCTGAAAATAAAGTTCAATGAGGGAAAACTTGATTATATTAACTTCTGGTTCAATGGAAATAATAAACTGTCAAAAGGTAGACTTGATATCAAATACCATGATTTATCAAAAATCTATTTTGAATCAGAAAAAGAACTAGCCAAGTCTGAGGTAGATGGCAAAACCAAACCGAGGAAATTAAATTCAAAATTCATGACCTTAATGGCGAATACATATATTTCAAATGAATATGGTCCTGAAACAAAAAAGTATTTTCAGGGCAGGATCAATTTTCATAGAAATGAAAACAAATCGATAGTAAATTTCATTGTAAAATCCATTATAACGGGTATTGAATCCAGCTTACTACCAATGGTTCAAGGAGATTACAAGGAAATGAAAAGAGAACGAAGAAACATAAGGAAGTCAGTTAAATAAAAGCCAATTATTAGGAATGAAATTACATACAATTGATACCGGATACTTTAAGCTAGATGGTGGTGCTATGTTTGGAGTTGTGCCTAAATCTATTTGGAATAAGCTAAATGAATCTGACCCAAACAATATGTGCAATTGGGCTATGAGATGCATGTTGGTTGAAGATGGGAACAAGTTGATCCTTATTGATAATGGGATCGGTGATAAACAATCTGATAAATTTTTCAGCTATTATTATTTATCCGGAGATAAATCGCTTGACAGTTCGCTAAAAAATGCGGGATTTTCAAAGGATGACATCACCGATGTATTCTTGACTCATCTGCATTTTGATCATTGTGGAGGAAGTATTATGTGGAATAAAGACAGATCTGCCTTTGTACCTGCCTTTAAAAATGCACATTTCTGGAGTAATGCAGAGCATTGGGAATGGGCCACAAAGCCTAACCCTCGTGAAAAGGCTTCATTTCTTTCTGAAAATATAATGCCTATGAAGGAGAGTGGTCAACTTAAATTTTATAACAAAAATTCCGAAAATGAACTTGGATTCAAAGTTCAAACAGTAAATGGACACACTGAATCCATGATGCTTCCTATGATACAATACAAGGGAAGAACTATTGTTTTCATGGCCGACCTAATTCCGTCAGCGGGTCATTTACCTGTCCCATATGTGATGGCCTACGATACACGACCATTATTGACATTAGGTGAAAAATCAAATTTTTTAGATGAAGCGTTGCGTAATAATTATGTTCTTTACTTTGAACATGATCCTGTAAATGAATGTTGTACACTGATGCAAACTGAAAAAGGAATCAGAGCAAATGAATTCTTCAAATTAAACGACCTTTAAGATAAAGTAAAATGATAATTTATGGTAATTATCAACCCCGCCAATATCAGTATCAAGTAGGATGTTGATTTTGTTTTTCCCCACTTGTAAATAAGGTAAATGAATTTATAAATTAATAATACATCAATTATATTCAAGTCTTTAATTTCTAAGGTGGAAAATGATGAATTGGATAGAAATTGAAGGCAATTCAGTAAAGTTGTGGTTGATATCTCGATGATGAATCTGTAGGCTTCTGCAAAAAATGACAAATCTGAAAAGGGTAGTAATAAAATAGATGCATACAATATAATCGCTGTGATTGGGATTGCCATTAAATTTCCTATTAAAAAGTAAACAGGAAATATCCCGAATAGATAAACCGATAATGGTGTGGTTGTTAATTGTGCTGAAATACTAATACAACAAGCTCCCCATATAGTCTTCATGATTTTGTTTAACGGCTGTAAAATAGTTGCTATTTCAGAATGAAACACCATTATTCCTCCAACTGCAATGTATGACAACTGAAAACCTGCGTGTGTAATAATAAATGGGTTAATCAGCATCAAAACCAAAGCTGATGCACAAAGGATGTTTATCGGATCCGCATATTTATTAAAGCATTTTGAAAAGATCCATAAACTCAGCATAAATGATGCCCGGGTAACTGACGGTGTTAAACCTGTGATAAATGCATAGAACCATAATGGAATCAGGGTGAATAGCCATGTATATTCGGGTACTTTCCTGCCATAAAAAAGTATGAGCATTATTTGTCTTATCATTAAAAAGATCATACCGGTATGCATCCCTGAAACACATAATACATGAACTACTCCACTCTTACTGAAATATGATCTTTTTTCATTGGTAATATTGTTTTTATAGCCTGTAATAATTGCACTTGTCAGGTCGAAAGCGTCGCCTTCTCCTAATATTCTTTTGATCTTTCTAATAAAGGCCATCTGAATATCCTTTGATTTTTGTAAAATGCTTGTGTTCATATTTGAGTAAACAATATAATCACGACTCTTTAGGAAGGTTTGATAGTATATGTTTTGAGATTGGTAGTAACTGGCAGCTTCAAATCCTGATCCATTGTTGGAGTTCTTAATACAATTCACCTTGCTTTTGAGAACCAACTCATCTCCGACTTGCAGAAGTTGATCTGATATTGGCATCCAGACCAAGACATTTCCTGAGCAGCTATAATCACCGGATCTTGTTGAAACACTTACTGCACTTAAGATAAGTTGCCGATACTTTCTTTTATCTTCAGGAGGTGCTTTCACTTTGCCTTTAATTCTGATGATTTTATTTTTTTTTGAAAAATGATCATTTGAATTTATATCACATTTAATTTTTGAGATAACATAGCCACAACTATAATACACTGAAAGACAAAGGATAATTTTCAACAAAAATTTATAGTTGAAAAGAGAGATTGCAGTAATCATGAATAAAATTGCTGCAATTACGATAATGAAGATCAAGTCATTTCCTTCAAGAAAAGTTACTATACCCAGCGAAAAAAATATTACCGGCCTCAGAAGCGGCCTTTTTGAAAAAGAGTACATGAAAAGTGTGATTTGAAAAGCACCTTAGCATGTAAATTTATTAAAAAATTAATTTATAGTCACTGAGGCAGAAGTTGTAGTTTGATGAAGTATAGCAAATGTAGATCCATTAACCTTCACTTCATTCCATTTGAAAGCAACAATCATCAGAATACCTTTTCCTGAATCAAGGTGTTGTAAAAGCTCTGGTTGAAAGGTATGTGAATTAGGTACTCCTGGTATATTGGCATAAATGTATGACCCCTTGGAATAGATCACGAATCGCACTGAATCAGCATTTGATATAGGATCAATAAGTCCAAATTCATAAGGGGTTTGTTTGTCCAGTTCAGGATCATTACCTGATATACCACTTATCAAAGGAAAACCTCCGGGGATTATAAAATTGGCAGTGGGAACTGTTATTGATCCGGATATATCCCACCTGGTTGTTCCTTGTGAAAAGTTGAGTCCAGGAGAACCTGATTGA
>JAHEMF010000071.1 GCA_024643795.1 Bacteroidota bacterium | reverse complement strand
GTAATAATAACCTCTTCGGCCAGGTTTCCTGCTCTTGGATCACGTGCCTGAAGTTCATATTTGCCGGGAGGTAAAAGGATGAAGAATTCGGCAGCATAACCTGAAACTTCCATGATACCTAATGTTTCTCCTGTAGAAACCTTGTTGATGATACACATTGAATTCTTGGCAGGTAATCCGGTATTTGCCAGCATACTACCATGTAATAGCACATTATTACCGCTCACCAGTGGATCTTTGGTTTTGAACTGCCATATATCCAGATCACCTTCACCACTATCACGTAAAGCAGCAATAAATCCTGATTTACCGTCAGCACAAAGTGTAAAGTCCTTGTTTTCATCTGAGTTATTCAACGGATAACCGATATTCACCGGTGTGGTCCATTTAGCGGCCTTGTCAGGCGAACTTGTTTTGAAAATATCATAACCTCCCATTGAGTTATGCCCTTCTGAAGCAAAGAATAATGTTTGACCATCGTGCCAGATGAATGGGTTGTCTTCGTTATAAGGTGTATTAACTTCAGGACCCAGGTTGATAGGATCGCTCCATTGTTTGGTAGAATCCTGGTAACACATATAAATATCTTTACCGCCAAGGGAACCTTTCAACTCGGCAGCGAAATAAATGGTTTTACCATCAGGAGATATGCTGGCACCTGTTTCAGTATCCCTTGTTTCAAAAGCCTTGTCAAGCACCTCAGCCTTTTGCCATGTTTTACCACTCTGAACTGATATGTATATATCACCTGATATGCCATCACCTTCCTTATAAACCAACAGGCGCGAACCGTTAGAGTTGATACCCGTAACTACATCATACCCGGCATAGTTAACATTATAGCTTAGATTTTTAGCCCGTACCCATGCACCACCAGATTGATAACTGTAATAGCCATCACTGACAATCTCACCATACCCGTCTACAATTCCGCCTGAATTACCCTGGCGGTTGGAAGTGAAATACACAATGGTGTCAACAGCCATGGCTACAGGGCCATAATCAGGATACTTACTGTTAAGTTTATCGCCCGGATTTGTAAAAGTGACATCAACCGGATTTTTGATCAGTTCTTTAGCATTATTACACCATTGAATATGCAGGTCTACCAGGAGTTTTGAATCGATCTTACTTCCGCTTTCTGTTTTATATCTGTCAAATGCATCAATGGCCTCGTCATACAGGCCCGCAACGAGTAAAGCCCTTCCCAACTGGTACATTACATCTTTAGGAGCGTCTTTTTTATCAGCTGCCTTTGCCAGATATTTATAGGCCTCTTTTTTATCTACGTTTGAATTCAGGTAACTCATACCCAGATTGTAATTATACTCGGTATTTTCAGCATCATAATCAACTAGTCTCAGGTATGGAGCTATCGCATCTTTATATATTTCATTCTTATAGATAGTCTCTGCCTCCTTACTCACATCTTTCGCCTGATCTTTAGTAAGAGGTGGCGGACCTCTGCGTGAACTTGTTTGAGCAAAAGTATTTTGGCTAATAATTAAAATTAAGATTAACCCTCCGGCAAGTTTTACTGACCTGATCATATTCAGATTTTGATTGTATTGTTAATGATATTTTTATTCCAAAAGTGAAATCAGATCTCTCTGTTCACATCCCACTGTTCCAGATAGTCGGCCACTCGGCGCACAAAGCTACCTCCTAATGCACCATCAACAACCCTGTGGTCGTATGCATGGGACAGGAACATCATGTGCCTGATACCTATAAAATCGCCGGCAGGAGTTTCAATAACGGCTGGCTTCTTACGAATTGCACCCACGGCCATAATGGCTACCTGAGGTTGGTTTATTATAGGTGTTCCCATTACATTACCAAAGGTTCCTACATTGGTTATGGTATAAGTACCTCCCTGTATCTCATCGGGCTGTAACTTGTTCATGCGTGCACGCGATGCCAGGTCATTCACCGTTTTGGTAAGCCCCAGCAGGTTCATCCTGTCAGCATTCTTAATAACAGGAACAATCAAATTACCGGTTGGTAAAGCGGCTGCCATTCCAATATTGATATTCTTTTTAACGATAAGGTTGTTTCCGTCAACGGAGATATTGATCATTGGAAAATCTTTGATAGCTTTTACAATGGCCTCAATGAATATTGGTGTGAAAGTGATCTTTTCATTCTCTCTCTTCTCAAACTCCTTTTTAACCTTGTTCCTCCAGTTCACCAGATTAGTGACATCAGCTTCTACATAAGAAGTTACGTGAGGCGAGGTATGTTTTGAACGTACCATATGCTCAGCAATGAGCTTACGCATACGATCCATTTCAATGATCTCTTCAGATCCTGAAACAATCGCTGGTTCCGCTTTGGCCGGAGCAGCTGGTTTACTTTCTGAAGTTGCCTGTGATGCCGGAGCAGCCTGTGGTGCCGGAGCAACCAACGGTGCACCCGAACCTCGCTTTTCCAGAAATAACATCACGTCTTTCTTTGTAACTCGTCCTTCAGCACCCGTTCCCGGGATAGTGTCAAGTTCATGCTGACCTATATTTTCTGCTTTTGCGATGTTTCTTACCAGTGGTGAATAAAATCTGCCGTTGGTGCTGACAACCGGTTCTGCTAAAGGAACCTGAACAGCAGGAATATAAGGCACAGGCTCCGGAGTAGCCGGAGCTGAAACCTTTGCAGGAGTTTCGGCAGCAGGTGCTGTTGCAGGCTCTGCAGCACCATCGGTGCTGATCATAGCTATAACAGCGCCTACCTGTACCACATCACCTTCATTGAACAACCTTTTGACCAAAACACCTGAGGTGGTGGAAGGAACTTCTGAATCAACCTTATCAGTTGCGATCTCCAATACTGATTCATCGGCTTCTACCGCATCGCCTTCATTTTTAAGCCATTTAATAATTGTTGCCTCTGCAACACTTTCGCCCATTTTGGGCATTTTCATTTCTATCTGTGCCATAAATCCTGTTTCTTGAGCAGCATAATGCAGCGTCCAAAGTTAAGAAAAAGTGAGGGGCAAGCCTCAATTGTTAATATCCTGAAAACCATATGTATCACCGGTGCCTTGAAAACCGGTTTCAGGTGAGCCTCACCCTTAAGGTTCTGTCATCTTTGATCAATTCGGTGATCTCAACCTCATACACATCATCTACCGCTAATATAAATTCATTTTTTTCTTCCTCCGGCATAATGATCTCATTTTTATGAAGTAAAGCTTCTACCCCCGGGACTATCTCAAGCACTGCACCAAAGGGTTTTACACGTGCAACGGTTCCGGCTATCTTATCACCAACGTTAAAATTATTACAAAATGTTTCCCAGGGATCAAGCTGCAACTGCTTCAACCCCAGAGACACTCTGAACTTTTCATAATCAACATCAAGTATTACCACTTCAATTTTTTGTCCAACCCTCAATACATCTGCAGGATCTGTGGTTCGTGCCCAGCTTATATTCTTATTATGCAATAGTCCTTGAACCAATCCAATGCTTACAAATGCTCCAAAATCTTTGAATAATTTAACATAACCGGTTGCCCGCTGGCCAGGTTGTAATTTGCGAATGAATTGTTTCTGGGGTTCGGTAAAACGATTTAAAGCCATTGTTATTCGGTATGCTCCTTTTCCTTTTTTAACATTCGGTAGATGGTTGATTTACCAATGTCAAGTTTTTCTGCAACAAGTATCACATTCTGATCATACTTTTCAAGAAAGTGATGAATAATTCGCCGGTTATATTCTTCCAGTGTAAGCTCTTTGGAGAGAAATCCGGCTGAGCCGGAAATCTCATTGAGTTGTATATCATTCTCTGCTATCTCCTGGCCTTCGGCCAGAACACATGCCAACTCTACCAGAGACTTCAATTCGCGAACATTACCGGGATAATGATATTGCATCAACTTATTTTTGGCAGCAGTGCTTAGTGTTTTTATTTTGATACCATTTTCTTTGCAAAATGAACTAATAAAAAAAGATGCCAGCATAAGAATGTCGTTGCCTCTTTCGCGTAAAGGGGGCATTTTTATGGTCAGGCCATACAGACGGTAATAAAGATCTTCTCTGAATCTTCCTTTTTTCACTTCTTCAGCCAGATCGCGGTGTGTTGCAACAATAACTCTGCAATTAATGTTGATACTTCCGGTTCCACCCACCCGTGTAACTGTTTTCTCCTGTAGCACCCTTAGTAGTTTTACCTGGAGTTCAGGTGTGATATCTCCTATCTCATCAAGGAATATGGTTCCTTTGTTTGCTTCTTCAAACTTTCCTATCCTGGTAGCCGTTGCCCCGGTGAAAGAACCCTTTTCATGTCCGAATAGCTCACTCTCAGCAAGCTCAGCCGGAATGGCAGCCATGTTAACAGGAACAAATGGTCCGGCCGAAAATCTTGAATTGTAATGAACGGCCTTGGCTATCTCTTCTTTGCCGGTACCTGTTTCGCCGGTAACCATAACCGTAAGGTTTGTACTTAGTGCTTTTTCAATCAGTGAAAAGATCTTTTGCATTGGTTTGCTATTACCAATGATACGGGAACGGTAATCATATTTACCCTTCACGGCTTTTTCAAGATGCGACAAACGTGACCGCAATTGTTGATTAACTTTAATATGACTCACAGTGTTCAGCAAACGATCGCGTATATCCTTTGATTTTACAAAGTAATCATAAGCCCCATCTTTTAGCAGGTTCAACGCAGTATCGATCTTATCCTGTTCAGATATGACTATCACTTCGGAGTTAGGACATTTTTTTCGGATGATAGCAAACAATTCATCACCATTCATATCAGGCAATGAATAATCGAGGGTTATTATATGAGGGTTTGCATCCAGGCGTTCCAAACATTGGTTTGCTGTTTCAAAAGATTCAACCACATGTTCCGGATCAAGTGCCAGAGTAAACGACAGGAATTCTCTGTACCATTGATCATCTTCCACAACAAAGATCAACGTTTCATCTGCACCTTTTTGTTCTTTTTCAGACATATATCAAGCGTTAATTTCCTTCTTTAGCTCCGTAAATAATATTTTTGACTGGGTTTGGATCACAGAATACAGTTCTGTAATATGCTCGGTATCATTTTCTTCATTTGACAGCACTTCCACCTGACGTAATTTGTCAGCCAGAGCTGCCACTCCCATCTGCTCATATGATGGTGCCAGCTTATGGGCTACCTGACCAACTTTTTTCCATTCTTTGTTACGGATATAAACATTCATGTTATTAATTCCAGCGAATGAATTGGTCATAAAAATATTGATCATTTTTTTTACAAATTCTTCATTACCTGCCGATGCTTTTTTTAGTTCAGTTAGGTCGTAGGTACTTTCAGTGGTGATTACTTGTTCATCCCGTACTTCTGCCTTCTTGGACTGCGAATATTTTAAAACAGTTGCAATAAGTTGGGACGATTCTACCGGCTTGATCAGAATTTCTTTAAATCCGGTATTACCGTTATATAAAGTTGGATTAGCTGTAACAGCTATTGATGGTACATCCTTGCCTATTATATTTATCAGTTTTTGAAGAAGATCAATTCCATTTATATTTCCAAACTGAATATCAAGGATCATTACATCTGGGTGATGCCTGGCAACAGTATCAATGGCAGAACCCTCATTATTGCACAAACTTACACCGGCTCCCGACTGCTGAAGTTCATGTTTCATCAACTCTCCCAACACCGGATCATCTTCACAAAGCAATATTTGCAAACCCATAAGCTGGTTGCCAACAGGGCTTTTTACGACTTTTTCAACAACTACAGCTGCAGGCCGAGTGACGTATTTATAAGGTATTTGCAAGGAAAAAGATGTGCCCTTATTGACCTGGCTGGACACATTGATATCACCTTTCAGTTGTTGAATGATCTTATAGGTGATTGCAAGTCCAAGACCGGTACCACTAAATTGTTTTCCCGATTCAGTTGACGCATCAGAAAATTCATCGAATAAACCTGATATCTTATTTTCTGGGATTCCTATACCGGTATCGTCTATACGAATATGAAGATGTGAAACATCCGATTCATCCTTACAATATGCATTGAGTGTTATAGTTCCTGAATGTGTGAACTTTATGGCATTATTTACAAGATTGAAAATAATTTGCCTCAGTCGTACAGGATCACCATTATATAAGGTGTTTGGGGGAATACTAATATTTTCAACAAGCTTCAACCCTTTGGATTCACAGAATGGAACAAATAGTTCAGCTGTTTGATGAAGGAGTTCAAAGGGCTCAAAATCAACTGATTTCATCACTAATTCACCCCTCTCGATCCGTGCATTATCAAGCACATCACTTACTACCTGAAGCAGGTGTTCTGATGACGATCGTAACAAAGCAGTAAGCTTTTTACCTGAAGTTGATTGTGTTTCCTGTTCAAGTCTTTCGGTAACACCGGTTATAGCAGCCAGTGGCGTTCTTATTTCATGGCTCATGGCCGAAAGAAAATCTTCACGTGCATGTGCCAGTTGTTCAGCTTTTATACGTTCAGCTTTTAAGGCATTAGAAAATCGAATGGATCTGAATACCTGATACGATATAGCTACTACCAGCAAAAGCATAATAAGCGCACCATAGAACAAAACGCGGCGAAGAAATTCTATACTTTCAAAACCTGCATTCAACAACTGCGAACGGTGTAATGCCGAACGCTCTTCATTAAGATCACGCATGGCCGTGATAAGATCATTTATTGAACGATCTATTTTTTTATCTTTCTCCAGCAAAGCGATCTCTATTTCTGACAATCGCTGTATCTCCTCCTCTTCGCGCTCCCTGATCTTCTTCTGAGAACGCCGGTATTGCTGCAATTCAAGGTTACGCTCGGCAATGATACTATCGGTTCGGGCCTGCATAGCTTTGCGCGAGAACCGGGAGTTGAACAAACGCTGAAAGACGTTGGATTTGTTCTCAGGAAATTCAGCATCATCGAGCAAAAACTCCTGGCTTTTCATTTCACCCAGCGATGTACGCACCTGAGTGTAATACTGAATTTCGAGTAAGCTATCATACAACAGTGCCTTTTGATCGAACAATACATCCAATGAATCCATGTATTGTAATGTAGCATCTGATCTGTCAATAGTATTTTTAAGAGAATCGGTGTACGACGAAAGTGAATCTTTCTTGTTGTAGAACTTTTCTAAAAAGGTGTGATCACGAGAT
>JAHEMF010000006.1 GCA_024643795.1 Bacteroidota bacterium | reverse complement strand
TGTAGCGCTTTAGCTTTTTCCATTTGCGAATCAGGAATAGGAAGTTTTTCAGGTTTACCACCTTCGGCAGGAAATTGATACATGGTCATTTTCAGCAGATCAATGATAGCGTTGAAACCTATGCCTGTATTTACAGGATATTGCATTAATGTAACTTGCGGCCCGAATTTGGCTTTAGCTTCTTCAACGGTGTTGGAAAAATTTGCATACTCGTGGTCGAGTTGATTGATGGCAAAAATTGTTGGCTTTTTATACCTGTCAACATATCTCCAAACCAATTCTGAACCAACTTCTACACCGTGTTGAGCATTCAGCAACATCACCGATGTATCACATACTCTGACTGCAGAAATAACTTCACCAATGAAATCATCCAACCCGGGTGTATCAATAATATTGATCTTGTAGTCGCGCCATTCAGTGTGCAGACTGGTTGCATATACCGAGTTCCCTCGTTCATGCTCTATCTCATGGTAATCACTAATAGTATTCTTATCTTCTACTGTGCCCCTTCTGTTGATCAACCCGGCCTCAAACAACATGGTTTCAGCCAATGTAGTTTTACCAGATTTGGCACTTCCAACCAAGGCTACATTCTTAATGTGCTTTTCATCAAACGTTTTCATATGACTCAGTTTAAATAGGTTAAAAAGTATTCATTACATGCCACGACTGGCGTCGGGCGTGATGGGATTCTGAAATTTAATAAAAATGTGCTGAAAAGGCAAAATACCCTTCAGGGAAGGCGTTCCAGCGCCGATATAAGGGATTTCACTGGCAATTGGCAAGATCCTCCCTCACAAACATAATAGTAGGTTTCTCCACTGACCACCCTTGAGTTAAAAACAGGCAAATACTCATCCTTTGAGGTTATTGCCAATAAGGTTGATGGGTGATAAACTTTGAAAAAACCTGACAACCCTTCTTTAGAATTTAAACCGCAGATCACCAATTCATTAAATCCAAATAGCTCCCACATACCCAAAACCATCCAGTTACTATATGCCGATCCGTATGATGGTATATTCTCTGAAATATCATGGAACATACGACGACTTCGATTCATCCATTTAACTTCTTCGAATAATACCCCCAATCTAAATAAGTTTTTAGCCATGACAGAGTTTGATGAAGGGATCACATTATCCTGCGTCTCCATTTTACGCGCTATCAGGGCTTTGTCGTCGGAAGAATTAAAAAAGTACATCGAACTTTTGTCCGTTGCAAAATGGCTGTCCACATAAGTCGTCAGATCGTGCGCTTTCATGATCCACTTTTTATCATAGGTCACTTCATAAAGCGATATATATGCATCAATTACAAAAGTATAATCTTCAAGATATCCATTGATCTTAGACTCTCCATCATTCCAAATATGAAACAAGCCATTGTCAGATTTTGACATATTAGTATCAATAAATTCTGCGCTTCCGAGAGCACGATCAAGGTGGTCTTGTTCTCCAAATGATTTGTAAGCATCAATATATGCTTTACACATCAGCGCATTCCATGAAGTAAGTGATTTGGAATCCAGCCCAGGCCTAGGCCTCTTACCTCGTTCTTTTAATAACTTCTTGGTAAGACCTGTAAACTCTGCCGACCCAACTGAAGCAATTGACCCGGGTCTCAGCATTAAAATATAATTACCATTTTCCCACAGCCCTTCTTCATCCAGATAAAAATACCTTTTAGCCGCCTCCATTTCTTTTCCCAGTGTTTGTTGCAATTCAATTAAACTCCAGATATAAAATTTTCCTTCTTCACCTTCTGAGTCGGCATCAAGCGCCGAGTAAAAATTACCTTTTTCACCAGTCATTTCTCTTTCAATGAATTCAAGACTTTGAAAGACCACATGACGGAAATATTCATTTTTAAACTTTTTATATGCATTACTGTATAAGCTGATAAGCTGAGCATTATCGTACAACATTTTTTCAAAATGAGGCACCTTCCAAACAGGGTCGGTTGAATACCTCGCAAACCCACCCCCTATCTGATCATATAACCCCCGTGAAGCCATCATTTCCAATGTAAGTGATACATGGTCTAGCAACTTGGCATCATCTGTGGTATGGGCATACTGCATTAAAAATTCATAATTGTTAGGTAACGGGAATTTTGGCGCTCGATTGGGACCACCCCACAAGCTGTCAATATTTTCCATCCATTTGCTTACTGATCCATCAATGATATTTCTATTCAGCTGCGTTGAATCTTTAATATGAATAAGATCGACCTCATTGATACCTTTTGCCAGCTTTTCAGCATATTCTTCTACCCTGGATCTTTCCTTAGCATATACATCAGCCAATTGCGACAACACACTCAACCATCTTTCCTTTGGGAAATAGGTGCCGCCAAAAAAAGGTCTTCCATCAGGCAATGCTACACAATTCAATGGCCATCCTCCATTACCCTGCATTAATTGTACAGCAGACATGTATACCTGGTCGATGTCAGGACGCTCTTCTCTGTCAACTTTAATATTTACGAAATATCTATTCATAACTGCAGCCACTTCCTCATCTTCAAAACATTCCTTCTCCATAACATGACACCAATGACAAGAACTATATCCAATACTTATCAAAAGCATTTTATCTTCTTTTCTTGCTTTCTCCAATGCTTCATCACCCCATGGGTACCAATCAACAGGATTGTGAACATGCTGTAGCAGATAAGGACTATTTTCTGTGGATAAATGATTTGTTTTCATTTGAGTGGATTCATGATTAGAAACTGAGTTGCATGACATAGTTACCAATAAAGCATAGATCAGCAGAAACTGTAAATAAAGGATTGAATTTTTGTTTGAATTCACCAGCTAGTTTTGCATTATACTTTTTCTCTGAAAGGATAAATGCCTGATGCAAATTATACATTCTATATTTTGCACTTTGAAGTCTCCTATGACCACGGAAATATCCGTTACAGCGTCATGTCAAATATTTTCTTTTGACAGCATTTGAAGTAAGCTACTTATTAAAATTCCTGATCACTTCACACAATAGTGGTTCGATCATATTGAATCATATCCATTAAATAACTAATTGAGTATAATGAAACAAAATTTCATTACAGCAAGGGATCGTTGATACATTAACTTTTGAGAAGATGATCAATGCTGATTTGGAATATCTTCTTCAAGGATCTCAAATGTATCCTCCTTTTCTTTATACTCCATTATTTGACCTAGTGCATCCGGAACTACATCGCTGCATATAGTGATGAAAGATCCCTTTTTTGCATTTTTTAATGCGTGATCAATAGCATCCCTTTCTTTTGGGATCACTTTAACCTTATTTTCACCACCCGACTGGTTTACACCCACCAACATCAGATCAATAATTTCCTGATCACTCCGTCCTCTAAGGTTTCTGTCCTGACGGATTATGATCTCATCAAACATATTGCCGGCAAGGTTCCCTAAGAGTATTATATCCTCATCACGTCTGTCGCCAACTCCTGCAATGATCCCGACTTTGGGTTTAGCATCGATCCTCTCCAGGAAGCGGGCTATGGCTTGAAATCCAGCCGGATTATGAGCATAATCAACCATCACCTGGAAATTTTTAAACTGGAATAAATTCATTCTTCCCGGAGTTTGAACAGGCGAAGGGATAAATGTTTCAAGTGCTAATCGAATATCTTCCATTTTAAAATTGCGGATGAAACCGGCCAATACTGCGGGAAGAATATTCTGGATCATAAAGAGAGCCTTACCACTGAATGTAAGCGGAATGTTAATGATCTTATCTACCCTTATCTTCCAGTTACCTTTACATATAGTAACATATCCATTTTCAGCCACTGCAGCCAATCCGCCAGCATTACAATGTTTTAGCACGAGGGGGTTATTTTCATTTAAACTAAAGTACGCCACTTTGCATGTAAGTTTGGAAGCCATAGATGCAACCAACTCATCATCTGCATTAAGAATTGCATAACCGTGTGGGAACACGCTTTCAGGTATAACACCTTTTACCCTGGCCATATCTTCCAGTGTATTAATATCTCTCAATCCCAGATGATCGGCAGCAACATTGGTAACAATACCTATATCACAGTTATGGTAACCAAGACCCGATCTTAAGATACCACCTCTGGCGCACTCAAGGACAGCAAAGTTGACCGTGGGGTCTTTAAGCACAAATTCCGCCGAAACCGGACCGGTACAATCACCACGCTGTACCAATTGATTTTGAATGTAGATACCATCTGAAGTGGTAAAACCAACTTTATTACCCGCAGTTTTAGCCATATGAGCTATCAATCTGGTGGTAGTGGTTTTACCATTTGTTCCTGTAACAGCAATTATGGGTATCCTTGAATTAGACCCGGGTGGATACAACATATCGATCACAGGTTCAGCAACATTTCTTGGTAATCCTTCTGTAGGAGCAATGTGCATTCTAAACCCGGGTGCTGCATTAACTTCCAGCACTGCCCCACCTGACTCATCCAGTGGCTTACTGATATCATCAGTCATTATATCGATACCGCATATGTCAAGTCCAATGATTCTGGCAATCCGCTCGCACATAAATACGTTATGCGGATGAACAAGATCCGTTACATCTGTTGATGTACCTCCGGTACTTAGGTTTGCTGTTGTTTTAAGGAACAACTCCTCACCCTTTTGTAAGACAGAATTGAGATTAAGTTCTTTTTCCTCAAGGATCCTCTCTGTCATAGGATCTACTTTGATTGCAGTGAGAACTTTTTCATGGCCGTAACCTCGCCTTGGATCAGAATTCACTTTATCAATTAGTTGCTGTATAGTAGAGCTTCCATCGCCAACGACCATTGCGGGTGTTCTTTTGGCAGCAGCCACAAAATTATAGTTTATCACCAGAACACGGTGATCAAGACCGGTGATGAATTTTTCAACAATAACAGACCTTGAAACTTTTTTTGCGGCAGCTAGTGCTATTAATGCACCATCCCATTCACTAACGTTTATAGTTGCCCCCCTTCCGTGGTTGCCGCTGATTGGTTTTATCACTAACGGATATCCAAGTTTGCTTACAGCCCTTTCCAGGTCTTCTTCATCATAGATTATAACACCTCTAGGAACAGGTATATTGGAAGCTTCCAATAAGTTTTTTGTATCCTCTTTATCACATGCGATCTCAACAGCAATACTGCTGGTTTGACTACTAACTGTGGCCTGTATACGTTTTTGATTCACACCATAACCAAGGTTCACAAGCGAGTGACGGTTTAAGCGTATCCATGGTATTCCGCGTGCTTCTGCTTCTTCCACAATTGAACCTGTAGAAGGGCCCAGCCGCTCATCTTCCCGTATCTCTCGCATTTGTTGAATATCTTCGGCAAGGTCATATTCTTTTGAATCGATGAGTGCCTCCGCTATCCTTACTGCAGCTTTTGCAGCATAAACTCCAACCTTTTCCTCTGTATAAGAGAATACCACATTGTAAACTCCGTGTTCTCCTGTTCCTCGCGTTCTTCCAAAACCACAATCCATCCCGGCAAGGGTTTGGATCTCAAGTGCAATATGCTCAATAACATGTCCCATCCAGGTTCCTTCTTCAACCCGCAAATAAAATCCGCCTGGAGCGTTCTCAGAACACCTGTGTTCATATAGTGATGGTATCATCACTTTTAACCGGTCAAGAAAACCAGGAATTTGATTTGTTGGCCTTTCCTCCAGATCCTCCAGATCCAATTTCATAACAATGAGCTTATGCCTTCTGATGGACCAGTAATTTGGGCCTTTCATGGCCCGGATGTCAATTATCTTCATAGGTTGATGAATAGTCCGTTGAAATTAGGAATTGTTTGTCACTATCACAAACTAGGAATCTAATTATCAAAAAAATATGAAAGTAAGCACCATCATATCAAGGTTGAAAACAGGAGGGTAACTTTCAGCAAAACATGATACTCCTCATAATTGTAGGATAGTTATCTATCCAATTTTGAATGGAAATTCGTAAATTAGGTAAATATGAAAACGGATTCTAAAAGACCTATCAAAACAGAGCAGAAAAAGGGGCTAAATTTTGACAGACACTTTACCAAAAAAGGCGTCAGTCCATATGATATGTTCACCTATGAAACCCGTTCGTCAATCATTAAAAACCCTTCCGGGGAGGAGATTTATCGGACAGATAATGTTGAGGTACCTAAAGAGTGGTCTCAAGTTGCAACCGACATTTTAGCTCAGAAATATTTCAGGAAGGAAGGTGTTGGCGACCAAGGATCTGAGAAGTCAGTTAAACAGGTTGTTCACCGTTTAGCAAATTGCTGGAAAGTATGGGGAGAACGTTATGGATATTTTGCATCTGAAGAAGATGCCGTAATATTCTACGAAGAAGCAATTTATATGATGTTAGCTCAAATGGCTGCACCTAATAGTCCACAATGGTTCAATACTGGCTTATATCAGTCATATGAAATCAAAGGAAAGTCGCAGGGCCATTATTATGTTGATCCTTCAACAAAGAAACTTGTTCAAAGTGATTCAGCATACGAGCACCCTCAGCCACATGCGTGCTTTATTTTATCAGTAGAAGATGACCTGGTAAATGAAGGCGGTATCATGGACTTATTTCTGAAAGAAGCACGGATCTTTAAATATGGAAGTGGTACAGGAACTAATTTTTCAGCTATACGTGGTAAAAATGAAAAACTTTCAGGAGGGGGATATTCTTCCGGTTTGATGTCATTTCTGCGAGTGGGCGACAGAGCTGCAGGAGCCATAAAATCAGGAGGCACTACTCGCAGAGCGGCCAAGATGGTTTGTGTTGACCTTGACCATCCGGAAATAATGGAATTTATTTCATGGAAGGTTGAAGAAGAAAAAAAAGTTGCTGCGCTGGTTGCATCTGGATATGCAACCGATTTTGAAGGAGAAGCCTATAATACAGTTTCAGGACAGAATAGTAACAACTCAATTCGTGTGCCCAATTCATTCTTTGAAAGATTAAAAGAAAATGGCTCATGGGACCTTATATCCAGAACAGATGGAAGTATCACCCGATCACTTTCATCATCAGAAATATGGAATGCCATATGCGATGCAGCATGGAACTGCGCCGATCCCGGTTTGCAGTTCGATACTATAATAAATGAATGGCACACTTGTCCTGAGGGCGGAAGGATAAAGGCTTCTAACCCGTGTTCAGAATATATGTTCCTGGATAACACAGCGTGTAATCTGGCATCACTAAATCTTGCACGATTTTATTCGGAAAAAACACGCGAATTTGATGTAACTGCATTTGAATATGCTGCCAGACTGTGGACCGTCATACTTGAGATTTCGGTATTGATGGCACAATTTCCCTCCAGGGAAGTTGCAGAACTTTCTTATGAATACCGGACCTTGGGATTAGGTTATGCCAACCTGGGGTCATTACTCATGCTTAACGGCATTGCATATGATAGCGACAAGGCCCGGGGAATGGCTGCAGCGATCACTTCCATACTAACAGGTACTGCCTATAAAACATCTTCGGAAATGGCCCAGCACTTTGGAGCTTTTGAGAAATATGAAAATAATAATGCTCATATGCTTAAAGTGATCAGAAACCACAGATTGGCAGCATATAACGTTGATGATGGCTATGAAGACCTGAGCATTAAACCACAGGGAATTAATCCTGAATATTGTCCCAACTATTTACTTGAAGCTGCAGGCAAGGTGTGGGACGAAGCTTTAAGCATGGGTGAAAAATGTGGTTTTCGTAATGCGCAGGTATCTTGTATTGCACCAACAGGCACAATAGGTCTGCTGATGGATTGTGACACAACAGGTATAGAACCTGATTTTGCATTGGTGAAGTTTAAAAAATTAGCCGGAGGCGGCTATTTCAGAATCGTTAACAAAACGGTTCAAAAAGCATTGTTAAATCTGGGCTATAGCAAGTCTCAAATAAAGGACATAGAACATTATATGGCAGGTTCTGCATCATTTTCAAATGCACCTGTTGTGAATACCAGCACATTGAGCTCCAAAGGACTTACCAAGGAAGAACTTTTAGTTCTTGAAAAAGCCGCCCGGTCAGCTTTTCATATCCGCTACATTTTTAATAAGTGGACGCTTGGTGAGGAGTGCCTTCGCAGAATTGGATTTACTGAGGAACAATTCAACTCGGTTGATTTTGATATGCTCGGATTATGGGGATTCACCAACGATGAGATCAATCAGGCTAATGACCACATTTGTGGTTCTATGACAATGGAAGGAGCGCCTCACTTATCAGAAGAACATCTTAGTGTGTTTGATTGTGCCAATAAGTGCGGCAAATCCGGAACAAGGTTCATTCAACCATTTGGACATATCAAGATGATGGCAGCTGTTCAGCCATTCCTTTCAGGTGCCATATCTAAAACCATTAACCTGCCATTTGAATCAACTGTGAATGATGTAAGTGAATGCTACAAATTATCATGGGAACTTGGACTTAAATCAACAGCTCTTTACAGGGATGGGAGCAAATTATCGCAACCATTATTCAACATTACTCACGACCGGAATATGAAAAAGGAGCTTTCAGAAGATGATGTTTTAGAAGCTGCCAGGCAGATCATAAGTAAATCAGCGGACACTAAGTTTAAAAGACAGTTATCAAAGATAGCTCACAGGAAGAGGTTACCTGAGAAAAGACCCGGATTCACTCAAAAAGCCAAGATAGGAGGTCAGACCTTGTTTGTAAGGACGGGCGAATATGATGACGGAACACTTGGAGAGGTGTTTATTGATATGCACAAAGAAGGCGCTGCTTTCAGAAGCTTGTTAAACTGTTTTGCAATCTCTGTTTCAATTGGACTTCAATACGGAGTGCCTCTGGAAGAGTTTGTTGAAAAATTCGTTTTTACCCGGTTCGACCCCTCTGGCCCGGTAGCACACCCCTATATAAAGACTTCGACTTCTGTGATTGACTATATCTTCAGGCTCCTTGCATTTGAATATCTGGGGCGTGTAGATCTGCTACAGGTTAAACCACCACAAATACTAAACAAAACCAGGTCCGAAAAAGCACGCTTGCTTAAAGAATCCTTTAAACCGGCAGACCAGCAGAGTGACCCCAGCCAGCTATATCTGGAATCAATGATGTCTGATTCTCCTATCTGCCCCAATTGTGGACACCTAACTGTAAGGTCAGGAACGTGCTATAAATGCAATAACTGTGGTACCAGCCTGGGATGTAGTTAATAAAGTCTATGAGTTGCACTTTTATTTATCACATATTGCGTTAAATTTGTCGCAACTACGCTACTAAACATTATGATCATACCAAAAGGTAAATTGTTTGCTATTGGAGGCAACGAAGATAAAGGTACCGACCAGGAACCAGGTTACGAAGAAAAAAACAATATCAACTTTTTTGAATTACAGATCCTTAGCAGAATACTTTCTGAGATAAAAGGTCATAAGGATTCCCGAGTTGAAGTCATTACCAGCGCCAGCAGGATCCCGGAAGAAGTGGGAGATGCATATATTCAAGCGTTTGGAAAGCTTGGCAACACACATGTAACAGCCATGCATATTGGAAACCGTGAGGAAACAAAAAATCCTGAATTTGCAAAACGACTGAGAGAATGTGATGGAGTAATGTTCACGGGAGGAAACCAGCTCAGACTAAGTTCAATTTTTGGAGGCACCGAGCTTCTTGACATCCTGCAGGACAGGTATATGAACGAGAATTTTTTAATTGCAGGTACAAGTGCCGGGGCTATGGCAATGTCAAACACAATGATTTATCAAGGCAGTAGTGCCGGTGCCTTGCTAAAAGGAGAAGTAAAACTTACAACCGGCCTTGCATTCATTAAAGATGTTATTATAGATTCTCATTTCAATAAAAGAGGTCGGTTTGGCAGGGTGGCTCAGGCTATAGCTTGCAACCCGGGTTGTATTGGGATCGGTCTTGGAGAAGATACAGGTGTTCTTATATCAGAAGGGCGATACATGGAAGTGATCGGGTCAAGAATTGTTACCATAGTTGATGGTTATGATATACAACATTCAAATGTAAGTGATCTGCCGGAAGGATCACCTATCAGCATTGAGAACCTGAAAGTTCATATCATGACCAAAGGAAATGGTTACGATCTAAAACTAAGAACTTTTTCTAAAGAAGCTCAGCAGGAAAAAATAAATGCCTGATAATTGCTGCTATTTTTGAATGATAACTTTTGCATAACCTATTGCTTCTTGGTTATTAACAAGAATAACATGATACATCCCGCTTTGTACATCTGAAGAATCCCAAATAAATTCCCTGCTATTTTTTGAAATTCTTTGATAGAGTATAACAGATCCCCGTGTATCTGTTATCTGAATGTTTAGGTCAGATTTGTTCTCAGAGTTTATTTCTACTGTCAGTTTTTCATTTGCAGGATTAGGAAAAATCTTTATTTTTTTCAATTCTAGCTCTGCAGACAACCCAACCAGATGATCAAAATAGCCTAAACAATATTCACCTGCTTTAAGGGAGTCAACAATAACACTACCACGTTTATCCATTGAATTGGCTCCTTTATTGAGTGTGAAACCGTTCACAGGACTCCAGTCATCCCATGACCCCTCCCTGTACATCATTACAATACTATCTTCCACTCCGGTTATAAGGGTATTATCCAGAAAACCGGATACTGAACTGTTGGATCCATCATAAGTAAAGTTGGCAGAAGACTCAAAACCTGATGAAAGCAACCCTTTCACAGTCCAGTAATGATAATCTGATAACCTTATTCCTGGATTTGATTGTTTGAATCCGTCAGGTTCTACATAATTATGTTCTACTCTAATCGTAGATCCGTTAATACCAGGATCCTGAACATTTAAAGATACATTGGTTTCATACATGATGTTATTGCCAGTGCTGTTGATATTTTTTTCATAATCAACCACAGCATCGGTAATTTTCAGATCACGGTCAATGGTCACCATTGTTGGTGTGAACAACAACGGGAAGTGAAATACATTTGTAACCGAATCGATCAACACCGTGAAAGTTGTGTCGTTATTTCCATCGGTGAGATTAATTTCAACAGGCATCTTATATAGATGGTTGGAATTACCAACATTTCTTTGTCTGGTATGCACATATACATGATCGAAGGCACCAATGTAAATTGCCACAGAATCAACTGAAAAATGAGGGAATCCGGGAGTAAATACCCAATCATCAAAAAATCTGGTAACATCAACTGTAGGCATGGAATTAAAATCGTTTTTCAGATCATAACTATCTGCATTTCCATAGGCATGGTTGTCCATATAAATCTTACAACCAGCGAAGAATGCCGAATCTCCAAGCATTCCACGAAGTGAGTGAGCAATGCTGGCACCTTTATTATAAACATGCTGACCATATGTGTAATCGTGTGGAATATTGTTTAAAGTGAGATAAGATCCGTCACCTGCCGGTGTATGTGCAAACTGTAAAACTTTTCGATGATTGGACCGGATCCAATTCGTGTAAGCAACATCTCCGGATATATTTTGAGTATAGAGAGCCTCATTGAATGACGCAAAGCCCTCATTCAGCCACATATCTTCAGCTGTTTTACAAGTTACCTTATCACCCCACCACATATGCGAAAGTTCATGAGCCCATAAAGTAGCATATGATTGCGATCCATTCACAAACACTCTGCCTATATGAATACTTGCGGCATGTTCCATGGCTCCTGAATTGAATGGAACAAGGCAATACCCTACCTTATCAAATGGGTACGGTCCATATGAATCAATAAACTTAGTAAGGGTTGTGTCAAGATTGCTAAATGTAGCGTTCACATTGTTGGTATCAGATGCAAGACATGCGATCTCTACAGGTATTCCGGACAATGTGTTGGTAACAGTATGATAAGGCCCTACAGCCATGCTTACCAGATAGCTTGGTATAGGATCATTCATTTTCCAGTGCCAGGTTATAGTACCATTTGGATTTGCGATTTGCTGCACCAGAAAACCGTTGCAAAAAGCTTTTGCAGACGAAGAAGTAGTGATGAAAAAATCGTACCGGCTTTTAGAGTCAAACGTATCTGAGCATGGATACCATGCTCTACCATAGTTATGTGGATTAGCAGCAAAGCCTACCCCCAGATTAAATGCAAATGATCCTGAAAAATAAAATCCGCCCCATCCGCTACCATCAACAGAAGGACTACCATTGTAAAACACTTCCACATCAATACTGTCATTTGCTGGCAATGGTGTTGGAAGGGTAACAGTCAACAATGTATCGTTATAGGTGTAAGCACATATTGATCCACCACTTAATATTGAATCAACAGTGAATTTTAGTAAATCAAAAGTTACTTGAGAAACAATTGCCTGTTTTGCAACTATACGTGCTTTAGTGTTGGCTTTAATAGTAAATGCACTAAAATTGATAGAGTCAATATTTATATTATAATGTGAGATATCATACAGCAAGGGTGCCTTAACGACTAATTCTCCATTTGATTCATTCGTGCCGGCAGGTATTTGAGCCAGAGCAGTTCCAAAAATATGAGTGATAAAGAGAAGCGAAAGGTATGTCAGTACTTTTGCACGATTTGATTTCATCCTCTAAATTTATAGAAAATAGTGTAATTAGTGAATCCCGAAGCTTCATTTGAGACTATAACCGTTCCTGAACAGGTATTAAGATGGACACTTTACTTGTATTTATCCAGTATTTAATGATTTTCTGCATTTTTATGAGTTAACCTATTATTTTTACCCCCGCTTAACTGACACAGCAATACATGAGAATCCACAGAGAGGGTACAACCATTCTAATCATCACAGTTGTTATTTTATTCATACTTGATGTTATTGTACTGTACAATATTCCTGATAATCCCATTAATAATGTTATAGTTATAACAGTAACGCTTGTACTTTTCCTTCTCGTGTTGCAGTTTTTCAGGTATCCTAAACGTGATGTTTCACGAAATGAGAATTATGTCATTGCTCCTGCCGATGGAAAAGTCGTTGCAATTGAAGAGGTTGAAGAAACTGAGTACTTCAAGGATAAGAGAAGGCAGATAAGCATTTTTATGTCGCCTATTAATGTACATGCAAACTGGTACCCTATCAGTGGTCAGATCTCCTTTTTACGTTATCATGAAGGTCGCAAGCTCGTAGCATGGCATCCAAAATCATCAACAGAAAACGAAAGAACAACTGTAGTGATATCAAAAGGTGGGAAAGTGCAAATTTTGTTAAGACAGATAGCAGGCGCACTGGCAAACCGAATTGTTTACTATCCTCACGAAGGCGATATGGTAAGACAAGGAGCTGAATTGGGATTTATAAAATTCGGTTCCCGGGTAGATGTCTTTGTTCCGCTGGATGCCGGTATAAATGTAAAGATCGGGCAAAAAGTGACAGGCGCAATTACAGTGTTAGCAGTACTTGAGAACGAGTAACTACTTTTTAATTTCCCCCATTATTTAGTACATACAGCCGTTAAGGTATCTGAGTCTGCGGTATAATTCATACTGATCTTACTCTGCGAAGTATAAATACCGGTACCGTTTATTATCACTTGAGTGATATCCTGGTTAGGAATTACAAATGAAGATCCTGAAACAATGGCGGTAGCAGCATATGGTGTTCCAAGATTATTGAAGTTAACGATCCGGATCGTATCATCAGAACCGACCGACTGAATATTTATTGTAAAAGCAGTAGTAGGCCCACCCTTTACAGTTTCAGTACAAAGCCATGTGCCCAGAAATTTATCACGGTCATCATTGGATGAGGGTTGATTCTCATCATCCTTGGCACATGATGTTATAAGTAACAACAAAGCCATCATTGGGCCTACGAACCTTGTTTTCTGATTTTTATAAAGCATATTTTTTATTGGCAAAAAGCGTACCACATTACGAAGTCAGCTCAACCTATCATTAATATCAAGGTTATGTTTCTTTGCTGTTTCATGAGCTAATGTGTAGCCTGCATCCATGTGCCTGATCACACCCATAGCCGGGTCATTATGCAATACCCTGCTTAATCGTTTGGCAGCATCTTCAGTACCGTCAGCTACTATCACCATTCCTGCATGAATTGAATACCCCATTCCTACCCCTCCTCCGTGGTGCAGGCTGACCCAGCTGGCTCCCCCAGCAGTACTCACCAATGCATTTAATATTGGCCAGTCGGCTACTGCATCAGATCCATCAAGCATAGATTCTGTTTCTCTGTTAGGAGAAGCAACAGAGCCTGTATCTAAATGATCCCTGCCTATAACAATCGGAGCTTTTACTTTACCTGTTCTTACCAGCTCATTAAAAGCAAGGCCTGCCTTTTCTCTTTCACCTTGACCTATCCAGCATATTCTGGCAGGTAATCCTTGAAATGCAATGCGGTCCTGGGCCATTTTTATCCATCGGTGCAATCCTGCATCATCAGGAAATAAATCCAGAATTACCTGATCTGTGACCTTGATATCTTCTGGGTCACCTGAAAGGGCTGCCCACCTGAATGGTCCTTTACCTTCACAAAAAAGATCGCGGATATAAGCAGGGACAAAGCCCGGAAAATCAAACGCATTAGTAACACCCCGTTCCTCTGCTCTTGCACGCAAGTTATTACCATAATCAAATGTTACAGAACCCTGTTGCTGAAAATAAAGCATAAGTTTCACATGAATAGCCATGGAATCGTAGCTCATTTCAATATATTTTTTGGGATCAGTCTCCCTTAACACCTTAGCCTCTTCAACTGATAATCCTTCAGGATGGTAACCAACAAGTGGGTCATGCGCTGAAGTTTGATCGGTTAACACATCAGGAACTATTTTACGTTCTTTGAGTCTGTTCAGGAGTTGCACAGCAGTGCAGATCACACCTATAGATTTATTTTCTCCTTTCGATTTGCATTCTAAAGCAAGGTCTATCGCTTTGTCGATATCATGCTCCATAAAATCGAGGTATTTAGTTTCGATCCTTTTTTCTGCTCTCCAGGTTTCCACTTCAGCAGCCAAACAAACTCCATCTGCCATTGTTATGGCCAAAGGTTGAGCTCCGCCCATCCCGCCAAGGCCTGCTGTAACACACAATTTCCCTTTTAAGCTACCATTGAAATGCTTGTCTGCCACTGCATTGAAGGTCTCATAAGTTCCCTGAACAATTCCTTGTGAACCGATATAGATCCACGATCCTGCAGTCATTTGACCATACATCATCAACCCCTTTTTTTCCAGCTCATCAAAAACTTCCCAGGTTGCCCATTTTGGCACCAACTGGGAATTGCTGATGATCACTCTTGGAGCATCTTTATGAGTAGGCATTATGGCAACAGGCTTGCCACTTTGGATCAACAGTGTCTCATTATCTTCAAGATCTTTCAATGCCTTTACAATCATGTGAAATGATTCCACATTACGTGCTGCCTTGCCCCTTCCTCCATAAACTATCAAGTCCTCAGGTCTCTCAGCAACATCTGGGTCAAGATTATTGTACAACATCCTTAATGCAGCTTCCTGAACCCATCCTTTACAATTTAGTTTGCTACCTGTTGGCGTTATCAATTCTTTTAAATCAAGCTTTTCAGATACTAAATCCATATTTTGAACTTTTTACTTTCCTTTTTTCTGATCACTATTTGTGTTCTTGTGCTTTTTTCCGAACTCCCAGGGACAATGCCGGCAATGGCTTTGACAACAATATCCCCTCTTGAGATGATAGGCTTCGGTAAAAACTATGTATCCCTCATCTGTGAGGTAATAGTCTTCTTTTGAGAATTTATCAGTAAAAGACATCTGCAAATTTAGGCTAATTTCGGGGTTTAACAGTTGAACATAAGGTATTGTTTGAACTATTGGTATGAATGAGCTGCTTAATGACCCTTATTTAAAATATTTTGGTAATGACTTGAGAATCAGTATCAAAAGATTAGATAAGTTAGGAGTGTATGATGGAGGAAATAAACATTTCAAATTGAGATATAATTTACAAAAGGCTCAAAATTCCGGATCCCCTACTGTGCTGACATTCGGAGGAGCTTATTCTAACCATATAGCTGCTACTGCATTCGCCTGTTTAAAAGCGGGTATTAATTGCATAGGTATTGTCAGGGGTGAAGAACCAATTGCTCTTTCAAAAACATTGCTTGAAGCTAAGGCAAATGGCATGAAACTACATTTTGTGACCAGGTCGGATTATAGAAGAAGAACCGAGCCGGAATACATTAAATCACTACTGGATGAATACGGGCCTGCCTATGTAATTCCTGAAGGGGGAACTAATGAGGAGGGAATAAAAGGTTGTGAAGAGATACTTACTGATGAGGATAAATCTTTTGATCATGTTTTTTGCGCTTGCGCTACGGGGGGTACTTTGGCAGGTATTGCAAAGAGCAGCAAGGGAAATCAGATTATTAATGGTATTGCCATATTGAAAAATATGGATGGCATCAATACGTTATTGGATGAACAGCTGGAAGATGATGTGAGAGTAAAGACAAAAATAAACTTCTCATACACCTTTGGCGGTTATGCAAAACAAAATAGCGAACTGCAGAATTTTATTTCAGAGTTTACCACCAGAACAGGTGTTCCTATTGAACCGGTTTATACAGGTAAAACTTTATATGGGGTCTATGATATGCTTAGAAAAGGCGATATTGAAAAGAACAGCAGAATTCTGATTATACACACCGGTGGTTTACAATACCTTAACCAAAATTCTCTGATTTCGGGCACTTAATATTTAGCTAATATCTCATGGTGCCATAATTAACATATGTATGTTAATAGATGAGCTTTGCAACAGCCCGACAAACCAATGATTTTGATTTATTTAGCACGTTCAAGCATAGCAGTTCAATTATGAAAAAGAGCCATTATCTTATTTTGATCATCCTACTGGTATTGAACTGTAGTTTTGCATTACCTGCTCAGCCGCAGCGTAAAACAACACCTCAGGAGTATATTGAAACTTATAAGAATGACGCAGTAAAAGATATGATGCTAACCGGGGTTCCCGCAAGTATAACTTTGGCGCAGGGAATTTTGGAGTCAGAAAGTGGAAATTCAACTCTCGCAAGAGAGGCCAACAACCATTTCGGGATCAAGTGTCACAACGATTGGCGAGGTGAAAGGATTTACAAAGACGATGATGCAAAAGATGAATGTTTCCGGAAATATCCTGATGTTATAGCATCATATAATGACCATAGCAGGTTTTTAAGGGAGCGTTCACGATATGCCTTTTTATTTGATTATAAAACAAGTGATTATAAAGCCTGGGCAAGAGGCTTAAAAAAAGCCGGGTATGCTACCAATCCAAAATATGCTGACCACCTCATTAGAATAATAGAACAGCATCATTTGCATCAATATGACAGAGGTGGTAAGAAGGTACCCCTTTCCAAATCACCTGAATATCCGGTTGCAACCAACTTGCAAAAACCAAATACTACTCCAAAGCAGCTATCAGAAAGTCTCCAGTATGAAACAAACGCGAATGGCATCCCGTACGTTGTTGCGGAAAAAGGAGACACCTACTTCTCTGTTGCCAACGAACATGATATGATGTTTTGGCAAATATTAAAATATAATGAAGCTGGTAAGGATGATCTGTTACATGAAGGTGAAGTAGTATATCTGAAACCTAAGCGAGGTAAACCAGCCAGTGAATATCATGTGTTAACACCAGGACAGTCTATGCGTGAGGTATCACAGATCTATGGTATCAAACTCAGGAAACTTTACAAGTTAAATAAAATTGAAGCAGGTGTGATGCCTGAACCAGGAACACGCTTGAGATTGAAGTGACCCTATTCCAAGGAATAAGTATAAATCACCCCGTCTTTATCTCCGATAACAAGCAGCGATTGCTGGCCTGAATCTCCTTCAATCAGTTCGCAACCTCTATTACCTTTCACAGGAAATCCATTTAAAATTTTGCCTTCCCGATCCAACAACCATGTTTGATTATCGGTTGAATGAATTGCGATATAAGTTTCATTTTTAATAGAATGAAGTACTTGAATTGAATTTGTTAATTCTGTTTTCAGGTCCACATTAAAAAGTGATGCCAATTCATAAGTGTAAACTTGCACCTCTGTCCCATCAGTTATCACAAATTCATTAATGCCATCATTATCTAAGTCGTTATAAATAAATCCAAACTTATCATTTTTCAGGCTCAAAGGAATTAGCTCTGCAGTTCCGCTGGCATTACATTTGATCAAATTACCGGAAGTAGAAACAGAAACCCAAAGCATTTGCGGATCATACTTTTCAATACTATAAATACTCGCATCAGGTTCTACGATCTGACCTTTGCTAACAAGGATCTTTTCACCTAAAAAATTTGCTAAAGTTTGACTACCTCCATTATCGCTGATAACCAATCTTGATTGTTGTTTTATATCAATAATATCAATCTTTTTATAGAGCTCACCAGATACTGAACTGTAATTCCAACCCGGTAGTGGTCTGCCATCCAATTGGTAAGCATACACGCGATTATTAGTGCAAGGGACATAAATATTGAATTGGGTCCCTGTATTATTTTTGAAAATGCTTAAAGAGGCTGCAGCCTGTGCGGGTAAACGAATAGGATAATTACCCATAGGTCTTCCATTCAGGTCTAAAACATGCATATAAGTTTTTGTATTGAAAATAAACTGGTTTACATTATTCCTGAAAAGGTCGATCTGATAGATTTCACTTATTATTTTTTCACCCACTTGATTTTTCCACTTTATATTTCCATTTTCATCAATCAGATACAATGTGTTTTCGATATCCTGAACCAGAATTTGATAGCCTCGTTTCGCCGGGTCTTTAAAAACTTTGGGATTACCACTAACCGGAGCATCCAATTCAGTTGCATAAAGCAAGTTAGAACTTTTGCCTCTTTCCTGACCAAAACAAAACGATGCTTCAAAGTCAGCACGCGTTGAGTCAACAATTATAAATTGAGATGCAGCCCCAACAAATTTACTTCCGGAACCCGCATATTTACTGATATCCCATTTAGGTGAAGATATATTGGCCAGAATGTTCTGTGAACGGGTAAAATCAGAATAGACAACGATATTTGATAAACTGGAAAGGTTTTCAGTTAACTTTTTATACGTTTTACTTTTACTAAGCACACTACCCTTCTCATAATAATCGATAACATTTCTCAACATAGAAGGCCTGTTTGCAAAAACCATATAGTCATTAATAAATGTATAGTATGTGTCATTCAGGTTATCAAAGATTGGTCCGTACGCCAGTCTCATTAACCCGGGCAACTTAATTAATCTTATCCTATGACCTTTATATGACTCTGTTGGCGTTTTAGAACCAAGCTTATTATCGATCAGTTTGATCAGCTCGGCTAGACTATCCTGAGCTTTTTCAACATTTATGGTTTGGATCATCCCTACCACATTATTTGTGTATCGCGTTCCGGGTGGTTCTACAATAGACATAATGATCTGCCCACCCAGCCAGCTATATATCTGCTTTTCAAGGTCAACATTATAAAGATCCTTAGCAGATCTTATTTGATCATAGGTAGCATCAGAAAACTCCGATTTGATATAGCTTGACAAATTAGCTGCAAACTTTTTAGGTGAATTGATATTATAAGCAATGTAGAAAGCTGTATTTGCAGGTAAAATATTGGTTGCCTGTGATGCTACCGGACCTTGACCTTTGAAGCAGTCGATAAAATCTTTTCGGGAACCGGTTTCTACGCTACCAGCTAGCTTTAATGCATCACTCCGGATCTCAAATCCTGCAAAAACAGGACCCGATAAATTATTTAAAAGCGGAAACGGAAGTTTCTTGTCCGGCGCTTCAAAAACAGAAATTAGTCTGCTTAAATAAGAAGGAAATACTACTATTGAATTTCCATCCTCTAAATATTTACTAAAATCTTCTGCGTTTTTTTGAGGAACTTTGATCGCTAACTTCCTTAACCCATCATCTACAAGAAATGAAGTGAAACTTCCCAGAAATATTCCCTGAGATATAGTTGCAGCAAAAGTTCGACCATTCGCAAACTTGAATTCATAAACTTTGCTCGCTTCGTATTCCCTGGTTGTAAATGAGAGAGTGTTGGCTGTATCTATTTCTCCAAAGAAATATATTAACTGCTGATCCGTAATATCTGCACTTATTTTTGTTGAATATAAGAGGTCGAATGAACCAGACCCGGTTATATGCAGAGAAGCGTAGATACGCTCCTTGAATATTTCAGCGCCTATTGTTGACAGGAGTTCCGAAAAGGCAGCAAGATCATTATGAATACCTGAAATATACTCCGACACTCTGAAGTAACTCCAAAATTCATGATCTTTTATTTCATTCAATGAATTGGCATTGTTTTCAATACACAATACCGCTATAGCATCTGAGGGGATCGACTCAAGCGGATCTCGGGATGAAAATGAAAAATCATCCAAATAATAGAATAACCCAACCCCCAAAAGCACTATAACAAGAGTGATAACAGCTGCAGAAATTATTTTTTTCATTCTTCCGGGTCGGGATTATTAGAACCGTTAATTTTAATCAAAGCTACTAAGACTGGCGTAGTTCCCTTGAAATAGAAGGGTTATTTATTTACATAAATATGTTGATAAGGGAATGATTTCACAAATCAAACTGAAATTGTTTGATTGGCTTGAAACTCTTTCTGTGATGCTTAGAAGGTCCATGTGCTTTTAAAGCCTTCATATGTGACGCTGTGCCGTATCCTTTATTCTTATCCCAGCCATACTGTGGAAACTCTGATCCTATTTGATTCATATAATCATCTCTGAAGGTCTTTGCCAATATTGAAGCAGCAGCAATACAAGCAAATTTTCCATCTCCGCCCACAATACATTTATGATTCAAGTTTTTATACTTTTTAAATTTATTACCATCAACCAGTATGAATTGTGGTTGAGGATTTAATAGCCCCAACGATTTATGCATTGCCTCAATTGAAGCCCAAAGGATATTAAGTCTATCTATCTCATTCAGGTCACATTTTGCTACCGCCCAGGCAACCGCCTTATCTAAAATTTCGGCACGTAGCAGTTCTCTCTGAGTTGGCGATAACTTTTTTGAATCATTCAAACCCTCAGGATTGTATCCCACAGGAAGTATCACTGAAGCAGCGAAAACCGGACCTGCCAGACACCCTCTGCCAGCCTCATCACATCCGGCAGTAAACTCATTTGTACCATAATCAGTTAAAAGCGTCATATATTAGCTAACTTTCAATTCTTATTGGATGAGAACATCTAAATTTGAGGAACTTTTCATGCATGCAGCGTAAATTTATTACTAATCTGGCATTTCTGCTATTCCTGAATATCCTGGTAAAGCCATTTTGGCTATTAGGTATTGATAGGGCTGTTCAAAATAGTGTTGGTGCTGAAGCCTATGGTCATTATTACGCTCTGTTCAACTTTTCATTTTTACTAAATATAGTTCTGGACTTTGGCATTACCAACTTCAATAATCGCAATATCGCTCAGAACAGGCACCTACTGAATAAACACCTATCTGGAATAATTTCACTGAGGATCTTTCTCGCTTTTATATTTATAATTATCAGTACCGCATTCGGTCTGCTGATAGGTTATGATATTACAGACCTGAAACTATTGTGGATATTACTCTTTAATCAAATATTAGCATCATTCATTCTTTATTTAAGATCAAATATTTCGGGCATTCAACTTTTTAAAACAGACAGTATTATTTCGGTATTGGACCGTTTTATCATGATACTGATATGTTCTGTTTTGCTTTGGGGAAATATCACCGACAGCAAATTTAAGATAGAATGGTTTATTTTAGCACAAACCATTGCGTATCTGGCAACCACAATATTTGCTTTAATAATTTTATTTAAAAGATCAAAGTTCACTACTTTAAACTTTAACAAACTTTTCTTTCTTGTTATTCTAAAAAAAAGCTATCCATTTGCTTTACTTTTTTTGTTGATGTCGTTTTATAACAGAATTGATTCTGTTATGATTGAAAGGATGTTATCAGACGGGAAGTCTCAGGCAGGCATATATGCTCAGGCCTACCGGCTACTTGACGCTTCAAATATGATTGCCTACTTATTTGCAGGACTACTACTGCCTATGTTCTCACACATGCTGAAACAGAGAACCAAAATTCAACCACTTTTACAATTAGCATTTTCATTGATAAGTTCAATAAGTTTATCAGCAGGGATAATATCAATCTTTTATGGCAATGTTATTATGGAGTTGCTATATGTTGAATATACTGTTGAATCTTCTGCAATTTTTACTGTTTTGATGATCAGCTTCTTTGCCATGTCTGCAACTTATATCTACGGAACATTATTAACTGCCAATAATAATATGAAGCAGCTAAATATTATGGCAGCATTTTCAATGATGTCAAATATCATTTTGAATTACTATCTCATTCCTCAGTACCAAGCATTTGGAGCTTCTATTGCAAGTTTGATCACACAATACCTGGCTGCTTTTATTCAGGTATTTTTATGTTATAAAATCCTTAAATTAAATATTGATCTTAATAATATATTCAGGTTTTTTGCATTTATAGTACTGGCGATTGGAACTTGTTATACGACCTCGGCGCTTATTGAAAATGGACTTATTGCCCTCACTCTTTCTTTCTTAATCATGATCATCATGGCATTTATAACTAAAATGATCAGCCTTAAGGCTATTTATCTGATAGTAAAGAACGACCCAATTGATTGATTATCAATATAAATGAATTCTTCACCTTTATAAATAAGCTGCAAAAAGGAAAACTGCTACTTTTGGCGGCTGTAAATTAATTAGTTAGAAACAGATATTTATGAGTACAGAACCCAGATTCGACTCTTTATTCCTTTTAAGGATTGCACAAAAGTATATGAAGTTCTTCCTTATTACTGCCATTGCTTCGATCATTCTGGCTGTGGTATTTTCTTCTTCATTCTTCATAACACCTATGTTCAAGTCGGAAGCTATTGTTTACCCGCAGAACCTAATTCCATACTCTACCGAATCACCAACAGAACAAATGCTTCAGTTATTCGAATCAAATGATATTCGAGATGCGTTGATTGAAGATTTTGGTCTGATGCAACATTATGAAGTTGACAGTACACAAAAATACCCTTTAACCATTCTTCATAATATTTTTAAGGAAAATATAACTATCGATAAAACAAGGTTTGAATCAGTTCAGATTATTGTAAAAGATAAGGATCCGAAAGTTGCAAGTAATCTTGTGGATTCAATAATATCCAAACATGATCAGAAGGCAAGGTCTTTGCAACGTGAAAAATCACAGGAGGTAGTTGTTATTTTCAAGAATCAACTTGATTACTATAAGTTCCAAATGGATTCTATGGAAAATGCACTTAAGGATATCAGAATGGATTATGGTATACTTGATTTTGAAGAACAGATGAATTCTTTTTCCAGAATATACTATACGGCTGTAAAGGATGGCGCTGCCGGTTCCGGAAACAGGCCAATGGATAAGATCATGCATAACATGCAGCTGAAGGGTGGCGAGGCTATGGCATTGAAAGAACATTTATGGAGGATACGAGGGACCTACAATGATGTAAAACTCCAATACGAAGACGCCTTAAAAGATCTGACAAAAGTGTTAACCTACAGCAATATAGTTACCAAGCCTGTCCCTGCTGAAAAGAAGTCTTATCCTGTAAGAAGTCTTATCGTTATTATATTCACCGTTTCAGTCTTATTGTTCACCCTTATCAGTGTTATTATTTTTGAAAATTTCCAAAGACTCAGGTCTATCAGGACTAATGCTGCCAATTAAATGCCACTTAAAGGCACAATAGAAAACAGCAAGCCATACTTATTGTATGGTCTGGTTTCCGCGTATCTATTACTTTCAGTGGTAGCACTAGCCAATGAATGGTTGCTTTTTTTTATTGCTCCTATTCTTATCCTGTTAGTTTTTACTTCTTTAACCAGGTTAGATCTGATGCTCCTGTTCACAGGTCTGATCACACCATTTTCCATTAACCTTGCAAAGACAGGACTGGGTATTGGGGTTAGCTTACCTTCTGAACCCATAATTTTTGGGATCATGTTAGTATACATTTTAAAGCTATTGCATGATGGTGGGATTGATAAGAAGCTTTTGTACCATCCTATCAGTTTAACCATCATGCTTCATTTGATTTGGATGTTTATAACTTCATTCACAAGTACAATGCCTGTTGTATCTATCAAGCAGACGGTTGCAAGATTTTCCTTTGTTATGGTATTCTTTTACTTGGGAAGTCAAGTTTTCAAAGATCTTAGCAAAGCGAGAAAATTTATCTGGTTATACATTATTGCATTCACAGGCGTAATAGCTTTTACAATATTCAACCATGCTTCTGCTGGTTTTACAGAAAAAGCGGCACATGTTTCTATGGTTCCATTTTATAATGACCATACAGCATATGCCGCAGCTGCAGCCATGTATCTTCCTCTTTTGATCATGTTCACTTTCGACAAAGGGTACAGTTCAGTAATGCGGTGGTCATCTGGAATTGTGATGATTATTTTTATCATAAGCCTGATCTTATCCTATACACGTGCTTCTTGGGTTAGTTTGCTTGCTGCTTTATTATGTTATCTGGTTCTTGTGTTCAGGGTTAAAACATGGGTCGTCATAACTGGATTTTTTAGCATCATTTTACTTTATCTCGCATTTCAAACTACTATTACAATGGAGTTGGAACGAAATGATGAAGAATCATCCTCAGACTATGCATCACATATTCAGTCCGCTTCCAATATCACAACAGATGCATCAAATGTTGAACGGTTGAACAGATGGAATTCGGCATTCAGAATGTTTGCACAAAAACCTGTTTTTGGCTGGGGACCAGGTACCTATATGTTTCAATATGCGCCGTTTCAAAAGATCGATGAAAAAACCATAATAAGTACAAACTTTGGAGAAGGTGGCAATGCCCATAGTGAGTATATTGGTCCTTTGGCAGAACAAGGAATACCCGGACCGGTATTATTTATCCTCATAGGCGTGGCTGTTATTATGACAGCGTCAAAGTTTATAATAAACTGTATCGATAACAGACAAAGAAATTTAGTTAAAGCCCTCCTGCTAGGATTGGTGACCTACTGGGTACATGGCATGTTGAACAATTTTCTTGATACCGAAAAAGCATCATTGCCGTTCTGGGGATTTATTGCAATTATAACCGCCCTGGATATTTATGGATCAAAATCTGAAAAACTACAGGAAAAGTCTACAGCTTAAAAATGTTACATCGTCTGTAAAATCCCTGTCTTCCCTGAACCTGTTGAACTCATCAATCATTGCGTGGTGCAAATGATTCATACTTTCGATGTTAAGGTTGTTTGTAAGCAGGTTCATTAACAAGTCATTTCCAAAAGCTTGTCCTTCATTATTTTCCATTTCAGGAATTCCGTCAGTATATAAAAAAAGTATTGAGCCGGCAGGAAAATGAACTTTTCCTTCATTTAAAAATGGCAACTCCTCGAACATTCCGAGTCCGGTAGTACCTACATCAAGTGACTCAGTCTTATTATTCATCACAATTGCAGGGGGGTGGTGACCTGCATTGATATAAATCAACTCTCGGGTGATGCGATTAACTTTTGCAATAAAAAAGGTGATGAATTTTTCACCTTTTGCTGACTTATTTACACATGCATTCAATTGATCAACTATTTCGGTCAGCGAACTTTCATACTTAACAAGTGCATGGAGGTTAGCCTGAAAATTCGACATCAACAACGCTGCAGAAACACCTTTACCTGAGACGTCCGCCATGCATAATATGGCTTCATCTTCGTTAAGCTTAATAAAATCATAGTAGTCTCCTCCTATCTGCTGATGTGGAATATAGGTGGCTGCAATATCCATAAACCCATTCAGATGAAGATCAGAAGGGAAAAGCATAGATTGCATTTGAGCAGCAAGTTCAAGCTCACGCTGCACTGCAGCTTGCTGAAGGCTTTCTTTTACTAAACGCTTGTTCTCAATTGCAACGGTGATAACATTAGTGATTGTATGTAAAAAAGAAGACGCATCTCTTCGATTTTGGAAAACCGAATGGTCAAGCTTTCCAATAAAAGCATAGGCAAGAGGCTTGTCCTTATGCAGTACAGGGATGATTGTATCAAATTGACCTAACCACTCCGGCAGCTCAGCATCCAAATCTCCAAAGAGTCCGGCATGTTCAATGTATTCCGTGATATGATCTTGTTCCATTGGCAAGCTCAATCCATAACCGATCTCTTGTTTCCACACTTCACCCTTAACAATGAGTGACAGACATTCAATTTTCAAATGATCACGTGTAACTTTCTGATATATCTCATACAAACCGGAAGCCGGTATATTGTAATTGATCGCCTTTGTGATCTGCAATAGCCAATACAACTGAAGTTTTTGCAACTCCAGATCCTGTCCGTCTGATTGTTTAGTGATCTCCTTCACGATTTATCTTTTTTAAAATCCTCAAGAATTCTTGGGAGCATACGTAAGTTGAAAATATCTTTCATGGCTTCCCGGGCTTCCCGGGCAGGACTACCAAAATACTCTGCATCACCCTTCAAAGATTTAGAAACTCCGGACTGTCCGAAGATCACTGCGCCTTTGCCTATCACAAGATCCTTTTGAACGCCGACCTGTCCCCAAATAATAACATCATCCTCAATTTTTACCACACCAGCAATTCCGGCCTGTGCTGCAATCAGGCAATTTTTGCCTATTACTGTATCATGACCAACATGTATGTGATTATCCATTTTAGTGCCCCACCCAATAATTGTATTGCCTGACACACCCTTATCAATAGTACACGATGCTCCTATCTCAACATTATCTTCAATTATAACTGCACCACACGACTCCATCTTATCATACATAGATGGGCGGCGCTTAAAATAAAAAGCATCAGCTCCTATCACCGTATTTGCATGAATGATAACATTATCACCAACCTTGCAATGGTCATATATTACAACTCCCGGATGAATGATACAATTATTTCCAATTTTGACATGGTTTCCAACAAACACTCCCGGTTGAAGTTGTGTATTTTCTCCTATCGAACTTGAAGCGGAGATCATTTTACCAGCACTTTCAAATGGTCGATAATATTTCACCAATTTCACATAATCACGGAACGGATCATCAGATATCAACAATCCTTTACCCTCAGGTGGTGTGACTTCCTTATTAATAATAATAAACGTAGCGGCTGAGTTGAGTGCTTTTTCATAATACTTGGGATGATCTACAAAAGTGAGATCACCCTTCTCAACCATATGAATTTCATTAATTCCCGTGACCATTGACCTTGGATCACCCATTATTTTGGAATTGCACAGTTGTGCTAATTCCTCCAACAAGACAGGCTGAGATAGTTTCATAAGAATTGGCTCGTTACAAATTTAATAATTAGATGAGCGGATAATATATATGGTGCCGTGATCTATTCAACATTTGCACAATTATTACAGCAAACTGGAAATAAAATCAGTGTATTATTATATATACCTGATTATCAAGTTATTATAACTTTTATATTTGAAGCTGGTTTGATGAATAACAGCAAATGGGTTTGATACATCATGACCAATAAAGCCGTACCTTTGCGCTTCAATTTTAAGAAATGCAATCGATCAGAAATATTGCGATCATAGCGCACGTTGACCATGGCAAAACCACTTTGGTTGATAAAATATTACATCAATCAAGACTATTCAGAGATAACCAGCAAATGGGCGAATTAATTTTGGATAACAATGACCTTGAACGTGAAAGAGGTATTACCATTGTTGCCAAGAACGTATCAGTTACTTACAATGATGTAAAGATCAATATAATTGACACGCCGGGCCACGCAGATTTTGGCGGTGAGGTTGAAAGGGTGCTTACCATGGCTGATGGTGTTTTACTTCTGGTAGATGCATTTGAAGGACCGATGCCTCAAACGCGATTTGTACTTCAAAAGGCACTTCAGGCAGGTTTGAAACCAATATTGGTCATTAATAAGGTTGATAAAGAAAATTGCAGACCCGATATTGTTCATGAGCAGGTATTTGATCTGTTCTTTAATCTGGATGCTACTGAAGAACAGTTAGACTTCCCAACACTTTACGGCTCATCAAAACACGGCTGGATGTCAACCGACTGGAAGAACGAAACCTCTGATATAACATCTTTGCTTGATACAATTATTGATGTGGTTCCTCCTGCCCCGATAAGAGAGGGCACACCTCAGCTACTTATTACTTCTTTAGATTATTCATCCTTTTTGGGAAGAATAGCAATTGGAAGGGTTTCCAGAGGAACCTTGCGTGAGAATATGCCGGTAACATTAATGAAAAAAGATGGCAGTAAGATCAAATCAAAGATTCGAGAGCTATTCGTTTTTGAAGGTCTAGGAAGAACAAAGACCACAGAAGTTCCTTCCGGTGACATTTGTGCAATTACCGGAATAGAAGATTTTGATATTGGTGATACAATTGCAGATGCAGAAACTCCGGAACAACTTCAGCCTATAGCTGTTGATGAGCCAACAATGAATATGCTTTTCACAATTAACAACAGTCCTTTTTTTGGTAAAGAAGGAAAGTTCGTAACATCCAGGCATATAAGAGAACGACTTTTTAAAGAGCTTGAAAAGAATCTGGCTTTGAGGGTAGAAGAGACATCCTCACCTGATTCATATCTGGTTTATGGCAGAGGTATACTACACTTATCTATTCTTATCGAAACAATGCGCCGGGAAGGATATGAATTACAGGTTGGCCAACCAAAAGTTATTACCAAGGAGATAAATGGCACTAAATGTGAGCCCGTTGAAGTATTGGCAATTGATACCCCCGAATCTGTTGCTGGCAAGGTCATAGAACTTGTAACTCAAAAGAAGGGCGAACTGCTTATCATGGAGCCTAAAGGAGATATGCAACATCTCGAATTTGAGATCCCGGCCAGAGGTCTTATAGGGTTAAGAAATCAAATACTTACCGCAACAGCCGGTGAAGCTATCATGGCGCATCGATTCAAGTCATATGAACCTTGGAAGGGCACAATAGCCGGAAGGATCAATGGAGTGTTGATATCCATGGAAAAAGGCACTTCAACACCCTATGCCATTGATAAAATGCAGGATAGGGGACGATTTTTCATAGCACCCGGAGATGAGGTGTATGGAGGCCAGGTGGTTGGAGAACATATCAGACCAGGAGACCTTGTGATCAATATTACCCGCGCAAAGCAACTTACAAATTTCCGAGCTGCAGGAAGTGATGACAACGTTCGGATCGCTCCCAGAATTGATATGTCGCTGGAAGAAGCACTTGAATATATTGAATGGGATGAGTATGTTGAATTGACTCCAAAATCAATTCGTATCAGAAAAATCTATCTGGATGAGAACGAAAGGAAAAGACAGACCAAGAAAGTGATGGCCTGATACTTATTCAGGGGAGTAAATAATATAACTCGACCGATCTGTCAGTCTGCCTTTTTCTGATAATGTGAAGTTTACTTCTTTGTTAGTTATAGTATCATGTAAAATCAGCATTCTTTCTTCACTTAACATGTAGGGCTTAATCTGAAAATAACCACTATTTATATTGTTACCATCCTTTTTTAAGTCTGCATGCAATGAATCATCAATAGTTAATCTATAGTTTTTATAGCTCAACACTTTATTATTTAAAAACTCATGCACCTCTGAATCATTGTATGGGTCAACAACATCTACCATATCTTCACTTGAATCGTATTGTTGATCACTGTAATAGTACTTCCCTGGTTTATTCTCATAGTTACACGAAATAAGAACCAGTAACAGCAAGGCAAAAGTGAGATACTTCAAATTACGTGAGGTTTCAAAAAAAGGATTCGAGACGCAAACTTTATTATTATCATCAATAAATTCTATGTATTACTTTACTCTCTCAACATATGATTCGGTGCGTGTATCAACCTTGATCTTTTCTCCCTGATTAACAAAAAGCGGGACGTTGATAATTGCTCCTGTTTCAAGAGTAGCAGGCTTTAATGTATTGGTGGCTGTATCCCCCTTAACGCCAGGTTCGGCATAGGTTATCTCAAGCTCAACAAAAGTAGGGGGCTCAGCCAAAATAGGATTATCATTTTCAAATGCAACCTTTACAACCATTTCTTCTTTGAGGAATTTAGCACTTGAACCAAACATTTCCTCAGGAATATACACCTGGTCAAAAGTTTCACTATCCATTAACACCAGATTATCTCCTTCCTTGAATATGAACTGTAACTCCTTGTATTCTACTCTGGCCAATTCTACAGCTTCTCCGGCTCTGAACCTGCATTCTGCCAGCTTACCGGTTTTCAGGTTTCGCATCTTGGCCTGATAAAATGCTCTTAGATTACCCGGTGTACGGTGTTGATATTCTATGATCTGACATAATTCACCGTTGTACCGGATAACTGAACCCACATTGATATCACCTGTATTTGCCATTATTTACCTTTTCTTATTTAGTTTAAATGAAAAAGGCAACGCTTGTTATTTGCGCTGCCTTTTATCTGAACTCGTTTACATTATGATGCCACAACTTCGAAAGTAACCGGGAAGGTCACCTCCCTGTGAAGCTGGATCTCTGCTGTATAAGTACCAAGAGTTTTAATGTGATCTTCTTTGATTGAAATCTGTTTCTTATCAACAATATGTCCCATTTTCTTCAACACATCAGCAATTTGCTGTGTGGTTACAGAACCAAATAGTTTACCGTTCTCACCAGCCTTGGCAGTGATAGTAAGCACAACATTTTCAATTGCTGATCTTGCAGATTCAGCATCACCTTTAAGCTTTTCAAGCTTATGTGCCCTTTGACGTAAGACCTCTTCATTGATCTTAATATTGGCTTCATTAGCGATGACCGCGTATCCTTTAGGAATAAGGTAGTTCAAACCATATCCATTACGAACTTTTACCACATCATGTGCGTAGCCAAGGTTCTTGATGTCTTGTTTTAATATAATATCCATTTCTTTACCTCCTTACTTTAATAAATCTGTAACATACGGCATCAAAGCAAGATGACGAGCTCTCTTAACAGCCTGAGAAACTTTTCTCTGAAATTTCAGTGATGTTCCTGTTAGTCTGCGAGGCAATAGCTTACCTTGATCGTTTACAAACTTGGTTAGAAATGTGGCATCCTTGTAATCAATGTACTTGATGCCAATCTTTTTGAATCTGCAGTATTTCTTTTTACTGACCTCTACTGCCGGAGGATTGAGATATCTTACTTCGTTGTTAGCCATTTTCTGATCATGATTGAGTTAAAGATTCTTCTTCTGCCTTTTTAATAGTGGCATTTTTCCTTTTCTTTTCGTTGTAAGCAACAGCGTGCTTATCCAACAGGATTGTCAGGAATCGCATGATCCTTTCATCCCTTTTAAATTCAATCTCAAGTTTATTAATCAGTTCGCCTGATGATTTAAACTCGATCAGATAATAGAAACCCGTAGTTTTTTTCTGGATTGGGTAAGCCAGCTTTCTCAATCCCCAGTTGTTCTCGTGAACAATTTCGGTACCGCTGTCGGTGAGGATTTTTCTGAATTTGTCGACCGTGTCAATTACCTGCTCCTGCGATAATACAGGATTCATGATAAAGACCGTTTCGTACTGTTTTAACATGCTTTTATTTAATTAATTAGACTCCTTTTAAGGGACGGCAAATGTACAAAATGTATGTGAAACAGACAATTAGGGAGTTAAAATCTTACTCACATCACCTAATACTTAAATAAATTTACATCTTGCTGAATATCAATTATTTATGAGATCACTCGTACCTGAGTGCCTCTATAGGATCAAGCCTCGAAGCTTTAACAGCAGGGTAAAGACCTGAAATGACACCTACCAATAGACATAGAAAAACACCTGAAAATATCCAGATCCAGGGAATTACAAATGCTGCATTCATTGACATCCCCATAAGGTTACCTATTGTTATACCTAAAATTATTCCGGCAATTCCACCTATTTGGCATATAAGGATCGCTTCAGTTAAAAACTGATTTCTTATATCAGATCGTTTTGCACCCGTGCTTTTCCTTATCCCTATTTCCCTGGTTCGTTCGGTTACTGAAACCAACATGATGTTCATGAGTCCAATTGCTGCACCTAAAAGCGTTATGATTCCAATTATTGTGGCTGCTATGGTTACATAATCAAGTTGGCTTATCAATATATTAGCAAGACTATCACTTTTAACAATTTCGAATGAATTTTCCATTCCGGGTCTGTCGCCCCGAATCACTCTGAATAAACCGGTGGTTTCACTTGAAGCCGTTTCAAGAGCAAGAACATCAGTAACCATAACTGTGATTGTATAACTCCGGTTTTGGTCTCCAAACCTGACCTTTACATTTTGTACGGGTACTATACATATCCGATCGTTTGCAAAACCCATGCTGGACCCTTTTTCTTCGAGCACTCCGATCACTCTATACTTGTTGATCCCTATTCCAATAATCTTATCTATCGCCTCCTGATCACTTTCAAATAACAAAGAGGCGACTTCACTCCCCAAGATAACAACTCCCTGACCCAGGTCTAATTCCTGATGAGAAAAGTTACGCCCTGTTTTAAGTTTATATCCTGAAACATTGAGGTACTCTTCATCAGCTCCTAATACCATTATGTTAGGATTACTTTCTATTTGCTGGTACTTAGCAACTCCTATTTGTGTTGCAAATGTTGAAATGGATATGATAGAAGGATAATTCAACCTCTGTTTGAATCTGGTGGCTTCATTAAAAGTTATCCGTTGGTATCGCTTAGGCTTAACTCCCTCTCTGCCAATTCTTATACCCATACCTGAATTCCTAACAGTGAATGAGTTAGCACCCATGCTTGAAAAGTTGGAACTAATAGAAGACTCAATAGCATCAGTAGCAGTAAGAATACCCACAAGAGCCATAATTCCGATCGCAATTATTAACGCGGTAAGTACAGTTCGTAATAACTGCGCCTGAATTGCACCTAAGGCGATCTTCAAATTCTCTTTTCCTGTCATTTTCGATTAAATTACATTGAAACCATGAAAATGAGACATCAGCGTTAAAAATTCATCCAAACTTAATGATGAATTTACTATAATTGTGTAATACAAATGTTTAATAACAATAAGTTATGAGAAAATTATTAGTTCTGGTGGCTGCCGGCCTCCTTGCAAGTACTGTAATGGCTTCAGCCCAATCTACCAAGCAAACTTCCAAAACAGATGAAACACAAGCCGTTCAGGTAAAAGCTAAATCTTCAACTGAGTCAGAAGAAGTAGGTTACGAAATGAAAATGGCTCCAGAAGGAACCAAATCAAAATCATGCTGTGATAGTAAAAAGTCGGCTAATAAAAGCTGCTGCTCAAAGGGAAAGAAAAGCAAAACAGCTTGCGCAGGGCACGGTAAAATGAACAATGAAATGAAGTCCGAAGAAAATTAATTTTATAGTTCTTTATAATTGTTGAATTAAGTTTAATCTTTTAATCATCGCTTGCTGCAAAGATCCCGGTAACTCCGGGATTTTTGCATTATAGGATAAGCGTAAGTTGTTCTAAATGACTAATGGTGGTATGTGCGTATCCTGAAATACTTTTGTTTTCAGGATCAAAGAGTATGGCCTTTATTCCGGAGTTCATAGCACCTTTAATATCTGCTTCAAGGTTATCACCAACCATCACACATTTTGAAGGAGATGTACTTGCAGATAGCACGGCATGGTCGAATATACCCTTGTGTGGTTTGTTAAACCCAACCACCTCTGAAATATGAATTCCGTCAAAATAGTGTGCCAAACCCGAACCATTCAGTTTTCGAAATTGAGTTTCTTTAAATCCATTTGTGATGAGATGTAATGAGTACTTGGTACGCAGGTAACTAAGAGTTTCAGTTGCTCCTGGAAATAAATGTTTTTTGTCCGGACACCTCTCCAGGTATGCTTCAGACATATTGTTTGCCAACTTATCATCAGATACACCTTGGGTTTGTAGTGCTTTCATGAATCTTCCAACGCGCAGTTCACTTTTCTGAACAGTTCCGGTATGGTAACCATTCCACATTTCATGGTTGATACGGATATATTCGTTAATAAAGGCTTCAAGGTCGCCAATACCTTGATCCCATAATTTAAAATCAATAAATAATTCATGAAGCGTTTCACGACTATTTCTGTCGAAATCCCAAAGTGTATGGTCCAGATCAAAAAAAATTACATCTGTTCCACTCATCCTATAAGTCGTTCTTTTAATTGGTGAATGTTAACAACATGGAGTATTTCAAAAACAGAAGTAAAAGTTATTGACCAAAATACTATGGATATGAACATATAAAGAAAGATTCGCGCTTTATTGCTTTCAAAAGTGTTAGCTATTATTGTACCAATAGGTATAGATATTAATACAGGAGTAAGGAATGCTATACCTATGAGACCATACTTCTTCCATAACTTAACAATTTTTCTTGATCTGGGACTGAATACCTTTTTAACTATAGCCTTTGGATTTTCAACATAGGTATAATTGATGCTGATCCCCGATTCAGTTGCCTTAGGTTTGGAGAACACAGGCCGGTAATTAACCATCTTTTTGAATCTGTGTTTGATCCAATCCCATGTTAGTTGAATTTCAAGGCTGAAAAAAGTAAATACCCATACTCCCAGCATCCCTCCTATCACACAGTAAAGCACAGTTTCAAAAAAACTGAAATCGTAACGCTCATCAAAGTAGGCAAAAGGCGGACCTGCAACAAACTTCACACTGCTAAGCAGGATAATGAGTAATATTTTGACAAACTCACTCAATGGTATGAAGACTTAGCATCTTAAAATTAAATATTTAAGCAAATGTTGGTATTATTAACCCGGGTTAACTCTTATCTCCGAATGCCAGATCTCCTGCATCACCCAAACCGGGTACTATATAAGCCTGAGCTGTTAGTTCCTCATCAATTGCACCTACCCAAATTTCAATACCAGTGGGTAAGTTTCTCTTAACATATTCAATACCTTGAGTACAAGCTATAGCACAAACAATATGTGTGCTTTTAGGTTTACCTTTTTGCAAAATAGATCTGTAGGTCATCACCATTGATTGACCTGTGGCTAGCATAGGGTCGCAAAGAATCAGATTCCTATTCTCCAGGTCAGGGCTGGCCACATATTCAAGATGAATATCAAAACTGCCATCTTTATGATGCCGTCTGTATGCAGAGATGAAAGCATTATCTGCTCTGTCAAAATAGTTCAACACCCCTTGATGCAGGGGTAATCCAGCACGTAATATTGTGGCAACCACCGGTTGCTCAACAAGCACATTCATGTTCGAAATTCCTAATGGGGTCACAACTTCAGAATTCCGGTAATTAAACTTCTTACTTATTTCATATGCCGCGATTTCACCTATTCGTTCCATATTCCTCCTGAATCTCATGCGGTCTTTTTGAATATCTGCATTTCTAATTTCTGAAATGAATTCAGTCATGAGTGAATTCTGCTTACTTAAGTTGTGAACCATAATTTGATGAATTTATTTAAACCACCTGAAAGGATATGGTAATTTATTATACCTGATATGTAAATATACACTTTCATGGGAACCAAAAGAATTATAAAACCTTGCAAGATTCATATCTCGTGATCCTTCAAAGTCGAATTTTTCGAATTTTTCACAATTATTTTGTATGATTTTATCAATCAAAAAAGGCATTGCACCCAGGCTTTTACCTCTTGAATTTAACCCGGAGAATAAAAAAAGACAAATGCCATGCCCTTTGAGAATAACTGCACCGGCACATGGCATCGAGTTTTTGTCGATCGTAATATAGATTTCTCCACAACCCTTTTGTATTGCCTGGTCAACAATACGTCTTAACAAAATATAAGATGATTCTGAAAATCCTTGAATTGTTTTTCCTCTATTATTTCTGAAAAGTGCTATTACATCATGCAGGTCACCTTTGTTTGAAACTGACAACTCTGCTTTTATTGCTTTCTTAATATTACGTTTGATATTCTCACTATATCCATCATAGATGTGCTCATACCTTAATGAAATATTTAATTCACTGTTAGGCCTGTCTGTCCGAATATATTTATCATGAAAAAAAACATTATTATATCTGAGATTGATCTCAATAAGCTTAAACTTTTTCCGTAAAATCTCAAGCTGTTCACTACAATCCGGTTCACTACTTGACCGGCATGTTATTAAACCCAGTTGCTGCGTAAAAAGAGGTTGTCTTAAGTACTCTATACCATATTTTTTTGCTTTAGTAACTGGAAATATTTCACTGTAATCATCTGTTATCAAAGCATCCCACCCTGGTGAAACAATATCCAGATACCATGAATATGCACAAATGGTCCCATTTTTCGCTTCTGAAATCGCGTTATCCCACTTGCCTTTATCAATATCTGTATGATTGATATATTTTATCATTCTACAGCTTCTCTTACAAGTTGTTCATATACCGCTTTCCAACCATTCCAGATCTTGTTTTCACTTAGCGATTCATTATGCCATAAGCTGATAAAGTTCCCGCTTACCTTCTTAACTTCACTGATCAAAGGACCGATTATGCTCATCGCCTCAGATGGTTCAAGTTTCATATAGAATTTTAATGTTGCATCCATCACAGCAAATGGATGAATGGTCAGGTTGGTCTTGACTTCATTATCAAGATCATAGAATTTAAATGGCGTGCAGGTTCCTGCCCTGAATCCTGGTCTGATAGCATATCCCATGGTATAGTCATCGGTAATGTCGAGGTCGATCAAATTGCGATAAGTTTCAGGAATCCTTAATACCAGGAAATGCTGCCGGCTATTATGGACCTCCCGCTTTAAGATCTGGTTCAGGATCCGGAGTTCCTTCCTTAACCTTTCCGGATTAGAATTGGAACCGTATGAAGGGTGTATCCCCGTGTCTGCATAATCGGCCAATGATTTAATCAATGAATGTAACTTTCTGGAGTCAACGGGCACGTTCCTGTCATTAGTCCCATATTCCCCTAAAAGAAAAAAGTAGATGACCTTAAATTTCAACTCCTTCTGAAGCTCTAACTGGAAGTCATAGGTATCATATGGATCCGCTTTCATCTTTAATAAGACTTTTAGCCTCTCTACGGCCTCTTCAGTATCTAAATTGATCAAAGACTTACCAAAAGCACCTATGGTTCTGAGTATCCCTTTTTCAAGATACGCCCATGCATTATCAATGTCAATAGTAGATGTGAATTTATATTTCCGCTCTGGAAAAATAAAATGAGGATATCTGGAAGTTATCAGGTCTCTGATTGCATGTGCATATATGTCTATTACAGGTTGATGTAAAAAGTCTTTCTTGAATGCAATACTTTCTGTAGCATCGTATCTGTTGTGGATATCCCGGTGATGTGGTAAATACTCTTCATATCTGGATATCATGTAAAATGATGCGGCAAACGGGTCAAACGGAATTACATATTTAGGATGTGTCGCAAACAATCCTTTTGTTCCTGCCCAATCAATCACTGCAAGGTTCTGATCCTCTATGCCCTTTTCAAAGAGGATACCGGCTGAATAAAAAAACAACTCATCTCCAATCGGGTGAACATCATACGTGATCTTAGGTTGTTTTGATTGAATAAACAGATCTTTATCCGTCTCAAAACTATATTCAATTCCCAGAATATCCTTAAAGATAAGATCAAAAGTATATCTCAGTCGGGTGGTTACCCTTTTCACAGAAACAAGTAATCTTTGATCTTCCATTTGACTCCACTAATTTATTGATTCGTGGCAGATTTTCACATTATCCCCTCATCAGCAAAACTAAAATAACCCTTTGAACTTATTATTATATGGTCTAATACAGCAATTTCTAAAACACTTCCGGCATTTTTCAATTTTGTGGTTAGCTTGATATCCGATTCACTGGGCTTTAAGTTACCACTTGGGTGATTATGAAACAAAATTATCCCCGATGCCAGGTTGTCTACTGCGGATTTAAATACCAATTTAGGATCAACCAGTGTTCCGGATACCCCACCTTTGCTTAACTGTATTTTGCTGATTATATTATTGGACCTGTCTAACAACAAGAGCCAGAATTCTTCATGTGGAAGGTCTGACAAATGAGAAAAAAGTAAGGAAGATGCTTCACTGCTTGAAGTAATTCGTTCAATATTTTTCGGAATTGAACTTATGCTTCTTTTTCCCAATTCCAGTGCTGCCAAAATACATGCAGCCTTAGTTGCACCCATTCCTTTAAACCTTCCCAACTCATTTGCATTTAACCTTGATAGTTTGTGCAGGTCATTGTTGCAGTGGTACAAGATCTTGTAAGCTAAGTCCATGGCGGTCTCTGAACCACTTCCGGTTCTTATCAATAAAGCTATCAATTCAGCATTAGCTAAATTGTGCCGACCCAATCTAAAAAGTTTTTCTCTTGGCCGGTCATCTTCTGACCAGTGTTTGATGGTTGGTTTTTCCATTGAAAAAAAGATAAAAAGCACATTATGAAAAGTGTGTTAAACAAAATACCCTTCCGGAGAAGGGTATAAATACTAGTAGATCAAAAAATCAAGCAGAGGCATTGACCCTTTTCATCAAGCCTGATTTAAGGTTTGCAGCTTTCTTCTTGTGGATCACATTTTTCTTAGCCAATGTATCTAGCATTGACATCATTTCAGGCAGTTGTTTGGTCAACTCACTTTTATCATTCAATTCTCTCATTTTCTTAAGAGCATTGCGCATAGTTTTAGCCTGATAACGATTTCTGACCTGCTTGGCCTCGTTTGATCTGATTCTTTTAATTGCTGACTTATGGTTAGCCATTTTCTTATGATATTTTAGTTTCTCTGTTTAGAAAAAACTGTATTAATGTTAGTAGCCCGTACGGGAATCGAACCCGTGTTTCCTCCGTGAAAGGGAGATGTCCTAGACCCCTAGACGAACGGGCCGAATCTAGCTCTTCGAAAAGAGTTCGCAAAGGTAAAGAAAATGGAATTGATTCCCAACATAGATTGAGAAGAAAATTCTTGGTCATTCTATCAGATCTGAGTCTGATTGGAGTTTGAAACCCAGTCGTTTACCTGTTGCGGTCAGATTTGAAAGGCTGCTTTCGGTAACCTCCTGAACCGATATTACATTCACTTTATCAAATGGCGGTGTATATATGTCAAAATTAAGGCAATACGCTACAGCAGATTCCACAATTGCCTTAATTTTCAGTTCGTTTATCACTTCATGTCCAAAATCATTGAATAAAAAACCCAGCTGCTTCTTGCCTTCCATGAAGTAATGCATCTCTTTATTGACAAAAATCCGAGCAATCAGGTATCCAACATCATTAGACCTGTTCAGGTTCAGAGAATCTGTCAGGAAATTATAAATAGAGATCATACCACTGAATGTGCGCAGGTTCTGATCTTGTACATAAGATGTGCGCCATATTGAATGGCTTTCATGAAAAGTGAAGATATTGGTGTGCATATTAAAGATGAGTACGTCATCTGAGATTCTAAATTCTGCACTAAAGGGGCCCCTATCTATATACTTGATAACTACCCGTTTATCAATCTTCTGCATTTCCTTCCTAAGTGAAAGCTCAAGATCCCTTAAACTTGATTTAAGCCAACCAAATGCTAACTGAGTATTTTTAAAAACATCAAGTTTCAATCCCCCTTTTTCAATGAGAGATTTCATTATTTGCTCGTGTGTAGATGAAGGTTCTGACATCACTTTAAAGGTAACAAATCAATATGCACGTGCAAAAACCACTCTTTGAATACTTGGATTTCCCGTTAAGATACATTTGCCTGCTTCAGGTTTCTCATTTAAAGGTATACAACGGATGGTTGCTTTAGTTAACTCTTTGATCTTCAGCTCAGTATCTGTAGTACCATCCCAATGTGCTCTGATGAATCCGCCTTTGGTATCAAGCAACTTCTTAAACTCATCAAAACTATCAGCCACATGTGTAGTTTCGTCTCTGAATTCAAGAGCTTTAGTATAAATATTTTGCTGGATCTTATCCAGAAGGTGTTCAATTTTCAATGACAGATCCATAAGCTGATAAGTAGTCTTTTCCATCGTATCCCTTCTGGCCACTTCTACTGTACCATTTTCTATATCTCTGGGACCAATTGCAATCCGAACCGGGACTCCTTTTAATTCATATTCACTGAATTTCCAGCCGGGTTTATGAGTGTCACGGTCGTCATATTTAACAGATATGCCCTTGCTTTTAAGCTCTGAGGTAATCTTTCCGGCAACTTCACTAATTTGAGCCAGTTGCTCTTCATTCTTATAAATTGGCACGATCACTACCTGAATAGGTGCCAGTTTAGGAGGTAATATTAAACCATTATCATCTGAATGAGCCATGATAAGGGCTCCGATCAATCTGGTTGATACTCCCCAGGAGGTAGCCCAAACATGTTCCTGAACACCTTCTTTGGTAGTGAACTTTACATCAAATGCCTTAGCGAAATTTTGACCCAGAAAATGGGAAGTACCTGCCTGGAGTGCCTTACCATCCTGCATCAGTGCTTCAATACAAAAGGTATCGATGGCACCGGCAAAACGTTCATTGGCTGTTTTTACACCTTTCAGAACCGGCATTGCCATGAACTCTTCTGCGAATGTTCCATAAACATCAAGCATTTTCATTGTTTCTTCTCTGGCTTCCTTTTCTGTGGCATGGGCAGTGTGGCCTTCCTGCCAAAGAAATTCGGCGGTTCTGAGAAACAAGCGCGTTCGCATCTCCCAGCGCACCACGTTTGCCCATTGATTACAAAGTATTGGGAGATCACGATAAGATTGGATCCAGTTTCTGTAGGTGTTCCATATAATAGTTTCAGAAGTAGGACGTACAATAAGCTCTTCTTCCAGCTTTGCCTCGGGGTCAACTTCTATTCCCTTCCCATCTGGTGTATTCTTCAGTCTGTAATGTGTTACCACTGCACATTCTTTCGCAAAGCCCTCAATATGAGCCGCTTCCTTGCTAAAAAAGGATTTTGGAATAAAAAGTGGAAAATATGCGTTTACATGACCGGTATCTTTGAACATTTGATCAAGTGCACTCTGCATCTTTTCCCATATTGCAAATCCATAGGGCTTGATGACCATGCAGCCTCTAACAGCTGAATTCTCAGCCATGTCCGCCTTGATCACAAGGTCTTGATACCATTCAGAGTAGTTCTGTTCGCGCGTTGTAAGTTGTTTTGCCATTGATTAACTTTGAAAAGAAGTTGGTATGATATTTGTTTATTTCATAATCAGCGACAAAATTGTGAAAGTTATCTAATATTAGCAATCTATCGCTAAACCATTGGAAATTAAATGAGTCAAATTTAAAAACGGCAGTTATGAAAGCTTTATCAATTATTCTTATCGCTGTGTCAGCCGTGACCATCAGTTCATGTTCATCTTCTAACAAGATGGCAAGAAACAGTGAGAACTATGACGATGTCTATTATTCATCAAATGATAATCAAAGTTCCCGGGATCCGGAAGCTTTGTACGGAGATGAAGGACAAAATCAAACTCAAGCTGAGAATTATTCTTCCGCCGAACAAAATAATGATAGGTTCGGATATGATGATCAACCTGACAATGTAACCACAGAACAGGATGGAGCAGGCAATACCTATGTGACCAACAACTACTACTATGATGAAGATGATTACTATGATTATGCATACTCATCACGGCTGAGACGTTTTCACACAAACGTTAGCCTTGGATTTGGTTACTATGACGGATGGTTCACAAATTCATACTGGTACAACTACAACCCATATTCGTATGGTGTAAGTATATACTTATCCTATAACTGGTGGACACCTACTTATTACACACCATATTATAACTATTGTTATAACCCATGTGGATACAGTTACAATCCTTGGTATGGCAGCAACAGCTGTTATGGTGGTGGCGGATATTACAATTCATATTGGAACGGTTATAATAACGGATACTACGCCGGTTACAATGCAGGTTATTATAATGGCTATTATAGTAATTGGTATAATAACCCATACTATTTCAATAGTTATGATAACCACAGTTATTACTATGGGCCCAGAAACAGTGGCGGCAGCTCAGGTGGATCAAATACTTTTTACTCACCATACTCTACAGCTGGTGTAGGACAACTTTATCAGCAAACTGTTATTGCTGACAGGGGCGAGCGTGCGGCAATATCCAGCCATAGTTCTGATCCCAGACCAATGAATCCTGCAGCAAATGAGAGTCCAAGAGGATCCAGTGTTTCAACACCTCGTCCTGCAAACACAGGAGTTAACAAAGGAGATGATAATTCTAATCATACATCTACTCCAAGACCTTCTTCTACTTCAGGAGAGAGTAAGGATAAGGATGGCAATTATACATCATCTCCACGCCCCTCTAATTCCGGATCTAAAGATGTGAAAGGGAATTCTTCTGCTCCTGTGAAGAGTAATTCTTACACTAGCAGCCCCAGACCTTCAGGTAGTGAATCTGAAAATGATAAAGGCAATAACTACCAGTCAACTCCACGTCCTAAGAGCACTACTCAGCCTAGTAAGAGTTCTACTCCTTCTTACCAATCCAAACCAAGAAGCAGCAGTCCTTCAAAAAGCGGACAACCAAGCTATCAGTCTACTCCCAGAAGTACTACCCCTTCAAAGAGTAGTCCGACACAGAATAAACCAAGGTCCAGTGTGAATCCTAAAGGAAGTAACGGTAGCAGTTATAATAGCAACCCACGACCTTCAGCACCAAAAGGCAATTACCAAAGCTCTCCGAGACCAAGTAATTCCAATTATGGTTCTAATTCAAAACCGGGTCGTAGCTCCGTAGGTGGTTCAAATAGTAGTCCCAGGAGCTCAGGAAGTTCATACCAAAGTGGAAACAGCTCATCTAACTCAAGAGGTAATGTGAGCAATTCAACAGGAAGAACCAGACCATAATATAATTCAGAATTATGAATAAGATCATTTTAGGCATGTTTTGTACATGCCTATTTTTTCCTCTGAGTTTATTTGCACAAAATGAAGTAGATGCCCTTAGATACTCACAGAGTATTTATGGTCCCACGGCCCGGTCGATGGGTCTGGCAGGAGCTTTCGGAGCTTTAGGAGGGGATTATTCAACCATGTCAGTGAACCCGGCAGGAATAGCAGTATACAGAAGTTCTGAATTCTCATTTTCATTAGGTGGGATATCACGTCTCACAGAAAGCGAATTCCAAGGCCGAAAATTTGATGACAGCAAATTCAATATCACCATTGGAAATATTGGCCTTGTGCTTGCAAAACCAATTGATAAGTCGCAATCGAACTGGAAACAGATCTCATTTGCAATAGGTAACAACAGAACCAACGATCTGGGTACCAATTCTTATTATCAGGGTATAAATCCTAATAATTCAATAACTGATTATTTTGCAGAAACAGTTAATCTTGATGGAGGAGCTTCAGTATCTGAACTGGCTGTTTATTATCCTTTTGATGCTAACCTTGCCTATCAAACATATCTTATTGACCCTGTACCAAACACTGCCGGAGATTACATGTCAATCATACCCAATGGCAACGTTTTACAAAGCAGGAGTTTTTCATCAAAAGGTAATCAAGGTGAATTCTCGTTCGGGTTTGGGGCTAATTATAACGACAGGATCAATCTCGGCTTATCATTCAATTTCCCCAATATCAAATATGAAGAAGAAACGATCTTTGAAGAAACGGATGTAGATAATACTATCATCAACCCCGATTCTTCTGCCGACTTCAAAAGCTTGCGATACAATCAATATCTTGAAACCAGTGGTAATGGTTTTAATCTGAAATTCGGGATGATCGTACGAGTGACCAATGGTATAAGGCTTGGCGCTGCCATTCACTCACCTACCTGGTACAATATGAATGACAAGTATTTCTCATCCATGCGCTCTGTGGTTAATGGAAATCAGTATTCTATGAGCTCTCCGGACGGGTTCTATTCATACAGCTTAAATACCCCATTCAAATTTGTAGGAAGCTTAGGTTTTGTATTTGGGAAGTCAGGCTTGCTGAGTGTAGATTATGAATATTCAGACTACACAACCATGAAATTAAAAGCCGGAGACTATAATTTTACTTCAGAGAACAACAACATCAGAACGCTCTATACAAATAACAATCACACATTGAGGGCAGGAGCTGAAATCAGGATAAAAGATATTTCACTACGAGCAGGAGCTGCATATTATACATCCCCTTTTAAAAGTGATTTCACTGATGAAAGTTTTGATCAGCATGTTGAAAGTTTGTGTGGTGGAATTGGGTTTCGAGAAAAAAATCTAAAAATAGACCTTGGTTATTCATATTCCAGAAGAAACGAGTATTACCAAGCCTATTCACTGGTAAATGAAGCGGTGCCTTATAGTGTTACCCGCCGACAAGATCACAGGTTCATGCTAACTATAGGATACCGCTTCTAACGGCATAAACGTTAAACTTCCGAGCTTGTCTTCAAGCAACAACCTGTTTGCTACTTCCAACAGATCTGAGCTACTTACTTCCTTTATCTTTTTAACTGTTTCATCAAAATGCACCGGTTTGTTATAAGAAATAACACTCCTTGCATTGTTGATCATGACATTAGACTTGTTTTCCATACCAATTGATATTTGGCCTATCAATTGATTTTGGTATTGCATAACTTGTCTGTCAGAAATTTTAACAGACCTTAATTTCTTAAGTTCCTGAATCACCAGACTAATTGATTTTGAAAGAAATTTAGGTTCGGTGGAAAGGTAAATGTAAAATAAGCCTGTGTCTGAAAATGGAGTATATGACGATTCGATGTTATAAGTATATCCATGTTTTTCGCGCACATTCATATTTAATCTGGAATTCAGGCCAGGGCCTCCAAGGATATTGTTAAGAAGGTACATGGAAATGCGTCTATTACTTTTAGCAGAAAATGCAGTACCTCCTAAGATATAATGCGCCTGAACTGATGGTTTATTCAGCTTTATCACTTCTGCACGTCTTGACTTGAATTTGAGTCTGGTCATATTGTTGCCTTTACGGTCATTTTTTTCAGAAAAATATTTGATGAATATTTTTTTTACTTCCTCAAAAGGCAATGCACCGCAGTAGGAAAAAACCATACGATCTAAATAATAATTATCTCTGATGAATCTCACTAGGTCAGATCTTCTAAAAGAGCGAACAGTTTGATGGGTACCCAATATTGGGTTTCCTAATGGGTTTCCTCTGAATACCTGACTTTCAAAATCGTCCAATATTTGTTCCATCGGATTATCCAAATAGGAGTTTATTTCATCAATCACAACATCCTTTTCCTTTTCAATTTCTTTTTCAGGAAAGGTTGAATTAAAAACTATATCACTTATCAGCTCAGTGGCGCGATCAAAAAATCCATTCATGAATGAGGCGTGGATACATGTTTCTTCCCGAGTTGTGAAAGCGTTGATCTCACCTCCTACCGTTTCCATTCTATTAAGTATCTGGTATGCTTTTCTTTTGCCGGTTCCTTTAAAAAAAACATGCTCCAAAAAGTGCGCTATACCTTCTTTACCCTGGGGCTCATCTCTTGTACCGGCATCTATCAACAAACCACAATGTGACACAGGACTATCCGCGTAAGCGTATACCAACCGCATCCCATTATCCAATTCATAAACAAAGGATCTCTCACTCATAATTATTCTTCTGAAGTATGTTATTTATTGATAGCACCCGCTTTTATGGTTTCAACAATAGATGGGTCGAGCAAAGTAGATGTATCACCCAGATTATCTGTTTCATTCCCTGCAATTTTTCTCAAGATCCTTCTCATTATTTTCCCTGAACGTGTTTTAGGAAGCCCGGGAACGATCTGTATAATATCTGGTTTGGCGATAGGTCCGATTATCCGATTCACAACCGCCTTGATTTCACTGATCAGGCTTTCATCATTACCATGTTTACTATCACATATAACATATGCATATATTCCCTGTCCTTTTATTGGGTGCTGGTAACCAACAACTGCAGACTCTACCACCATCGGATGCTCATTTATAGCGTTTTCAATCTCTGCGGTACCCAACCTGTGGCCTGACACATTTATAACATCATCTACTCTGCCGCTGATTCTGTAAAACCCATCCTCATCCCGTTTACAACCATCTCCTGTAAAATATAAATTCTTATACGTTGAAAAGTAGGTATTCCTGCATCGTTCATGATCACCAAAAGTAGTCCTCAGTATACCAGGCCATGGAAAATCAAAACAAAGAATGCCATCAACGTTATTACCTTCCAGTAACTTACCGTCATTGTCAACTAGGACGGGCCTGATACCTGGCAAAGGTAAGGTAGCGTACCCTGGTTTAAGCGGTGTTATACCTGCTAATGGAGATATCATGATCCCACCTGTTTCTGTCTGCCACCAAGTATCAACTATCGGGCAACGTTCCTTACCCACGTGAACATTATACCAGTCCCATGCTTCTTTATTTATGGGTTCACCAACGGTGCCCAGTACCCTGAGGCTATCCATTTTATATTTTTTTACATGATCAACACCATATGCTTCCAGCGCTCTTATTGCTGTTGGAGCCGTATAAAATATGTTTACTTTATACTTCTCAACCACCTGCCAGAACCTTTCAGGAGTTGGCCAGGTTGGCACACCTTCAAACATTAAAGTTGTTGCACCTGCAAGCAACGGTCCGTAAACAATATATGAGTGGCCGGTGATCCATCCGATATCCGCTGTACACCAGTACATTTCCCTCTCATTATATTGAAACACATTGAGAAAGGTATACCATGAAAATACCATATAACCTCCGGTGGTATGTACTACCCCTTTTGGTTTTCCGGTGCTGCCAGAGGTGTAGAGTATGAACAACATATCCTCAGCATCCATAATTTCATAATCACATTTGCTATCAGCAGCTTGCATAAGTTCGTGCCACCAATGATCTCTTCCTGATTGCATGGTAACATGGTCTCCGGTGCGTTTAAATACAACCGTGTTTCTTATGGTTGGGCATTCTTCCAAGGCTTCATCAGCAATGGATTTTAAGTCGATCTTTTTATCTCCGCGAAACGAACCATCTGATGTTAGAAGAACACTACATTCAGAATCATTGATACGATCTCTTAATGAATTGGAAGAAAAACCTGCAAATACCACAGAATGAATTGCTCCGATTCGAGCGCATGCCAGCAAAGAAATTGCAAGCTCAGGAACCATAGGCATGTATATACAGATCCTATCACCTTTCGTTACGCCTAATGATTTAAGCACATTTGAAAACTTACAAACCTCAATGAATAGTTGCCGATAAGTCAAAGTTCTACCAACCTGAACAGGATCGTTCGGCTCCCACTGAATTGCAATTTGCTCAGCCCTGTCTTTCAGGTTTCTGTCGAGACAATTAGCAGTGATATTGAGCTTCCCTCCTTTAAACCACTTTACATCGAACTTGTCAAAGTCCCATTCCAATACTTTATCCCACTCCTTATCCCAAAGAAAATTCTTTGCGATTGCGGACCAGAAGCCTTCAGGATCATCTATACTCGATTTGTAGGCTTTTTCATAATCCTCCATTGATCCTATCCTGAATTTATTCATTTCTCATATGTTTAAAATATTCCTTAATTTTATTGCAGATAACAAAAATATGAATTCCCATCAACGGACTATTGGTTTTGGGTTTATTAATATCCTTTTTCTTTTGATTTTTACTGTTGTGATTACTTCCTGCAACAGTAATGACCCTGTTCCTATTATTGAAGAAGAAAGTTGTAACGATGGAATTTTAAATCAAGGTGAACTATTGGTTGATTGTGGAGGACCATGCCCACCTTGTGTTAGCAAAATGACTGCTTTAGTAAGTAGCACAAACTGGAGTTCGTCAGGTACTGTTACATCCATCCTTAACACTACCAGTCAACAGTTACTTATTTCCGGTTCATCAGGAGGGTCAGACATTTCAATAATTCATGATGGCTCACAGCAGGTAGGCAGCTATAACATCGGATCAGCTATATACACTGTACTTGGTACAAACGAAACATACATTTCAAATGATGGCAACATTTCGTTTAGCAAGTGGGATAAATTTCGGAACATTGTTGAAGGATCATTTAATTTTAAAGCTTTTAGCACATCCGGATCAGGTGACTCAATTGTTGTAAGCAACGGCACCTTTGAGAAAGTATCCTATCAATAATCATCACATTTATAATAAAATCTTACAAACTGAACTTTTGAATCAGTAGGGTTCAACTTTCATTCACTTTAGCTTGTACAATATCCGGAACCCAATAATCCGGAAAATGATACATCAAGCATCAAGAATCCTATGGAAAACACTCTTTCCCCTGTTCATGGCGGTAATATTGTTTCAATCGTGCCAAAAAGATGATTTCTCAACACTCGGGAAGCCCGAATGGTCCCCGGAGCTGGCATTTCCACTGGCATACAGCGAATTAGAGATAACAGACCTCATGCATGTTGATGGCTCAGGCACCGTATTGGTTACAGACCCTAATCAGTTCTGCACTTTGGTTTACAGGGGGACTGCAACAAGTTTGAACGCAAGTATGGTGACCGAAATACCTGATCAACGAATTATTGAGTCAATTTCACTCACTTCTAGCCAAATTCTTGCATTAAATACTTTAGGGTCAATTACAATACCTGGTTCAATGCTTTTAGAGTTAAACCTTGCACCCGGTACCAGAATTGACTCTTCAACGTTTTGGAATGGTGAATTAGATGTGTCCCTTCAGACCAACCTGCCGGCTGACATTCATTTGCAATTTGAATTTCCTGATGTGCACCTTAACAACACAAAACTAAATGGTACGAATGAAATAATACAACCTGACAATTCTTCACTCACAATCACATCCATTTCCGGATATGATTTTGATTTTACAAAGGCAGGTCCAGGAGGTAATAAATTGTTGGTTGATTTTAATATTACCATCAATAATTTAAACGGTACTATAGCACCAGGTCAAACGATCACCATGATCCATGACATCAAAAAACTGGAATATGAAACTCTGTATGGGTATTTTGGGCAAAATTCTTTCATCAATCCACGTGACACCCTATCAATATCAATTTTTAACAACTCTTTAAGCCTGGGTGCATTTACAATTGTAGACCCAAAAGTGGAGTTCAAACTGAATAATTCACTGGGGCTTCCACTTGAAATTACACTTCCCGAATTGGTTGCATTGGGTAATTCAAATCCTAATCCGGTTTCAGGAATTCCTAACCCTATCCCTACTCAATCACCATCATTGCCGGAGTTGGGACAAGCAAAGCTGACCGGATTCGTTTTAAGCAACCAGAACAGTAATGTCAGCAGCATAATTAATCAACAGCCACGATATTTATTTACACAAAGCAGGGTAGTTACAAATCCAAATGGAACAGCTCAAAACTTTTTAACCCGTACAGGAAATCTAAGTATTGATGTTGCAGTAGAGATGCCTCTTTATGGAACTATTCAAAATTTCAAGATCCGTGACACATTACCCTTCAGTTATGATGACCTGAAAAATGTAGAATATCTGGAGCTGAGGACTGATGTAACCAACGGCTTCCCTCTGTCTTCAAATATTGAAGTAGTATTTACTGACGAGAACTACTCTCCGATAGATACTCTTTTCAGCTCTAACGAGATCCAGGTTCCCGGCGGCACAGTTGATCCGGTTACAGAAAGAGTAACTATTCCCGGGAAAAGGAGTGCAGCTAACATCCTTACAAAACAAATGCTGAATGATCTGATGTTAGCAAAACACATAATTATTACAGGAATTGCAACCAGCACAAATGATGGCAATACAAACATCAAACTTTTTGCCGATTATAAATTGAAAGTAAAGATCGGCGCGAAGGCAAAGATCAAGGTCCAATAGCTCCATTTGAAATGAAAAAGATTATTCTACTTACTATTTCTCTGTCAGGAATGTTCTTCCATACTTCACCTGCTCAGGAGTTCATGATGCAGACTTTACAGGGTACACCTCAATCAAATAAAATAAATCCTGCTTACATGACAGATTCAAAGATCTTTGCAGGATTTCCACTCACCTCATCCATAATGTTTGGGTATCAGAACAATGGATTCACCTACTCCGATCTGATTCATAAAGGATCAAATGATAGTTTGATATGGGACATTGAAGGCACTATTGAAAAGTTGAATACAACAAATTCTGTGCGTGTTACAGCCGAGAATGATCTGATATGGCTTGGATTCAATGCAGGTAATAATTGCTTTACCATTAATGTTACTGAAAAGATATCCGGTGATATAACTTTTTCAAAAAATATGATGGAATTTCTTTACTATGGCAATGGATCGTATCAAGGAACCTCAGCAAACATTAATCCCGGAATTGACGCCTCACATTACAGAGAATATGGTTTAACATGGTCACGACAGATATTGAGCAGCATAAGCATGGGAGTGAGAATAAAGTATTTGTACGGAATGGAACATATTCACAGCGAGGGCATGGGTGTGAATTTATATACTGACCCGAATGATTTCACTTTGTATGGTTATTCCGAATATAGTTTATACACGTCAGGTATTTCAAGCGATTCATTCGATGGATTAACAGCTGGTGAATATTTATTCAAAAGGAACAATACCGGATGGGGAGCAGATCTTGGCATAAATATTAACGCAGGGAAAAAATTTACAGTAGGACTATCTGTATTGGATCTGGGTAAGATAAACTGGAAAAGCAACAACCTGAATTATACAACTGTTACATCTGATGGCCCTGTGATTTATCAAGGACTAAATCTGGATGAGTTCATCAATCAGGGTAACAGCTCTGAGGCCTTTTTAGAAAATATGTTAGACTCTATCTATGATGGATTTAATGTTCAGGAAAGTTATGAATCATTCTCAAGTAGTTTGCCAACTCAAATTTATACTTCCGTTGAATACCTGACAGGTAAAAAGGGCAAAACAGGCCTTGTTTTACACTGGCGGGAAACACCGTCAGGAAGCATGATAAGTTATAATTTACATTACACCAACTCAATTAAAAAATGGCTCGATTATTCCATCGGCTACAGCAGCATCAATAAAAGTCAAGGGAATATAGGAGCAGGTGTATCTGTGAAATTTCCCGGAGGACATTTTTACTTTGCCTCTGATAACATTATTGGGCTGGTAAATTATAGAAATGCCAATGTAACCGGATTCAGAGCCGGGATTAACTTTGTATTTAACAAGTCAAATAAAAAACCTGCAACTCCGATTAACGAACTTGACTCTGTTGACTTGACAGAGCAAACACCTCAATGATCATTCGTCATGAGAATGGCTACCATCAGGACGGCAACAAGGGCTTAACTTCTCCACAGCTTCCGGATTGGCAGCAACATCATCAGCATTATATCCGATATCAGAAATATACTTTCTGATCAACTCAGGATTTGTTTTTTTGGAGTTGTAAACAACTTTCAGGTTTTTAGATTCCATGTCAAGCTCAACAAACTTAACACCCTTGCAATCTATCACCTTAGCTTCAAGGGTTTCCTTGCACTCTTTACACTGAGCACTGGTTTTAATGATTATTTCTGTTGACTGTGCAGTTGCTTTCAATGAAAAAAGAGCTATAAAAGCAACGAGCATAAGATTCATTATCTGTTTCATTTTATTTTATTTTTTATTTATTGTATATCTCAAACCTAAATATATATTCCTACCCACTACCGGGCCCCAAATATTAGTAGCATCAAACTCCGGGCCAAACGGATCCTGAGCTCCAATGATCACATTTTTTTGTACGAAGTCAAATACATTTTCACATCCTGCATAAAACTGCCAGCGATTCCATTTCCTTGTGATCTGCGAATTTACAATCAAAAATTCCGGCGTGCTTCCATTGGTAACCTGACTATCACTAATCAGTTCACTATCAGCCAACCCTAACTTTTTTTCACCTTCATACTGCAGCGTAAGATCAAAGATCCAATTTTCACCTTTGGTGGCATATGCAACATTAAATAGTGCACGGTATTTGGGCACAAGTGGCTTATTGATGGTTTCAAGCCCATAAGTAGTAACCACATCATCCATTTTCCAGGCTAGTCTTATATCCAGTCTCTTCAACAATTCGTAGTTCAATGCAACCTGAAAACTATTTGAATAGGATTTACCTGACAAGTTATAGATTCCAACTTGCGTTTTAGAACTATACATATCTACAACCACCTGGTTTTGAAATTGTGTTGAATAATAATCTACACTTACTGACCCCTCACGATAATCGAGCCGAAATCTGGCAGTGGCATTCAATCCGTAATTCCATGCTATTTCAGGGTTAAGTGATTCCTTGAAGAAAAATTCCCGGGAAGTGGCCATGGCTGAAATATTTTCAGCATAAACATTAGCAGTTCTCAAACTACGTCCGGCAGATGCCCGGAATATAATTTCAGGCTTCAGATTATACTTTATATGTAAACGGGGGTTTACCGTGGTTCCATAATTGTTGAGATGATCCGCCCTAATACCTGCAACCACTCCCAGGTTACCTACATCGCTCAATGTATATTCGATGTAACCACCCGGCACAATTTGTTCTCTTTTCTGGTTTGCAAGATTATAGGTTTCATTAAAATGATCATACCTGAAATCAATGCCTGATTTAATTTTATGATTAGTTGATCCGATAATGGTCATATAGATCAATGAACCATACATACTTTTCTGATCTGCATCATAGGTTTTTAAACCAAAATATGAGTTCATGTCATGCAAAGATGCATTTAATATGAGCCCTGCACTTTTCCAGGGAGTTTCGGGAAATACCAGTCCGGTTTTAGAATAAAGTTCAATCCTTTGTGTTTTGACGCCCACTCCGTAATGATTTTTTGTGCCCAGGTCTGAGCCTTTATTAAAATCTACCTGCCCCCCATTTCGTTCCTCAGTAAGGTATTTTATTCCAAACTGTCCTTCAAAGTTTTTGCCTGAGTGATACTGCCACCTGTTGTAAACATTAGCCTGATTCACCAATGGCTGATCCAGGAATCCGTCATTTTGCCTATCCATTTTATTTTGCATTGATTCTCCATGGACAAATAGCATTCCTTTTAATTTATCACTTGCAGGGATGAGCTGATGCGCATTGATCTCAAAACGTCCTCTGTCAGATCCATAAAGATTCAGGTAAAACGGATCGGCCTTTTCAGGTTTTATGAATTCAATATTGATCTGACCGGTGGTAGATTCAAACCCATTGGCAACACTACCCGAACCTTTGGTTATTTGAATCGACTCCATCCAGGGTCCTGGAACATAGGCCAACCCATAAGGCGCCGCCAACCCCTTTAAATTTGGAATGTTCTCGGTCATGATCTGTGAGTAGATACCTGACAGACCCAGCATTTGAATATCTTTTGCTCCGGTTATGGCATCGGTATATGCAACGTTCACCGACGGGTTGGTTTCAAAACTCTCAGATAAATTACAGCATGCCGCCTTTAACAATTCACCTGTTCCCAACTCCTCAACATTTTGTGGTTTAAGCGTTGATATCTCGGTTGAGTTCCTCTTTGCTTCAACCTTTACCTCTTCAATGCTTACTGAAGGTTCTAAAGTAATTTTCAAGCTGTTGGTCGAGGGGTTGATGAGAATTGAATCATTGTGAAAGCCAACAAAACTTATAATGAGTGTTGAAGGCAATTCAACAGTAACAGGCAATTCAAATTCACCTTTTTCGTTTGTTGACACGCCGGATAAGTTCTCCTGCCAATAAACATTTGCTCCTACCAGGGTAACTCGATCTTTTTTGGACGAACCGTCATATACTATTCCACTTAATAACTTTTGAGAATTAGCAGAATTGAAGGCAAATAATATTATAACAAATAATAGACTTAACTTTTTCATTAATCATTTCTTTTACTGAGAATAAAAAACACGGTTTTGAACCGCTGTTCTCAGATAAGAAAAGTCATAATGAATGCCTGATAATCTACAGACCGGGGGAATGGAATTCTTACTTCTGAAGAACAATGAATTAAGTTAGTTTCATCAACAGAAGTTTTTAAAAATGATGTATTTACAGTGCAAAAAGTGATACTGGCATTGATCAGATTATCTGTATCACTAACATTGATCGCAGGATCAAGGTCGGCGCGGAAATACACAATATCATTTGAGCAGCACCCTTTGCCATCATCATGCTTTTGCTGCTTATTACAACAATTGGCAGGCATTTCACAAGAACTACCTGAGCCGGAATTCATTTTCATGAGGCATACATGAGAAACAGAAGCTACTCCTGTGGTAGACAAGATCATAGACCCCAACAGAATGAATAAGAGAGCTTTGCTATGTATCAGTTTCAAAAGCATGTTTTATTTACGCTGAGATACAAAAATAGTTATTGAAAATGAATATTTTATGAGCTTTAAGTAGTGCAATGGCATTGAATATCTTAACTTTGCAGCAGGAAAATCCTTTATTTATAACAAACTGACTTTCAATAATTTAATATGAGTACGATAGCTGCCATACATGCAAGAGAAATTCTGGATTCAAGGGGAAATCCCACCATTGAAGTTGAGGTGATATCTTCAAGTGGCACCATGTCCAGGGCAGCAGTACCATCCGGCGCTTCCACCGGAAAGCATGAAGCGGTTGAATTGAGAGATAATGATAAGAAGAGGTACAAGGGAAAAGGGGTTCAGCAAGCTGTACGTAATGTTAATGACACCATTGCTGAAGAGCTTAATGGCGTGAACATATTTGCTCAATCAGCTATTGATGGGATATTAGTAGAACTGGATGGTACAGCCAACAAGGCAAACCTCGGTGCTAATGCAATACTGGGTGTTTCACTTGCTGTTGCCAAAGTAGCAGCTGAAGAAATTGGATTGCCATTATTCAGGTATATAGGCGGGATCAATGCCAACACTCTTCCACTTCCAATGATGAATATTCTGAATGGAGGCGCTCATGCAGACAACAGTATCGATTTTCAGGAATTTATGATCATGCCTGCCAACGCTTCACTTTTTTCGGAATCGCTCAGAATGGGGACAGAAGTATTTCATTCGCTGAAGCAGGTACTTAAGAAGAAAGGCTACAGTACAAACGTTGGAGATGAAGGCGGATTTGCACCCAACCTTAAATCGAATGAAGAAGGAATAGAGATGGTACTCAAAGCCATTGAGACAGCCGGATACAAACCAGGTGAGGATATTTACATTGCCATGGATGCAGCTGCAACAGAAATGTATGATAAGAAGTCGGGTAAATATGTATTCCACAAGTCAACCAACGACACCCTGACTTCATCAGAGATGGTAGCCTTTTGGAAAGACTGGACAAAAAAATATCCTATTGTTTCCATTGAAGATGGTTTGGCAGAAGATGACTGGAAAGGATGGCAGAAGTTAACCGCAGAGCTTGGCGATAAAGTTCAGCTTGTAGGTGATGATCTTTTCGTTACCAATACAGAACGACTTGCAAAAGGTATTACGGAGAAAGCTGCGAATTCCATCCTTATTAAAGTGAATCAGATAGGCACTCTAACTGAGACCATAAATGCTGTTGAGATGGCTACCAGAAATTCATTTACCAGCATCATGAGTCACCGCTCAGGTGAAACAGAAGATACCACCATTGCCGATCTGGCAGTTGCATTAAGTACCGGCCAGATCAAAACCGGTTCTGCAAGCAGATCAGACAGGATAGCAAAATACAACCAGCTACTTCGTATAGAAGAAATGTTAGGTGGAACCGGTATTTTTCCGGGAAAGAACAGTAAATACATCAGTTAATAAGCCGGAGCTAGAAACCAAGAAAGCATGGAACCTGAGGAATCGATGTCAAAAGATGATCAATCATCAGACCTTACACCAAAAGGTGGTGATCCGGGGCATTACCAGGAAATAAAAAAGGAAGGGTCCAATAGTGATGGACCTCCCCGGGTACGCAGACGAATAAAGGTGAGGAAAAGGGTAAGGATCAAGAAAAAGCCCAACCAAAAGAAGAAGGTCAAGAAGTATGCTGAAAAGGCCTTTTGGATATTAATAATAGCCGGATTTGTGATCAGCCTTATCATTATGATAGTTCAATTGGACATCAGTGATAAGAAATTCAAACAAAAACAGAAGAAAAGCACCCGTTCGGCTGATTACTAAGAGGTTAATGGCAAAACAAAATTCCTTACATGCATGTTTGCACCTGAGCCTCAAGATTTATAAATTCGCACTACATGCATTGGAACCAAACCATAGCAATAAGATAACAGGCAACTTTTTATAACATTATGGATAGTCTTAAAGAAAAATTCGCGGAAAAGGCACTCCCCCTGACAGGTGAGATAAAGTCGTTGGTGAAAGAACATGGTAATTTTGTTCTGGGTCAGTATACTGTTGAGCAGGTTTATTCCGGCATGAAGGGTATGATAGGAATGGTAACAGAAACCTCCAAGCTGGATCCTGAAGAAGGGATAAGATTCAGAGGTTATTCCATTCCGGAGATACGTCAAAAACTGCCTACCTCTAAAGAAGGACCTGAACCATTACCTGAAGGTATGTTTTATCTGTTGTTAACAGGTGAAATTCCAACCATGGAAGATGTTGTTCATGTGAACAATGAGTGGATGAAGCGTGCCAACGTACCTAAACATGTGTTTGACATGCTGGATATGTTACCACCCAAAACTCATCCTATGACCCAGTTCAGCATGGCCATCATGGCGTTGCAGACTGAGTCAGTATTTACACAACGTTACAGGGAAGGCATCCATAAAAAAGAATACTGGGATCCGATGTACGAGGATATCATGAATCTTATCGCAAGGCTTCCCCGGATTGCCGCATACATTTACAGAAAGACTTATAAAGACAGTGTTCATATAGAACCAAATCCAAAGCTGGACTGGGCAGGCAACTTTGCTCATATGTTAGGGTTTGAAGATCTTGACTTCAGGAAGCTTATGCGTTTGTATTTAAGCATTCACGTAGACCATGAAGGTGGTAATGTTTCAGCACATACAACTCACCTGGTAGGCTCAGCATTATCTGATCCTTATCTTTCACTTGCTGCCGGCATGAACGGCCTTGCAGGTCCTCTTCACGGACTGGCTGCTCAGGAAGTAGCAAGATGGATCCTTGATCTGAGAGAAAAATTCGGTGGTGTACCAACCAAAGAACAGATAGAATCATACATCAAAGAAACACTTGCCGAAGGGCGTGTGATACCCGGTTACGGACACGCCGTGCTCAGAAAAACAGATCCGCGATACATTGCCCAGCAGGAATTTGCAAAAGCCAACATGGCTGATGATGAACTATTCAAGATCGTTCAATTGCTGTATGAGGTAACGCCGGAGATGTTAAAAGCAACAGGCAAGGTTAAGAACCCATGGCCTAATGTAGATGCTCACTCAGGAATACTATTGATCCATTATGGGTTGGTAGAGTATGACTTTTACACTGTATTGTTCGGTGTATCACGTGCCATTGGCGTACTTACTTCGCTGTTGTGGGATCGTGCACTGGGAGTGCCTATTGAACGACCGGGCTCTGTAACCACTGAGTGGATCAAAAACAAGATCCAAAATCAGGTTGAAGCTTAAGCATAAAGGGGTCTGTTAAGATCCCTTTTTATTTGCTGTACAAATTAATACCGGACACATCAAAACGAATCTGGACATCCGGTTGTTATAATTTTCTAACTTTAATCCAGTGGCTTACAAAGATCAAAATCATTTCATTGAAGTACTTGAACGGGCAGGAGAACTTGTCAGGATAAAGGAATATGTAAATCCTGAACTGGAGATCACTGAGATCACTGACAGAATTTCAAAACAATATGGCCCTGCTCTGCTATTCGAGAACACCGGCAAGGAGTTTCCATTGCTCATTAATTCCATGGGCACAGAGAAGAGGATGGCCATGGCACTGGGAGTAGAGAAACTGGATGACCTTGCGGGACAGATTGAACAATTATTTCAAACTTTTACATCGCCCAAAAATTCTTTTATTGATAAACTGAAGTTGCTTCCTCAACTTGGTGAAGTAGCCTCCTGGATGCCGAAAACCATTTCAGGGAAAGGTGCCTGTCAGGAAGTAGTTATGAAGGATCCGGACATCACCAGGTTTCCGATATTGAAGTGCTGGCCCGAAGATGGCGGACCATTTTTAACTCTTCCTGTAATACAAACCAAAGACCCGAACACAGGACAACGAAATGTTGGATTATACAGGATGCAGGTATTCGGACCTAAACTTACTGCTATGCACTGGCACCGGCACAAAGTATCGGCCCGTCATTTTAACGAGTATAAAAAGCTGGGAAAACGAATGCCCGTGGTTGTTTCATTAGGAGGCGATCCGTCATACGCATATTCAGCAACGGCACCATTACCCGACGGTGTTGATGAATTTATGCTGGCAGGTTTTATCCGTAAGAAAAGGGTTGAGCTGGTTAAGTGTTTAACACAGGATATGTATGTTCCGGCTGATGCGGATATCATTATTGAAGGATACATTGACCCGCAAGAAGAGTTCATTCTTGAAGGGCCTTTCGGAGATCATACCGGGTACTATTCACTCGCTGATTATTATCCAAAATTTCATATAACGGCCATCACACACAGGAAAGATGCCATTTACCCTGCAACCATTGTAGGCATACCCCCACAGGAAGATGCATGGATAGGAAAAGCAACCGAACGAATATTCTTAGCACCTATAAAGATGACCATGGTACCGGAGATCGTTGACATGGTGTTGCCGGTTGAAGGAGTGTTTCATAACCTGTGTATTGTAAAGATCAAAAAAGATTATCCCGGACAGGCACTCAAGGTGATGAACTCATTGTGGGGTGCCGGTCAGATGATGTTCACCAAAATGATGATAGTTGTGGATGGTGAAGTTGATATTCATAATAACCTGGAAGTGGCACAATATATTTCAGAGAATACAGATCCGTTGAATGACCTGGTATTCACTCAGGGTCCTACCGATGTGCTGGATCATTCCTGTTCTACCATGGCATTCGGAGGTAAACTGGGAATTGATGCAACGAAAAAATTACCGGAAGAACTGGCAGGAAGAGCATCGCTTTCCACACAACATGGTACATCAACAGAAATTACCGGAGTAATAGAAAAATTCCCTGAGATCAGAGGAATAAATAACACTTTGATGCAGAGAAACATCTCCATAGTGTTTATATCTATCGAAAAAAACAAAAAAGGTCACATTAAGGAGATCGCGCCCAAATTATTTGAACTGGAATCTTTTTCAGATGTGAAGGTTTTGATTTTTCTGGAACACACACTTGATGTTAGTGATCTTGCGGATGCTGTATGGCGGTTTGCCAATAACGTTGATCCCAAACGCGATCATTTTATAATTGAACCTGCCAGAGATGGTGAGTCAGGCCATGTGGTATTTGACGGCACACGTAAAAACAAAGAATTCGACGGCTTCACGAGAGACTGGCCTAACATACTTGCATCAGACCAGCAGACCATTTCACGGATCGATGAGATATGGGACAAACTGGGCCTTGGGCCATTTATTGAGTCGCCCTCAAAAAAATACCGCAAACAACTGTATACGGGTGGTGCCGTGGCCCTGGATCAGTCGAATCACTGACTGATTTAACAAAATCTAACATCTATCAGCTTTAATTTATGCTCACGGGTCGTACTTTTGAAACCTGATGAATGATGGCTTGAAGACAGAAAACCGAAAAAAAATTGCATGTTTTCATTGTGGTGATGCATGTAAGAACATCTCCATCGCTCTTGATGAAAAGATCTTTTGTTGCGAAGGATGCAAAACTGTATATCAGGTATTGGAGGAGAACGGACTTTGCGATTACTACACTATGAACCTGGCACCGGGTACCAGCAGTGATAAGAAATTAAATGTAGAAAAATACGCTTACCTCGATAATGAAACTGTTGTTTCACGGTTGATCGATTTCACTGATGACAACATTACAAACCTCACCTTATATATTCCTAATATTCATTGCAGTTCATGCATCTGGTTGCTTGAACAGCTTTACAGGATAGACCCTGCCATAACCCAATCGAGGGTCAATTTTTTGAAGCGTGAGATATCACTCAGTTTCAGCACAGGCAAGACCACTTTGCGTAAAGTAGTGGAAATACTCGCCCGCTTGGGATACGAACCTGTGATTAACCTTGACAGTGTTGAGTCGGCAAAAAAAGTAACCTCCAATAAACGCACATACTACAAAATGGGTGTGGCATTTTTTTGTTTTGGCAACATCATGCTATTGAGCTTTCCGGAATACTTCGGACTTACCATAACCGATGAAAATGGATTCAGGGAACTTTTCGGAATACTTAGTATCATCCTATCATTGCCGGTATTGCTTTATGCAGACACTGATTTTTTCAGATCAGCCTGGAATGGAATAAAACACAAGGGGCTGAATATGGATGTACCCATCTCACTGGGAATAATTGTAATGTATTCACAAAGTCTTTATGAGATAATCAGTGGAACGGGGCCGGGTTATATGGACACTTTTGCGGGACTGGTATTTTTTATGCTTACGGGAAGGGTATTTCAGGACAAAACGTATCAGCGACTTTCATTTGACCGCGACTACCGGTCGTACTTTCCGGTGGCAGTTACCATAATAACGCAGGAAAAAGAAACCACCTGTCCGGTGAGTGAACTCAAGCCCGGCGACAGGATAGTGATACATAATGAAGAGCTTATACCGGTTGATAGTGTTATTACCAATGGAAAAGGAAGTATTGACTACAGTTTTGTGACGGGAGAAAACAACCCGGTGGAAAAAGTTACAGGTGATAAGATATTCGCAGGAGGAAAGCAAACCGGTTCTCCCATAGAACTGGAGGTTTTGAAAAAAGTATCACAAAGCCGTTTAACACAATTATGGAATGAGCACAACTATTCTGAACCTGATAACAAACATGTTTCTACTGTAGTAAACACACTCAGTAAATATTTTACAACTGTGGTATTGCTGATAGCCTTCACAGCTTTCATCTATCATTATTTCAACGGATCATCGCGCATGGCATTTCAGGTGTTCACTGCAGTACTCATTATCACCTGCCCCTGTGCCTTGTCGCTCTCCTACCCTTTTACACTTGGTAATGCGATGCGGATACTTGGCAAAAAGAAATTCTATCTCAAGAACACCGTGGTAATAGAACAGCTTTCCAGAATAACCCACATTATTTTTGATAAAACTGGAACACTCACCCGTGGCAGATCAAAACTATGTGTATACAACGGAAAGGACCTTAGTGGCGCAGAAAAAGTTTATGTTGCAAATTTGACTGCTGCTTCATTGCACCCGTTGAGCAAGATCATTTCGCAACAGTTTGGCACCGTACCCAGGATAACCTTATCAGATTTCAGGGAAACAGCCGGACAAGGAGTTGAAGCAGTAACTGAAGGAGTAAAAGTTAAAATTGGTTCTCCTGCATTTACAGGAATGAACATTTCAAATTCAGAAAAAAATCATTCAGTAGTTTGCATAACTTTTGATGATGAACCAAAAGGGTATTTCGAAATCGAGTCAGCATATCGCGAAGGATTGAAAGAAGTGACGGGTAGTTTATCACAGCATTATTCAACCGAGTTGTTGTCAGGAGATCATGACGCGGAACGAACCACTTTCGCTACATTGTTCAATGACCAACGTTACAACCAGTCTCCTGCCGATAAGCTTGATCGTGTAAAGGAGCTTCAAAAGGGGGGCAAGCAGGTACTGATGATCGGTGACGGGCTGAATGATGCCGGTGCATTGAAGCAAAGTGATACCGGCATTGCCATATCGGACGACACGAACAACTTTTCGCCGGCCAGTGATATCATCATGGATGCACAGGCCTTTAAATTAATACCTCAGCTTATGCGATACAGCAAGGCTTCAATGGGTGTTGTTTACTTCAGCTACTTGATCTCACTATTATACAATGTTGCAGGGTTGTGGTTTGCCGTGCAAGGGATGCTTTCGCCACTTGTTGCTGCCATTATCATGCCTTTGAGTACCATCACTATTATTACACTTGCAACGGCAGGGAGCGCACTGATGGGGAAGGTTGTTTTTAAAAAATGAATTTTCTAATGTGCTAATTAAATAATGTGCTAATGTGTTAGTGCAAATTGATACATCTGATTATTTAATTATTCAATTATTTAATAAACGAAGTTCTGGAGGGTATTCAGTGAATAATAGGTAAATGTTATGCCTGGACTATTTCTGATATCCGATATCTGATTTCTGATATCTGATCTCTGCCCCGCGTTAGGGATAGAGTGCAGCCTCCGGCGCACGATAGCCCGACCCCGCCTTCGTCGTAAGGATTTCGGCGGATAGGACCCTCTTAACCTGCAGCTGCCTATCCGTGTGGCGGAAGGCGGGGGAACGCCCAAATACCGGAGCCTGACAAAAGTCAGTTATTGGTGTGATGCTTATCATACGCCCCATTTGGTAGTGCGGGTAAATTTGGTACCTTTAATTCAGCTATGAGCGCACTCTTTCTTCTGGTGATAATCAGTTTGTTAGTTGCCTGTTTTTTCCTGGTAGCCTTTATCTGGTCGGTGAAACGAGGCCAGTACGAGGATGAGTATACCCCTTCGGTGCGCATGCTTTTCGACGATAATAAATCCAAAAACGATAACAATCAATAAGAACCTATGGAACTGGAAAAGTTTTATTATGACAACAAGATCGTTAAAAATTTTGCCTATGCTACGATCCTTTGGGGAGTAGTGGGAATGACGGTTGGACTTTTGGCGGCACTTCAGCTTGTATGGCCGGTGTTCAACCTTGATCTTGCCTACACTAGCTTTGGACGAATAAGGCCATTGCATACCAATGCGGTGATATTTGCCTTTGTAGGTAACGGCATTTTTACCGGATTATATTATTCGTTACAGCGACTTTGTAAAGCAAGGATGTTCAGTGACACACTGAGCAGTATAAACTTTTGGGGATGGCAGCTGATAATAGTTGCAGCAGCAGTGACGCTTCCGCTTGGTATAACCACCAGTAAAGAATATGCTGAACTGGAGTGGCCTATTGATATAGCGGTTGCGCTGATATGGGTTGTTTTTGGTATAAACATGTTCGGCACCATTTTACGTCGCCGCGAGAAGCACCTGTATGTTGCCATTTGGTTCTACATTGCAACGTTTGTTACCGTGGCGGTACTGCACATTGTGAACTCTGTTGAACTTCCGGTTTCTTTATTCAAGAGCTATCCGGTATATGCCGGGGTGCAGGATGCGTTGGTGCAGTGGTGGTACGGACATAATGCCGTTGCTTTCTTTCTTACAACGCCTTACCTGGGACTTATGTATTACTTTGTTCCTAAAGCTGCTAACAGGCCAGTGTATTCGTACCGCCTTTCTATCATTCACTTCTGGGCACTTATATTTATTTATATATGGGCAGGACCACACCATCTGTTATATACTTCACTGCCCGACTGGGCACAGAGTTTAGGTGTTGTATTTTCTATAATGCTTATAGCTCCATCATGGGGAGGTATGATAAACGGACTACTGACCTTACGCGGTGCGTGGGATCGGGTGCGTGATAGTATTGTTTTGAAGTTTCTGGTGGTTGCCGTAACAGCATACGGTATGGCCACATTTGAAGGTCCGATGCTTTCGTTGAAAAATGTAAATGCTATCAGTCACTTTACCGACTGGACCATTGCACACGTTCACGTTGGTGCTCTGGGATGGAATGGGTTCCTGACTTTTGGTATGCTATACTGGCTGTTACCAAGAATATTCAACACTCAGCTTCACTCACAAAAGCTTGCCAGTTTCCATTTCTGGATAGGTACACTGGGAATATTATTCTATGCAATTCCTATGTATTGGGCCGGTTTTACCCAGAGTTTGATGTGGAAAGAATTCACCGAAGACGGATTCCTGCGTTACCCTAACTTTTTGGAGACTGTGACCCAGATCCTGCCAATGTATAAATTACGTGTGCTGGGAGGCGTCTTGTATCTGACAGGTGTTATTGTGATGGTTTACAACCTTATAAAGACTGTAAAATCAGGACAACTTGTTGCTGACGAGGCTGCTGAAGCACCTGCTATGCCGGTTGCAATACATAACCCCGGTGAAGGGTGGCACAGGAAATTGGAACGTCGTCCTGTACAGATGTTGGTTGGAAGCCTGATCGTGATCCTTATCGGAGGTGTTGTGGAGCTGGTTCCCACATTCCTTATCAAATCAAATATCCCAACCATATCAAGTGTAAAGCCTTATACTCCGTTAGAGCTAGAAGGTCGCGATATATATGTGAGAGAAGGTTGTTATACCTGTCATTCACAGATGATACGTCCTTTCAGAAGTGAGACTGAGAGGTATGGAGAATATTCAAAGGCCGGAGAATTTGTATATGACCACCCGTTCCAGTGGGGTTCAAAACGTACCGGTCCGGATCTTCACCGGGTTGGAGGAAAATATCCTGACTCATGGCACTTCAATCATATGGAAGACCCAACCACCATGTCGCCGGGATCTATTATGCCTGCTTACCCATGGCTCATTGATGATGCACTTGATATAAGTAATACTCCGGGCAAGATACGAGCTATGCAAACCTTAGGTGTTCCGTATCCTGAGGGTTATGACCAAAAGGCGGTGGATGATCTTAAAGCTCAGGCTGAAAAGATAGCCGCTAACCTTGCCGGCGATGGTATTGAAGTGATGAGCGACCGTGAAATAGTTGCACTCATTGCCTATTTACAGCGATTAGGAACAGATATAAAAGCAAACGTTAAAACCGCATCAAACTAAACCTTATGAAATTTATAAATTATCTGGATTCGATATCAGGGATCGGAATTTTTCCGATGATATCACTCATGATCTTCTTTACATTTTTTGTAGGGCTGGGGTTTGTGGTGGCTTTTATGGATAAAAGTTATTTGAACCACATGAACAACCTCCCTCTTGAGGATGATACAATTGAAACTAAAAACTAAACAGCAAACAGTGGAACATATGGCACGCTTAACTAACAGCAATTCTAAAAAACTATATATGACTGCACTGCTGGTCTCAGGAGTGTTGGTAACAACGGGTGCATTTGCTCAGGAAGCACAGGCAGGACCATCAGCCAATTTTTTCAATCCGCTCAATTACCTGATAATCTTTACTATTCTGATACTTCTTGTGACCATTGCGGTAATGGCAAAAGTTATAAGAGGGCTGGTGAACAGTGAAGCAGGTAAACCTAAAAAAGTTGTGAAGCCTGTTACATCAGAAGAACCAGGTAAAGAGCGATTACCATGGTGGCAGAGGCTTGACAGAAAGCTCACCGATGCAGTGCCTATTGAGAAAGAAGCTGACATCATGCTCGACCACGATTATGATGGTATTAAAGAACTAGATAACAGTTTACCACCCTGGTGGATCTATGGGTTTTATCTGACCATAGTTTTTGCGGTGCTTTATTTATTAAACTATCATGTAATAGGGTCTGGAAAATTACAAATAGCAGAATATGAAGAGCAGCTGGCCGATGCTGAACAGGCGAAAGCCGAACGCTTAAAGTCAGCCGCTGCACAGGTAGATGAGAACACGGTAACACTTGCTACAGCTGAAGCTGAACTTGCCTCAGGCAAAAAAATATATGACGAGAAGTGTGTGGTTTGCCATGGCAAACTGGGTGAAGGTGGAGTAGGTCCGAATATGACGGATGATTACTGGATCCATGGTGGAAGTATCAATGATGTTTTTAAAGTGATTAAATATGGTGTACCTCAAAAGGGAATGATATCATGGCAGACACAGCTTAAGCCGACAGAAATACAGGAGGTGGCAAGTTACATAAAGACGCTGCATGGCACCAATCCACCTAATCCGAAAGAACCTCAAGGCGACCTTTACCAGGAGAATCAGGAAACAGCACCTGCAGATTCAACAGTAACTGCATCTGCTGAGCCATCTGCCGAAACAGTATCAGAGTAAAATACTACTCACAAAACATTAAAAACTGAAGTTCACGTTTAAAATCTGAACTTTGATCTTCAGTCATATTCATGGATTCAAATCAAGCTAACTCTGAATCGTTCAGAGATTCTGTATCTACCATAGATAAAAAAGGTAAGAGGGTCTGGATCTTTCCTCAAAAACCCAAAGGACCTCTTTACAATGCACGGACGTGGGTAAGCATTATTTGCCTGGTTCTTTTATTCGGCATTCCATTCATAGAAGTGAATGGCAATCCTTTGTTGTTATTGAATGTTATTGAGCGAAAATTCATCATTTTCGGACTGGTGTTCTGGCCGCAGGATTTCTTCCTGTTTGGACTTACCATGTTAACTTTTGTTGTGTTCATTGTTTTGTTCACTTCTGTATTTGGAAGGCTTTGGTGTGGATGGACCTGCCCGCAGACCATTTTCATGGAGATGGTATTCAGGAAGATCGAATACTTTATTGAAGGCGACGCCAGTAAACAAAAAGCACTGGCAAAGGCTCCGTGGACCACAGACAAATTGATAAAGAAAGGAAGCAAGCACATTATATTTTACATCATCTCCTTTATCATAGCCAATACTTTTCTGGCCTACATAATCGGCATTGATATGCTTGAGAAAATAGCCACTGAACCTGTTGCCATGCACATGGGTGGATTTATGGCAATTATTATTTTTTCAGGAGTTTTTTATGGAGTTTTTGGTCATTTCAGAGAGCAGGTTTGTCTGGTTGTTTGTCCGTATGGCAGATTACAAGGTGTACTGTTAGACAAGAATTCCATAGTAGTGGCGTATGATTATGTTCGTGGTGAACCCCGCCAGCATTTTCACAAGAATGAAGAACGAAGGGCCGGAGACTGTATAGACTGCCATCAGTGCGTGAAAGTTTGTCCTACCGGAATTGACATCAGAAATGGTACTCAGCTGGAGTGTGTAAATTGCACAGCATGTATTGATGTGTGTAACCATATGATGGATGGGGTAGGATTACCTAAAGGATTGATCCGCTATGCATCAGAAGATGGGATTGCAAAAAGCAAACCTCTTCGTTTCACACCCCGTATAATGGGGTACTCTGTTTTGTTAGTAGTGTTACTCACCGGATTATCATTCGGACTTGCATTCCGGTCTGACACGGAGACCACCATCCTCAGAACCCCCGGTATGTTATACCAAAAGCAACCTGACAGCACCATCAGCAACCTGTACAACTACAAGATAGTGAACAAAACCACCAAAGCATTTCCGGTGCAATTTAAACTGGAATCGAAAGAAGGCACCATTGTTTTGATTGGTACCGAAAACATACAAGCAGCTAAAGAGGGAATCACCGAAGGAGAATTTTTTATTAAATTGGATGCCAAACTTATTCAGGATAGGAAGACTAAAATCAAGATCGGGGTTTATTCAGGTGAAGAGAAAATAGAGACTGTGAATACCAACTTTATGGGTCCTGTTTACAAAGGAGATAAAAAAGCATTTGAATAAAATGAATTGGGGCTACAGGATCATCATACTTTACGCAGGCTTTATGGGCCTTATAGCTATCCTTGTTATTGGCAGCATGAAGCAGAAAGTAGATCTGGTGGCTGATGATTACTATGCTCAGGAATTGAAGTACCAGGACCACATTGACAAGATGAACAGAACCACTGAGAACAATGGAGCCGTTAAAATTGAGTTAAAGGATCAGACGGTGATATTTGAGTACCCCAACAAACCATCGATCAACAACCTTGAAGGAACCATCACTTTTTTCAGACCCTCAGACAGCGAACTAGATAAAGAATTTTCAGTTGCAAGTGATTCATCCGGTGTTCAGAAAATTGATGCAGGTCAATTCAAAAGCGGGCTTTACAATGTGAAGGTTGAATACAGTATGAATGGCGAAGATTTTTATTCCGAAAATCAACTGGTGATCCCTTAATTACATGTATGAATTATCAGCAATTGCAATTGGATTTATGGGAAGTTTCCATTGCGTTGCAATGTGTGGTCCTATAGTTCTTGCATTCTCCGGTTCAAGCTCATCAACAACCAGTTACCTTTTTTCCAGAGGTATTTATAACCTGGGGCGTATAGTAACCTATGCAATACTGGGGCTCATAGCGGGGTTTCTGGGACACATGTTCCTCATAGCAGGCTTTCAGAAAAGTGTTTCAATTGGAGTGGGGATCTTTATTTTACTATCGGTACTTGTAGTAAACTACCTTCCCGGTGTAAAGGCAACAAGCAAATACACCTTGCGTCTCAATACTTTTTTGAGGAGGTTGTTTTCTGATGTACTTAAGAAAAGAAGTAAAGCTTCATTATTCGTTGGCGGACTGGCCAATGGAATTCTTCCCTGCGGTTTTGTGTACTTTGCAATGGCAGGTGCAGCTATTACACAAATGCCTTTGCATGGCGCATTATATATGATCATGTTCGGCTTAGGAACAGTACCGGCTATGATGCTTGTGGCAGTATTCGGTAAAGTAGCCAGTATCAAGGCACGTAATATGTTTACAAAAGCTGCACCCATTCTGATGATATTACTTGCACTGTTGTTGATATACCGGGGAATAAGCGTGGAAGAAGGAGTTTGTCCCGTTCACGGAAAAGCAATGGTTGAGTCCGGAAAGTAACTATCGCAAATTAAACCAGGTTGAGTACTTTAACCCTGTTATTCAAAATCAAAATTAATTATGAAAAAGCAATTATTCAGTTCAGGAGCCATGTGGGAAGATATTGTTGGATATTCCAGAGCCGTAAAAACGGGCAACGTGATTGAAGTATCAGGTACCACAGCTGTGAAGAATAATGAAATTGTGGGCAAAGGTGATTACTACAAACAGAGCAAACATATTCTGGAAATAATAGAAGCTGTGCTGATTGAAGCCGGCGCAACCATGGCCAATGTTGTTCGGACCAGGATATATGTATGTGATATCAGTAAATGGCAGGAAGTGGGCAAAGCTCATGGCGAGGTATTCAAAAAGATCAAGCCTGCCGCAACCATGGTGGAAGTCAGCAGGCTTGTTGATCCGGATCTGCTGGTAGAAATTGAAGCTACCGCAGTTATAACCGGTTGAATTCTCTGTAGCAGATCAAGGCCACACACCCAGTGTTTTATAACTGGCAGCTAGCTTGTTAATACCGCTTACAAATGCTGCTGTACGAAGATCAGTGATACCTTTTGTACTTAACATTATTTCACGGATCTCATTGTAAGCATGAATCATGGTCTCTTCCAGTCCTGAATAAACCAGGTCTCTTTCATCGGCACCGTGCACCAGGATCTTTCTGGCTTTGGCATCTATTTTTTTGCCGGTGTTTTTTTCTATAGTAGCAATGTAATTGGTAGCCTGTATCTCCTGGAAACGTTTTTCCATTCGTCCAAATCGTACGTGAGATAAATTTTTCAGCCACTCGAAATAAGAAACTGTAACTCCACCTGCGTTAAGGAACAGGTCAGGAATAATAAGAACACCTTTGCTTACAAGTATCTCTTCAGCTTCTTTTGTAACAGGGCCGTTAGCACCTTCGGCGATCAGCTTTGCCTTGATACGGGGTGCATTTTCTTCTGTGATCTGATTCTCCAAAGCAGCAGGGATCAAAACATCACAATCCATTTCCAAAACTTCCATGGAATTTGCAATATTTTTCCCACCCGGGAAACCTTTGATCGACCCAGTTTCTTGTTTGAATTTTATCAATTTTTCAATGTCAAGTCCCTTAGCATTATATAAACCACCATCCCACTCTGCAATACCAACAATGATAGCTCCACCCTCCTGACAAAATTTTGCTGAATGATATCCTACGTTACCTAACCCTTGAACGATAACCTTTTTGTTATTCATTCCGGTAGATAGTTTGAGTTTTTTCATGTCATCTTTTTGCTCAAGTGCTTCTCTTACGCCATAATATACTCCCAGCCCTGTAGCTTCCGTCCTACCTTGTATACCGCCCTGGCCCAGAGGTTTACCGGTAACACATCCCAATGCATTGATATCATCACCGCGGAAGGTCGCATAAGTATCAGCTATCCATGCCATTTCCTTAGGGCCGGAACCGTAGTCAGGAGCAGGTACATCGAAACCCGGACCAATAAGATTTTTCTTCAGCAACTCGGTGGTAAACCTTCGGGTTACTTTCTCAAGGGTTTTATCGTTTTGTAATCTGGGGCTGATCTTGATACCACCTTTAGCACCTCCAAAAGGCACATCAACAACAGCACACTTAAATGACATAAGTGTTGCCAAGGCCTTTACCTCTTCTTCATCAACCATGCGGCTGTAGCGAATACCACCTTTGGTGGGACTTTTGTGCTGACTATGCTGAACGCGGATACCTTCCACAACTTCAACTTTTCCTTCAATTTCAACAGGAAAATAAAATTTATAAATACTGTTACAGATCTTTAACTGGTTCAGCAGACCATCGTCATGTGAAGTGAATTTGGCGGCTTTGTCAAAAGCTGAATGCACATCATTAAGGAATTTTGTTCCTTCAGAAATCTTTTTCTTCATAAAATATTTGGCGGGTTGATTTTATTAAAAGTCTTCATTTACAATTGGCTCTATAAGTGCCGAGTCATAAAATTTTAATTTGGCAGGAGCAATATCTGCTGCCAGGGAGCAAATGTAATCGTCTTTTCGTTTCCAGGAGTATAGATTCAGTTCTTTTGGTGAACCTTTTGAATGTTTTATTGAGCTGTTTTTACCTGAAAAATCCAGATCCTTCAGGTGGTCGTTCACCCCTTCACCTGTGAGCTTTAAAAAAGCTTCTTTCAGAGTCCATATCTTATAGAATAAGTCGGTTTGAGCAGTTCCGGAAACAGCCTGAAATTGAGCAAGTTCGTTAGGGTGATAATTAGCTTCGGCAAATCCGTCGGTATCGAAGTCAGGCAAAATGAATTCTGTATCTGCACCAACTTCACCATCGAAGCTGATGGCAAGCAATATCAGGTTCTCAGAATGGCTTATGTTAAAATGTATCGGAAACGGCGAATTGGCTAATTGAGGCTTATTACGATCGTTTACAGTGATCTCAAGGGATACGGGGTCTATTTGGGTATAGCGAGAAAGCACTCTTCTAATAAATACATGACCGGCCTCATAGGCTCTTTTGTCCTTTTCAAAATGGTATTTGGAGGCTTTTTCCAGTTCCTCGGCCGATAATACGAATCGGGCATGACCAATGAAAGGATCGGCATGAGTAATAGCATGAGCCCATATATGTATTTCGCCCGGCGAAGGACCATCCTGAGTGGGTGATGATTCCCGTGATGTACTTTTCAGCTCATGGAAGTGCAGGTTCATGGGGAGCTTATTTTGTGAACTCATATTTACCTGCTACGAAGGTAAAACATTATCATAGAATGGCAGCATTAACCGTATTTCCGGGGTTATTATTTTTGCGGCCGGAAGCTGTACTTTGCTCTGTTTGGCTTTTACCGGACCCGGCAAGGTGATCTCTCACAATTTGAGCCAGCTCAATATTATATGGCGCATCAGTTATGATGGTATCATTATCACAGCCGGCAATAACATAACTGGTGATCTTACCTTTTATAAGTCTGTCCCACCCCAAAACGTCATTAAAATATGGATCGATCGGCTCATCTGTTCTGATGATGATAAGATCACCATCATAAGTATGTGTGGGATGATAATTTAAAAGTGCAAGAGAATGGATGGTTCTCAGGTCGTTTCCAATGGAATCATTTTTGTTTAATGCTTCATCTGTTCTTAAATTACCAGACCGGGCAAACAGCTTCTTACCCAGACTGACATTTTTTTCCAATGCATATTGAAATTTCTCACCTAGCTCGAGTTTCATGAATTTGTTCAGTTCACTTTTCATTTTGTACATGGTTGGGTTTTCAGGGGGAGCGTAATTATTTACCATGGCAAGAAATTCAACCTGCTCACCTTTATTTTGAAGTATCACTGCCATTTCGAATACTACCATTCCACTAAAACATAATCCCACTAATCTGTAAGGACCTTGAGGCTGAACTTTTTGAATTTGTTCCACATAATATTCGGCCATCTCTTCTATACTATGATGTGGCTCTTGTTTAGGATCAAGCCCTTTAGGCTGAATAGCATAAACAGGCAACGATTCTTCCATGTGCTTTACAATCACCTTCCACCTGTGAATATTACCATTGTGCATGTGGATGCAGAACAAGGGCCGTTCATCTGTTCCCGACTTAAACGGCACAACAGAAGACCATCGCTGTGAAGAATCTGACCCTGAAATAACAGATGCTAATCTTGAGATGGTTGGAGATGAGAATATCAACGGCAAAGCAGCCTTGATCCCCAGTCTTTTTTCAATCTCATTGAACACACGCACCGCCAATAGTGAATGACCACCCAAATCAAAGAAGTTATCATTCCTGCCTACTTTTTCAACTCCTAAAACATCGCTGAAAATAATTGACAGTGCTTCTTCATATGGACCTTCAGGCTCTTCATAAGTAGTAATAAGATGCGGTGTATCATTCAAAGGCACAGGCAGTTTCTTTCGGTCAACCTTTCCGTTTGGACTTAACGGGATCTGATCAAGTTCTACAAAGTAAGATGGTACCATGTAACCGGGAAGTCGTGACGACAGGTATTTTTTCAATGCGTTTTTATCGCCCTGTTGATCTTTCTCCCAAACAATGTAGGATGCTATTGACCAGAATCCTTCGTTTGAACGGAATGTATTACTGATACAATCTGCAACACCTGCAAATTCATGGATCACATGATCTATTTCACTAAGTTCTATTCTGTAACCTCGTACTTTTACCTGGTTATCATTACGTCCCAGGTAAATAAGATTACCGTTAGCGTCAAATTTTCCCAGATCACCGGTAAGATACATTCTGCCCTTTCCGGCAAACCTGTCTTCAACAAATTTCTCTTTTGTAATATGTTCTTTGTTGAGATATCCCATTGCAACCTTATCACCTCCCAATGCAATTTCACCGGGAAGTCCGGGAGCTACCAGGTTGCCAGACTTATCAAGCAAATATAATTTACTGTTGGGAAGAACTTTTCCAATATTGGCCCTATCGCCCACTTTTCTGAGGGTGAATGTTGAGTACGTTGTATCTTCTGAGGGACCATACAGATCATAAACTTTTTGGATGTGACTGATGCCATTCAGCTCATCAGCAAATTGTTCAGACAATGGTTCGCCTGCCAGATTAACAGTTGTTACCGAGTCCGGGATTTTTGCACCTGCATCCAGTAATTCCTTCAATGCTGAAGGAACTGTATTGATCAACACCGGTGATAAATTCTTATCGGAGTCCAGCAGTTCAAGAATATTTTTAATCAGAATAACCTTCCCTCCGCGTACCAGTGTGTTAAAGATCTCAAAAATTGAAAGGTCGAAGCAAACCGATGTCGTAGCAAGAACACCATTCAACTCAGCATCGCTGTATATTTGTTTTGCCCAGGCAAAAAGCGCTGCAGCATTTTTATGTGCTATCACCACTCCTTTAGGAAGTCCTGTTGATCCGGAAGTATAAATAACATAAGCTGGTAACGACGAGTCCATTTCAGGTTTGATCCATGAACCGGAATTTGATCCGTAGGCGCTGTTGTCATCTGCCAGCAAAAGGTCTGATGATTCTGAGAACAGGTGTTTATTCCGGTGATCACTGATCACCATTTTACAATCAGAGTCTTTGACAATGTATGATATCCTTTCCAGGGGATATTCCGGATCAACAGGTACATACACACCACCTGCCATCAGCACACCCAGCATGGCTTGTATAATAGAAGGTGAGCGGTCAAGGCATACAGCAACCATTTGTCCGGGACCCAAACCTTTGTTCTGAAGTGCAACTGCGATAACAGAAGCTTTATCAACAAGTTCTTTATAGGTTACCCGAGAATCATTCCATTCAATGGCAATTTTATCAGGAGCAATCACAGCCTGTGCGGCGATCAGTTCATGGATCAAGCTGGTGTTATCATAATTCAATGAATGCCCATTCCATTGATCCAATAATAACTTCCTGTCATTTTCAGTTAAGATGTTAAGTTGACGGATGGGAGACACATCGCCGTCAGCTATCAGCTTCAAAAGATTTGCGAACTCCTCCATTCTCAATTTCATGAAATACTCGCTGAACAGATCTGTATTGAATGTACATTCCAGTGTAAGTTCATTTCCATTACCGGCAGCATTAATGAAGATCTCAAAATTCTCATAATGCCTTGGGTTCGTTGAAAACTCAAATTCACAATCAGCAAACTCAACATCATTGGTGATTCCTATGTCAACATTGAAAGAAACAGGCACCAGGGGTATTCGCGATGGATCGCGTGGTATATTAAGTTTAGTTAACAGGCTGCCAAAAGTATACTGCTGATGATCATAGGCATCAAATATTTGTGATTTTCTGATCTTAAGATACTCCACAAAGCTTAGTTCATCATCAACAAAAGTTCGCATTGGAAGAAGGTTCACGCAATGGCCGACCAAATGATCCAGTCCATAAACAGATTGTCCTGCAGCAGGCAGACCTACCGTTACATCTGCGGACCCGGTGATCTTAGATAAAAAAACTTCAAATGCCGACAAAAGAGTTGTTACATAACTGACTCCATTAGCAGTGCCCATTTTTTTGAGTGCTGCTATAATATCTTTGTCAATAGTGTGATCAATTCTTTGGGCCCTGAATGTTCTTACAGGAGGGCGTTTCTTATCTATAGACAACTCCATTTCTGCAGGCTTATCACGGAACATATTTACCCAAAACTCCTCTGTTTCTTTACTCAGTTCCGAGCTTGCGAAATCAGCTTCAGCTTTTTCCAGTTGTATCAACGAAACCGCCGGAGGCAACTCAATAAGACCTTCGCCTGACCTTTTAGAAGAATAGATCCTGCCCAGATCCTGCATTATTATTCCTAATGACCACCCGTCACAAATGATATGATGAAAAGTGAGAATGAGCTGATGACGGATTTCTGAAAGTTTTATAAGGGTGACGCGGCCCAGAGGTCCATTGAAAATGTTGAACTCGGTTTCAGCCTCAAGATTCAGTTGATCAGATAAAGCAGATTCAACTTGCGTCGGATCTGATGCTGAAAGGTTAATAAAGTGAACTTTAATCCTTCTTCCTGCATCAATATTCATATGCAAGCCATCCTCCGTAAAAACGGAACGAAGCGACTCATGTCTTAAAACCAATTCATCAACGCAAGATTGAAGCAGTCGTTGATCGAATGGCCCTTTTAGAAGCAGGGAGACAGATTCATTGTATGCGCAGCTGGCATCATGACCACCGAAAATGACATTAGAAAATATTTCACGCTGATGCGGCGTGGTTGCAATGGTATATGTTACATTGTTGCCAAATGGATCAAAATCCACCGGCACATAATTCACTTTCTTATTTTGCTTATCGTTATTCAAAAGAGTTTCTTTCAGCTATGACTTACCTGCATGAATTTACCCGGGCGATCAGGATCGGGAATGAACCAGCCCTCATTACCCTGAGGGTCTTTGCCTAATCTGGCACCTTCAACAGGTGGTTTGGATGGATCGAACTGTGCAACATGTTTGCCATTCAGCTTTTTTATTTTATTGATAAATCCCAGTTCACATAATTCATTTGCCGATTCAATAAAAGATCCGGCTACGAATTCAATATCTTTTACCGTGAAGGCATCTGTGATGAAACAAGGGAATCCGTCGTATATATGCACTCCTTTATCACGCATCAAAACGAACAACAGATCAGAGTAGTGAGATTCTTCGATCCATTTAATCTTGAACAGTGATCCAAAACTTACTAGTTTAAATGGCATACTATTTTCTGTACAGAAGAGATTAACTTTTTGTACAAGATCATCGGTCATTCCATTTAGTTTCTGATGCAGTGCTTCTCCCCTTACTTTCATATGTTCAAGCACTGCTTTAGCGCATGCCAGTGCAAGAGGATGTCGGACAAATGTGCCGGCAAAGTAGGTGACGCCTGCTTCGGGTACCGAGTTATCTCCGAATCTCCACTCACCACCATCGAGTGCATCCATAAATTCATGCTTACCGGCAATGACACCTATCGGCATACCTCCGCCAATGACCTTACCATATGTTCCCAGGTCTGCTTTAATATCAAAAAACTCCTGTGCACCTCCACCGGAAAGTCTGAATCCGGTTATAACCTCATCAAATATCAGCACACTACCGGAATCAGATGTTATGCTCCTTACTTCTTTCAAAAATTCCTTGGGGCGAAAATCGGCGCGGCGCGATTGTATAGGTTCTACCAATACTGCGGCGATCTCATCAGCACGACTGCGTATGATCTCCAGCGACTCATCCGTACCGTAGTCGAGCACAAGCATGTTCTCAACGGCTTCGGGCATGATACCGGCAGCGGCAGGCAGCGACTTCATTTTTTTAGATCCTCTCACAATAACTTCATCGTTGATGCCATGGTATGAACCATTAAAGCAAACAACCAGAGAACGGCCGGTAACGGTTCGTGCTATACGAAGAGCTCCCAACACAGCTTCAGATCCGGTATTACAAAATCCGGCCCTGTCATACCCAGTAAATTCGCAAATGAGTTTTGCCACCTCTCCTGCCAGCGGATGTTGAGGGCCTATTTCTATTCCTTCGTCAAGTTGCTTTTTAGCTGCATTCATTACAACATCCGCTCCGTATCCAAGGAAGTTGGATCCAAATCCATTTAAAACATCAACATATTCGTTTCCATTCAGATCCCAAACCCTTGAACCTTTTGACCGGTTCACCACAACCTGGTAGATCAATTCCTTTAGGGCAGGTTTAAAGCCTGTTACTACTCTTGGGTCGGCCAGATGTGAACGATGTTCAGTGGTGTATTCCTTTGACTTACTTGTTTTTTCATTGTACCTGCCTGCCAACTCTTTCAACCATTTTTCTTGTTCCTTATTAAGGTCACTTGAAGTATTCTTTTCAATCCTTGCAATGGCACCGAATGGTTTAGCACTTTCGGCCTTTTCATTTTCTCTGATATCGGCTGAGGGTGCTGACTGCTCAGGCGCATCAACCTGATGGCCCATAGTGCCGGACTGTGTTTGATTGCGCAACATTTGCAACTGCTGCTGCATCATCTGCATTTGCTGGATGATCATATTTTCAAGTGGTGAAGCATTGCTCATAGCAGGAGATTGACCAACCACCGGCACAACCAGTTGTGCCGATTCCATTACAGGCAACAATTCATCCAAATGCTCTGCCAACGCATTGAATGTTGAAAGTTGCTCATTGAGTTGTCTGAATGTTATCTTTTGTCCATATTTTTTAGAAATGGTCAATGCCGCCTGAGTAAGGAAGAGTGAATCGAGTCCCATCTCTAAAAATGTAACGTCAGCACCAACCGATGCTAATTCAATACCGGAAGCATCTTCCATTACATTGCGAAGCTCATTGATCAATGCCGATTTTCTGGAGCTGTTTTGTTGGCCACTCATAGTGTTGTTATTTGTTACCGGCACTGATGAATTATTTGCATCAACCGGAGTTTGATAAGCATGGAATGTATTTACATGTGATGTGGTTTCAACCGGATCGATCCAATAGTTTGAATTTTCAAATGAATATCCCGGCAAACTGATCTTATGTCTGTCATCAAATTCATAAAACTTTTCCCAGTCGATCTCAATGCCTGTACTCCACAACTGACCTATTGCATTTAATGTTGTTAACCAATCTTCATCATTAATATAGGAGTTAGGCAATACAGGTACGGCAAGTTGCTTACCGGGCTCCGTTGCCTGTTGTCTGGCAAGGGTGCTGGCGGTATTACGGGGTCCCATCTCCAACATTACATATCCGGGGGATTCTGTCCAGATATTTTTTATTCCATCGGCAAACATAACCGCAGCACGGATATGCTGTGACCAGTACCCCGGGTCCGTAGCTTTTGAATCATCGAGCCATTGTGCCATGGATGTTGACATAACAGGGATCTGTGGTGAATGCAATTCAATAGACGCTACCACATTTCTGAACGGTTCCATAACCGGTTCCATCATAGGAGAATGAAATGCATGCGAAGTATGTAGTTTCTTGTAAAGAATTTCTTTTTTATCCAGTGATGAACAAAATGAATTTATTTCTTCATCATTGCCACTTACCACACATAAAGAAGGTCCGTTTATTGCTGCAATTGATAAACCCTTAGTTAACATGGGCTGAACTTCTGCTGCAGCCGACCTTACGGAGATCATTGAACCGGCTTCCAACTGCTGCATAAGTTCGCCTCTGGCAGAAACTACTTTTGCCGCATCTTCCAAAGTCATGACACCTGAAATGCATGCTGCCGCAAACTCGCCAATGCTATGACCTATCAGAGCTGACGGGCGGATACCCCAGCTCATCCAGAGTTTGGACAGCGCATATCCAACAGTGAACAATGCAGGCTGTGTATACCTTGTTTGCCCGATAAGCTCTTCAGCCTTCTGAAGTTTTTCATCGGTCGGATAAAGTACATCCCTCAAAGGAATTTTTAGAAATTTGTTGAATGCAGCAAAACAATTTTCCACTGCTTCTTTAAATACAAGTTCATCCCTGAAAAGAGTAGCACCCATGTTCACATATTGTGAACCCTGACCCGGGAACATGAACACAACTCCTGTTGCAATCTGCTTTAACTCCCTTGTAGCACTGAGTCCCGGCGTGGGCTTTTGCAATTGTTCAAGAGCATTGATGTGATCACTTGCAATAATGTATTTTCTGTGGTTGAATCTTGCTCTGCCAGTCTGAAGAGTATAACTGAGATCTGCAATGTTTATGTCAGAGTGTCTTTTGAGGTGATCTATGAAGGAAGCACTCAAGCCTTGCAATGCACTTTCGCTTCTGGCTGATAATAACACCAGGTGTTTGCTTCTCGCTGCACCATTATACTCAACGTGAGGAGCCTCTTCCAGCACCACATGGGCATTGGTCCCGCCAACTCCGAATGAACTTACCCCTGCTCTGCGGGGAACCTTTCCAGACTTCCATATTTTAGATTCAGCATTTACATAAAAGGGTGTGTTATTAAAGTTGATCTGCGGGTTAGCCTTTTCAAAGTTCAAAGTTGGGAACAAAAGCTTATGCTTAAGCATCAGCACAGTCTTGATCAATCCTGCTATTCCCGCGGCAGCGGTAAGGTGGCCAAAATTACTTTTAACGGACCCCAGTGCACAGCTGCCAGCCTTTTGTGTATTACCAAACACTTCCGAGAGTGCCTGCACTTCAATAGGGTCACCTAAAGGTGTGGCTGTTCCATGGGTCTCAATATAACTTACTGTTTCAGGATCTATTTTAGCCTGTGCGTATGCCATCGATACTGCACTTGCCTGCCCTTCCACAGACGGTGCTGTAAAGCTGGCCTTCGCCGATCCGTCGTTGTTGATGCCCGTTCCGCGGATCACAGCGTATACAGTATCATTATCCTTTATTGCATCCCTGTATCGTTTTAAGATCACAGCACCTGCCCCATCACTAAATACAGTACCACTGGCCTTGGCATCAAATGGGCGGGTGTGCCCATCTGATGAGAACATGCCTCCTTCCTGGTACAGATGACCACTGTTTACAGGTGATGTAATAGCCACACCTCCTGCAATTGCCATGTCGCAACGCATATTCCACAACGACTCACACGCCATGATCACCGAAACAAGAGAAGTTGAACATGCCGTATGAATACTTACCGCAGGACCTTTAAGGTCCATGAAATGACTCACCCTGGTGGCTATGTAATCTTTTTCATTAGCTGTCATCACCTGGAAAGAACCAACCTTTTCGATCTCATCACGGTGTGCTGATACGTTATTCTGAAAATAAGTGTTGTTACCTGCTCCGGCGAAAACCCCGATAAGACCCTTGTATCTGAATGGGTCGTACCCGGCATCTTCCAGTGCATGCCATGATACTTCCAGAAAGATACGTTGCTGGGGATCCATCAATGTGGCAAGCTTGGGGTTGGTATTAAAAAATCCGGCATCAAAACCTTTGGCATTCTTTAACACGCCGCGAGCCTTGATATAATTTGGATCATTCCTTAATTCGGATGAAATAGAACTATCAAGATCACCATCATGGAAGAATGTAGTGGACTCTTTGCCGGCACTTAATATCTCAAAAAGTTCAGCTATGGTATCTGCACCCGGAAATCTGCCGGACATGCCAATGATGGCGATTCCGTCCTCCAATGATTCACCGGTACTACCTGAATCACCACTGAACCGGGCTTTCATTTTTTGGTATATACTATCTGTGACTTTCTGAGAATCCGTACTTTTTAAAATACCGGCTACTGTGGGAGAACGATACAGATCGACCACAGAGAAAGTTAACCCCAGCTCTTGTTTGGCCATTGAAATAAACCTCAGCGCAAGCAATGAATTACCTCCCAATTCAAAAAAGTTGTCGTTCAGGCCTACCTTAGATACATAAAGTAATTGCGACCACAACCTGCAGATACCTTTCTCAACATCTGTTATGGGGGCTGAGTATGGGTTGTTCAGGTCGGGACGGTTGGTATCAGGAATTGGAAGTGCTTTCCTATTTACCTTACCACTGGGTGTGCGTGGAAGTTCGCCCATCTCCACAAAAGCTGAGGGCAGCATATAATCAGGAAGTTTAGAGACAAGAAAACTTCTCAAACTCGGAGCTTTTATCTGATGACTATTGCCGGTTGTATAATAAGCTACTATTCTTTTATTTCCCGGCTCATCTTCTCTTACCATAACCGCGCACGAAGTTATTCCTGTAAATGATAGAATGGCATATTCAATTTCACCCAACTCTATTCTATATCCTCTCACCTTCACCTGATCATCGATCCTGCCATTGTACAGTATATTACCATCTTCTCTTTCTACACCAAGATCACCTGTACGATATATAAACGAATTACCTGAAACATTGAAGGGGTCTATAAAAAATCTATCACGTGTAAGTTCAGGGCTGTTGATATATCCTCTGGCCAAAGCATCACCTCCGATGTATATCTCTCCTTCTGTTCCTTTCTGAACAGGTTTAAGATCCTTATCAAGTATATGAACCTGAACATTTGAAACTGCTTTCCCAATAGATGGTATAGTAGGCCATACCTCTGCCTCACCCTCCATCAGATAAGAAGTCACCACATGTGTTTCTGTGGGACCATAATGATTATGTAACCTGCATTGATTATTTACAGAAAAGAAATGTCTTATAGCAGGAGTGATTATAAGTTGCTCACCGGCAGTTATCACATCGTTCAAAGAGATCAGTTGTAATTGATCTGTTCCGGTATGTTCTGCAAGATGATGCAGTGCTACATAGGGTAGAAATAACCTGTTTATTTTTTTCTCCTTCAAAAACACAAACAGGGCAGATGCATCTAGTCGGGTATCATCATCTATCAAAACTAAAGTGCCTCCGGTAGTAAGAGTAGAAAATATCTCCTGAAAAGATACGTCGAAACTGATAGGAGCAAACTGCAAAGTCCTTGCGGCTGCACCAAGATGTTGCAAGTTGTTCTGCCAATGAAGAAGATTCAGCAACGCTCCATGTTCCATGGCCACTCCTTTGGGCGACCCTGTTGACCCGGAGGTAAAAAGGATATAAGCCAGATCATTTTTAGATGACCCATGAAGTTTCAAGTCATCCGATGTTGCTATAGGTGTATCATTGGTTGGACCTTCAACCAATATTGTATTTAAACCTTTAAATAAATCGAAAAAATCTGATTGTGTTAATACAGTTTTGATACCCGACTGAGATATCATACTTTGAATCCTGTCTTGAGGATATGAAGGATCAAATGGTACATAAGCAGAGCCCGAACTTATTATTGCAAGAATAGCAATGATTAGCTGAGGTGATCGTTCAATACAAACACCAATGGGTACATCCGGACCTGAACCTGATCTTACTAGTTTTTCAAGAATTAAATTACAATGATCCTGAAGCTGTGCATATGTTAATGAGATATTGTCAAATTCCAGCGCCACAGAATTTGGGGTAAGTTTCACTTGCCTATCAAAAAGTTGGGCAAGGTTGATCACCTCAGTATTGCCGAATTTTGAAAGAGAATACAGCCGGTTAGTATCCGACTTTCCTTTATAAGGTAAGGACATCAATGATTCCAGGTTTAACCGTTAATTCTTTTTGGTTTTTGGTAGTTCCAGGCTGGGGTTAATCCTATTGATTTATAAACTGTTACAAAAATACGATATATAAATCCATGCTTCCAGTTTTTTACCAAAGAAATGAATCTATTTATCAAAATGGTGGGATTCCTGTAATTGGCTAATTTTGATGGCTGAAACGATGAAAAAAACACTTGAGATCGGCTTTTCACCATGCCCTAACGACACATTTATTTTTGAAGGGCTGATAAATGGTAAAATTGATGCTGAAGGGTACAGTTTCATCGCCCAAATGGCTGATATTGAGGTTCTTAACAAGCAAGCTATTGAATATAACCCCTTGATCTCAAAAATTAGTATTGGTGCCTACCCGAAAATTGCCCATAAGTACAAGATACTTGATGCCGGAGCAGCTCTGGGGAGGGGAGTTGGCCCTTTGCTTGTGGCTAAAAAAGAACTAGATTTCAGGAACAGTGATCTCCTTACCGCAATACCCGGAATCAACACCACAGCCAATTTGTTGCTTTCAAGCCTTTTCCCTCATATTACGCAAAAGAAGGAATACTTATTTTCTGAGATCGCCGCAAGGGTAAAGTCGGAGGAAGTACAGGCAGGCCTTTTGATCCATGAAGGACGCTTTACATTTCAGGAAAGCGGACTGATGAAGTTGTGTGATCTTGGCGATGAATGGGAAGCACAAACGGGAATGCCTATCCCATTAGGATGCATTGTTGTTTCCAGAGAACTGGATTCCGGTCTATGCCGGAAACTGAACACCTGGATCCGGAGAAGTATTGAAAAAGCATTCCAATCATCCGGTGAAGTATCGGAGTATATAAAAGTGCATGCACAGGAAATGGATGAAGATGTTATAAGACAACATATCAAATTGTATGTCAACGATTATTCGTTAGATTTGGGTGCAGAGGGTCGGGAAGCTATAAAGTTTTTGTTTAAAAAGGGATTCGAAGCAGGCTTGTTGCCTGAAATTACAGATCCCATATTTATTGATTGAATTATGATAATTGTAACCGGTGCAGCCGGATTTATCGGAAGTTGTCTGGTAAGCAGGCTCAACAATGAGGGTTTTATTGACATTGTTGCAGTGGATGATTTCTCACATCCCGACAAGGAAAAAAACCTTACAGGTAAAAAGCTTACACACAAAGTTGACAGAGATACTTTTCATTCCTGGTTAAAAGGCAACCATAAATTAGTGCAATTTATTTTTCACATTGGCGCAAGAACGGATACAACTGAATTTGATCAGGAGATATTCGACCGCTTAAATCTAAACTACACCAAAGAACTTTGGAAGCTTTGCGTTGAATTTGGTTTACCAATGGTATATGCATCATCAGCTGCAACATACGGAGAAGGTGAACTGGGGTATGATGACAATGAAGCTATCATACCACAACTTAAACCGCTGAACCCATACGGCAGATCAAAGAACGACTTTGACATTTGGGCATTGCAACAGGAACGCAAACCCTATTTTTGGGCCGGACTAAAGTTTTTTAATGTTTACGGACCTAATGAATATCACAAAGGCAGAATGGCATCAGTGATCTTTCATGCCTTTAATCAGATCAAAGAAAATGGAAAGGTCAAGTTATTCAGGTCGCATCGCGATGATTACCGGGATGGTATGCAACTGCGTGACTTTATTTATGTGAAAGACCTGCTTGATGTTTGTTTGTACTTCATGCACAACCGCAAACACCCTGGTATTTATAATTTAGGAACCGGTAAAGCACGGCCATTCCTGGACCTGGCAACCAATGTGTTCAAAGCACTTGATAAAGAACCTGTGATCGAATTCATAGATATTCCCAAGGATATCAGAGATAAATATCAATACTTCACAGAGGCAAACATGGATAAGCTAAGGGGTGCTGGATACCAACAACCTTTTACATCTTTGGAAGATGGGATTGATGATTACGTCAGGAACTTTTTAGCTCCGAACAACTACTATTGATCTATGGTTAGGAAACTGATCAACAACAAGGTTATCCGGTATTTTTTTTCTGCCGGTATTGCTACCGGGGTTGATGTTGCAGTATACTTCCTATCCTTCAATTTCCTATTCAGCAAAGCGGACCTTCAATTCACAAATGAGATCACAATTTCAGCTGCCACTGCTTCGCTGGTCATTTCATACACCTGTGGATTGATAACCAATTTTTTAATAACCAAGTATCTGGTGTTTACAGAATCAGACCTAAAGGGAGTGCATCAGCTTATGCGGTATGTACTGGTAGCCTTGCTCATATTATTATTGAATTACCTGTTCATGAGCTTCCTCATCAAAGTGCTTGAATGGTACCCCACCATTGCAAGGATAGTTTCTGCACTCACCATTGGATTGCTCAGCTTCATCATCCACAAGGTCTATTCCTTCCGGGGACCTGGAAAAACTAAGGGCGACGTTTCAGTATAACCAGGTCATTAAGTTTCTCACCTAGAATTCTGGAATAGATCCTGCTTCCTTTTTGGTTGAGGTGAGTGGCATCAAATGAATTCTCAGCCAGATACAATTCAGGATACGATCTTGAATCAGATATCTCAATACGATTCTCTTCCGGTAAGCTATAAAAAAGCGGGATCAGCTCATCGTACTGTTTTTTATCTATTCTGGGCGACAGTAAAAAGATCAGTTGTGTGCCTTTTTTCTGAGCATCAGTGATCATCTTCTTCAGTGTTGCAGAATAATATATGTTATATGATTTTAAAAGTTTAGGATTGTCAGAATATTTCGAAAACTGTTTTCTGCTGATCTCTGATCTTTTTGTTACCACAGAAGTATCTCTTAAAAATCTGGAATTCCGTTTTGCTGTATTTTCCTCTTCAAACATATCCGCCTCATTTTGATCAACAGATAAAAACTGAAAACCATTTCCGTTCACCTTTTGATCAAACGAATGCGCTGCATTCAGGTAGCGGACTGCCTCGGTAATGTAACCCAGATTGATAATATTATCAGTATACCCTATCAAATGAACAAAAGTATTATAGCCTTTTTCTATGATAGAAAAATTAGAGTTCCAGGAAGCGGTGATAGCAAAGATCAGATCGCTCAAGTTATACCAATAAATTGTACGGACCGTGTGAAGATTCTTAAAATCAACAGAGCTTACCTTAGCCAGCTCAATGATTATGTAATCATAATGCCCATTCTCATTTTTAGTTATATGATCATATACATAAAATGATTCCGGTGGAAAAAGCCAATTGGCTCCCAGATTAAAGAGCCGCGTTTCAGCTTTGCCGTCTGTAACCGAATCAACAACTTGCGGGTCAACTTGCCGGTACACCCTACTTGAACCCAGCACCACTGCATTAAATTTTCCGTTTGGGTTTTGCAATTGATGACTCTTGGAATCTACCAGCTCTGCACCCCATGACCAGGGTGTCAACTTCAACGCAGGGTATAAAAGTATATTGGCCACAATGCTCAAACAAAGAACAAGCACAAGAACAGCTCCCAGCCTTACAAAAAAGTATTTATGATCCTTGTTCATCAGAATTGAAAATAAATAAAATTATTACCTCCAAATACTCCGAAATTGATGATCAGGAGTGAGATGATCACATATATAGCCAGTCTGGTATACTGTGAAAATCTATTTACAAACTCATCTGCTGACTGATTCACCATAATTTTTTCAGTGATGAGCAAGAATGCAACAAACAGAAATGCCAATACCACTGTTTGCCATCCATTTGCAGAAATATATTCAATCAACCCTGAACCACTGAAAACCATTGAATTTTGAATGAGTATAACAGCGTCGTTCAACGAATTCGCCCTAAAAAATACCCATGCAAATGTTACAAGTACAAAAACAGTAGCCGTATTTATAAAATTACTGAGGTGACTCCCTTCCTTTAAACCTATTGACTTCATCATAACACTCCGGGTATTTTGACTTATGATGGCTACGATCAGGTAAACACCGTGCAATGCGCCCCAGATGATAAAGGTCCAGTCAGCGCCATGCCATATACCACTCACCATAAATGTTATGAATAAGTTGAAGAACCATCTGGACCTGTTCACCCTGTTACCGCCTAACGGCACATACAAATAATCTTTGAACCAGGTTGACAAAGAAATATGCCACCTCTTCCAGAATTCAGAAACAGATTGAGCAAAATATGGAGTTCTGAAATTCGTCATAAGAGTGAAGCCCATTACCCGTGCAGCCCCTATTGCGATATCAGAGTAACCCGAGAAATCACAATAGATCTGAAATGCAAAGAAACATGTAGCTAGTATCACAGCCCATCCGTGGTATTGGGTTGGGTCATTATAAACAACATCAACCAATGGAGCCAGCCTGTCGGCAATTACTATCTTTTTGAACAAACCCCACAACATCAACTTCAGACCGTTGGCGATCCTGATAAAATCAAGTGAATGCTTTTCATGGAACTGGTGGAGAAGGTTTTGCGGGCGCTCAATTGGTCCGGCTACAAGCTGAGGGTAAAACATTACATAGAGTGCAAAGATCCCAAACTTTCTTTCGGCAGACTGATGTCCGCGGTATACTTCAATAGTATAACTCATGGCCTGGAACGTGTGAAACGACAAGCCTATAGGTAAAATGATATGCAGATATGGGATTGGATTCTCAGTTCCTGCAAACCCAAACAAATTAGTCAGGTTTTCATTGATGAAATTGTAATACTTGAAAATGGCAAGTACGGATATATTTGCCAAAAGACTCAGCCATAAAAATCTCTTTCTTCGAATTCCTTTAGCATTCTCGATAAAGATACCTGCGAAATAATCTATTGTAATTGTAAAAAATAAGATCAGGATGTACGCAGGAACAAAGAACATATAAAAGATACAGCTGGCTGCAAGGAGCAATGCCCACCTGTATTTATGTGGTAGGGTAAAATAAAGTACCGTTACCACAATGAAAAATATCAGGAACTCAAATGAGTTGAATAACATAAAAAATTCTTGGGTTACCTTTATAAGAGCAACAAATGTATTGAAACTACATTAAGTTGAAAAGCTATATAAAATGGCCATACGGCCATCGGAGAATTAGGAGGAGGCGACTATAAACTATCTTTGAGCTCCTGAAGAAACCCTTTCACTTTTAACAATGAATCGTAAAGTTCAGTTTGCTTTACCAGTTGTTCTTTGGGCGACTTAAGTTTGGAGCGGGCTCCCTGAAGCGTATATCCTCTTTCCTTAACCAAATGGTAGATGAGTCGAAGGTTCTCAACATCTGCTTTCGTGAACAACCTGTTGCCTTTTTTATTCTTTTTGGGTTTTAAAACATCAAACTCCTTTTCCCAAAAACGTATGAGAGAAGCATTGACACGGAACATTTTTGAAACTTCGCCAATGGTATAGTACAACTTATCCTCCGGCAATTCTTCAACATTCAAATTAAGTTGTTCTGCATGTGAATTTTGAACACCTGATGCTTCCATATTATAGTTATTTAGTCAAATGATTGATTTGATCTTGATGACATCTCTATCATGGTTTCGTACTCTTCCGGTGACAGATCATTATAGAAAAAGTTGATTGGGTTGATCTTCTTTCCCTGTTTAGCCACTTCATAATGCAGGTGTGGCGCAGTTGATGTACCGGTGCTTCCAACCTTTCCAATTACATCGCCACGTTTGACTTTCTGGCCTCTTCTGATAAGTATTTTACTCATGTGACCATAAATGGTCTGATAGCCATATCCATGGTCAATTATTACATGTGTCCCCAGCCCTCTCTTACTATACTCCACTTTAGAAACTGTTCCATTGCCTGATGCATAAATATCTGTTCCGGTAGGGGCGGTAAAATCCATACCGTAATGCATCTTGGTTGTTTTATAAATTGGATGGATCCTGTATCCGAATCCGGAAGCCATTCGCTTCAAATCATTATTAGATATGGGCTGAATTGCAGGAATAGATGCAAGCATCTCAGATTTACTCTTGGCCAGCTTTATGATCTCATCAAACGACTTCGATTGAATATACATCTGCTTGGTAAGTTGGTCCAGTTTCTTGGTTGTTGATACCAGTAGTTCCGAATTCTCATACCCTTCCAGCGATTTGTACCTGTCAATACCTCCGAAGCCGGCCTCTCTCACTGAGGAAGGTATAGGCTCGGCTTCAAAAACCACACGATAGATATTATCGTCTCTGGCTTGCAGGTCCTTCAGTACATAATATGCCTGATCAACACGCTGTTGAAGGATCTCATATTGAAGAGTGAGCTCACTGATCTCGCGTTTTAGCTGCTTTTCTTTGGGTGAATCAAAAAGTGAATAGGCTATATAAACTATAACAACGCTGAATACAGTAGCGGTGGTTACGAAACCCAGAATCCGGAGAATACGTTTTCTCCAGGAGGTGACCACCTTTTCATACTTAAGTGAATGAGTATTAAAGTAATATTTCGCTTTAGGCATGAGCCTTTAACCTCATTTAAATTAACTTTGCACAACCTGTGCACGAACACAGGCAAAATTAAGTAATATTTGTACAAATCAAGAGGTTACCATACCTCATCCGAACAAGTTTTACACGTTTACATGATGATGTCATCGGCCGAAATAAGGAGGACTTTCCTGAGCTTTTTCAAGGAAAAACAGCACCATATTGTGTCATCAGCACCTATGGTTGTTAAGAACGACCCTACACTGATGTTCACCAATGCCGGAATGAACCAGTTCAAGGACTATTTCCTGGGCAATTCACCCATAAAATATCACCGGATAGCAAACACCCAAAAATGCCTTCGTGTGTCGGGTAAACACAACGACCTTGAAGAAGTAGGTGTTGATACATATCACCATACCATGTTTGAAATGCTCGGAAATTGGTCGTTTGGCGACTATTTTAAGTCTGATGCAATCAGCTGGGCATGGGAACTGCTCACAGACGTATATAAATTACCAAAAGATAGATTATATGTAACTGTTTTTGAAGGAGATAAATCAGAAGGCCTGGAATTTGATCAGGAAGCATCTGATTGCTGGAAGAAGTACATTGAAGAAGATCGTATCCTGAATGGAAATAAAAAAGATAATTTTTGGGAAATGGGGGAAACCGGTCCTTGTGGCCCTTGCTCAGAAATACATATCGACCTAAGGACAGATGACGACAGAAAAAAAGTTGACGGTAAAAGTTTGGTGAACGCAAGTCATCCGCAGGTCATAGAGGTCTGGAATCTTGTATTCATGCAGTTTAACCGTATGTCTGATGGATCACTCGTACAATTACCTGCCAAACATGTTGATACAGGCATGGGATTTGAACGGTTATGCATGGCTATGCAAGGCAAGACCAGCAATTACGACACCGATGTTTTTCAGCCCCTCATCAAACACCTGTCTACCAAGAGCAAAATAAAATATGGTGCCGGCGAAAAAACCGATATAGCCATGCGTGTGATGGCCGATCATGTGCGAGCCATTGCGTTTGCAATAGCAGACGGACAACTTCCGTCAAACAATAAAGCCGGATATGTTATCCGAAGGATATTAAGAAGAGCTGTGCGATATGGATACAGCTTTCTCAACTTCCATGAACCGGTACTATATTCTCTGGTAACAGTATTAACAAACGAAATGGGCGAGTTCTTTCCTGAATTAAAAGAACAGGAAGAATTTATTGCACGGGTTATCCTTGAGGAAGAAAACTCATTCCTTCACACCCTGGAAACCGGTATACGAAAGTTTGAACAATACAATGGAGACAGCATCGATGGGCGATTCGCCTTTGAGTTGTATGACACATTCGGGTTTCCTATAGACCTCACACAGTTGATGGCACGTGAGAAGAATATGGAAGTTGATATGGATGGTTTTCATAAAGCCATGCAGGAACAAAAATCACGTTCACGAGCCGATGCCGGTAAAGAATCCGGAGACTGGGTAATGGTTGGCGACGATGCCACCACAGAATTTGTTGGATATGAATCACTGGAAAGTGACACCAGAATAATTAAGTACCGTACCATAAAAGTAAAAGACAAGACCCATTATCAGGTTGTACTTGAAACCACTCCTTTTTACAGTGAAAGCGGAGGTCAAGTTGGTGACACCGGTTTTATCATTACCGGCAAAGAGAAGATCCGGGTAACCGACACACAAAAGGAAAACAACCTCATTGTTCATTTTACTGATAAACTACCCAACGATCTTAACGCGACTTTCCATGCCGTGGTTGATGCACATCGGCGTAAGCTTATTACATCAAACCATTCAGCCACACACTTGCTGCATGCCGCTCTCAGAAATGTACTGGGCACTCATGTTGCACAAAAAGGATCGCTGGTGAATGATAAGGTTACCCGTTTCGATTTCTCACACTTCAGTAAAGTATCTGATGAAGAGCTGCAGGCGATAGAAAAAATGGTGAATGAAAAGATACGTGAGAACATCGCTCTTGATGAGAAAAGGAACATACCTATCAGCAAGGCACTTGAAATGGGAGCAATGGCGTTGTTCGGCGAAAAATACGGCGATCATGTAAGAGTGATCACCTTTGACCCCTCCTACTCCGTTGAATTGTGCGGCGGAACACATGTTAAAGCTACAGGAGAAATAGGCATGCTCAAGATCTTATCTGAAACCTCTGTTGCTGCCGGCGTGCGTCGTGTTGAAGCGATCACTGCTGAAGGTTCTGAAACATATATGCGCGAACGTGATCATGCCCTGCACCAGATAAAGGAAATACTCAAATCAACAGGAGATCCTGTATCCGCTGTTCAACAGCTTATTGATGAAAAAGCAAAACTCGAAAAACAACTTGCTCAGTTGTCTAATGAGAAGGCCATTCAGGTCAGAGAGTCACTCTCTGGAAAAGTACAGCATGTGAACGGCATCAACATCATTGCAGAAAAAATAGACATAGATTCAGCTGATTCTGTAAAATCCATTTCTTACGAATTGCGCAAATCCATCAAAGATTCCGTGATCCTTATTGCAGCATCCATCGACGGAAAACCTCACCTTTCACTCATCATTGACGATGAGGTCCAGAGATCCAGAAACCTCAACGCCGGTAATATCATCCGTGAGATCGCCCGCGAGATCAAAGGTGGTGGCGGCGGACAGCCTTTCTACGCAACAGCAGGCGGCAAGGATATCTCGGGGCTCGACAGTGCCCTCGAAAAAGGCGTAAGCCTGGTAACTGCAGGTTAACATCAGGCAGCGCAGCCGTTCACAGTTACATGGTATTGTATGGGCCTGCTTTCGGTGCGCAGGAGCTAACCTCAATCAGGTCTGATGGCATGGCAGGTGCGCACATTGAGCTTTGTTTATAGGCTATTACCAAAAACCTACTACCCTTTCAATAAGCCAGAAACTGGCGATACTTCCAATAACATAAGGCATGATCCATCTTAACTTTTCATGGTAAGGAAGATGTATTTTGCGCAACCACCACATCATGAAAATGACCACTAAAACAAACATGATCTGGCCAGCTTCAACTCCAACATTAAAAAAGAAAAGTGCAGCCACAATCTCATTTTGAGGAAGTCCTATTTCAGCCAAAGCACCGGCAAATCCAAATCCATGCAATAATCCAAATATAAATGCCACTACCCAGGGATACCTAAATGTATATCCTCTCTTACCCTGAAAGGAATGCACCAGTTCAACAGCAAGAAAAACTATACTCAATGCTATAACTGCTTCTACCGGCGGTCCCGGCAATCCTACCACCCCCAATGCAGCCATAGTTAAAGTTATACTGTGAGCAATTGTGAATGCTGTAATGGTAAAGAGTAGTTTTTTCAATCCTTTTGCAATCAGCAAAAGCGCAAGCACAAACAACAAGTGGTCAATCCCAAATAAAATATGTTCTATGCCAAGAATACCGTAGGTTCTTATTACATCGAACATACCCGGTTCTGATGGGATCTGATAAATCGGTTCTGCAGGCTTAACCATTTGTGTATACTCAACACCATTCAAAAGTTTTACAGAAACCAAAATATCAATCAGAGTCTTTTCCTGACCATCAAACAGAATCGAAGCTCCTTCAATTCCCTTATCAACAGTTATTGAATATATGCGTTTCAGGCTACCCGGCAAAATCATGGTCTGTTGATCATCAATGCTCCAGTTTTGCGGTAATGTGGGATATATCTTTGGAGTTGCATCACCCTGTGCGGGCAACTTCCATACCAACTTATATGTTGAGTCACTCACCTGAATGATGCTGAAAAAAGCCGGTCTCACCTCATGTGCAAAGGAAGCAACAGAGAATAATACTGCAAGAAAAGTTAATTTATATGTTTTCAAGAATAGCATTTCTGATATCAGATTCAGGAATCTGAACTTCAATTTTATACTTACCTAATAAACTTTTGATCAGTTTTGAACGGAACTTTAAACCCTCCTCATAGTTAAAATCATTTTTCACCTTTTCCTTAACTTGGTCAAATGGAAAAAAGCCTTCCAATTCCTTGAGTTCAATATACACCAGGTGTACACCCAACCCCGACCGTACAGGGTCTGACCACTCACCCACTGGTATTGTGTCTAGTGCTGCTGCAAATGAACTGCCAAAATCAAGCGCTAATTTGTCTGCACCAACTTTGTCATATTTCTTAGGCAACGAAATTCTGTCGCCTTCCAATCTGGGATCTGCTTGTTGCAAAGCATGTGAAGCTACATCCCATGCCGATTGATGTAAGTCGTTACTGAAGTAAATCTGAGTCAGAGTATAAACTGCCGGCTTTTTATAAATGCTCTTATTCTTTTCATAATATGCTAACAGATCACTTTGATCAGGCTCAACTGTTGCGACCAGTTCATCTGAAATAAACTCCATTTTCTGAGCCATGCGCCGCTTGATAACCTCATCATTGTGATCCAGGTTCATTGCAAGCGCCTCTCTGTATAAAACTTCCTGATCAATATAAACTTGAACTAATGATGCTAATTCTTCAGTGGTAGGTTTTCGGTTCCATTGCATCTGATACTTCTCGGTAATTTCATACAAAACGCTATTGTCGATCACGATCTCATCACCGGACTTATCCTTATTCAATAGAAAGTAGAAAAAGAAAATCCCTGCTCCTATCAGAATAAAATGGAACAGGGGTTCTTTAATAAACTTACCCATAGTTATTGCGGAGTATACCAGATTGGACTTGACCAGCCTCTTTCCTGAATAGTGGCTGGGAGGTCTTTACGCACATCAATACCAAGTGTTTTGGCATCATAAGTTGACCAACGTGGGGTTGGGATCTCTAAAACCCTCACATAATAAAAACAATATTGCGAAGCGCTGAATTCCGGATCAGTCCATGTTATCAAAAACTCAACATCTCCAATGTCATTGGTATAGCTGGCATTTTTAATATCCACTGTATTTCCAACCGGCGGAATAATTCCTTTGGCGTTAGGAACCCTGTTATCAGAAAGCGCAACATTGAATATTTTTTCATGCTGCTTACCTGAATCATCTACCCATCCTTTGATAACCTGAGCCCTATCCAGGTTAGCTCCATTGGATTCTTTGATAGCGTAAATAATAAATGTGGGGTTCTTTCCATTTGCTGCCGGAAGATCACCTCCCATTGGAATACCTTTTTCATAAGCAGTATGCACCCAGCCATCATTTGATATATCTGCGGCATCATAGTTATAGCCACCGAAAAATCTGATCTTCAAACGAGTACCACTTGTGCCAAAAGTTTCTTTTCGGTGCATGGCATTGAATATTGATTCACGTGTATTCTCTTCGGCCCAAACACCTGCCAGCCCGCCTGAGCTGAATTCACGAACCTGCCTGTTGTTTTTCTCATCAGGTAATGGACCATTCAGTCTGTGCTCCGGTTTATTTTCTATAGCGAACTTACCTGTGTAGTTATCTTCTTCAACAGAAGCCGCCGAATTGTGTGAGTCAGAATCTCCGATAACACCATACTTGAAGGGATTCCCGTTTCCTTGTTTTTGAATCTGAATACCATCCATCAGTGCTTTCCTTATAAAGCTACCTTCACGATGAGTCGGCCTATCTGCTGTAGCTGCAAGCGTATAGTCCCACTGCTCGAAATTTGCAAACTCATCATTTGGCGAAAGGTCAGGATGTGTTTCAGAGGTCCCTTTGATCTGCGACATCTCATATATTGGCTCGTTCCTCATGCGGGTTTCACTGTATTGCGAAGAAATCGGGTCACCGTTCCAATTGGTGAGCGAGAACATCAAACCATCACTGGCATTGGCATTGTGCGGAATTGCAAGCAATGTAGCTCCATTCTGACGCGACTGATCCATCCAATCCCAAAGAGCTTCCGGGTCTTCAGAATCATGTGAAGAAAAAGGTATTGATGGAACATTTTCTGTATTACCAAACACCACAACCCTATGCAGATTTCGGGTATTAGGATTTGACGACCATTCAAATGCTGGAAAGGTGGTGAATTTACCAGGCTCATAATATGTATCAGCCGTTTCAACGATCTCCTTCCATATTGATTTAATGATATTAGTATCTGACAAGGCAGGATCAATTGCTCCGCCGGTACTATGAGCATATAAAAGATCAGCAAAAGCTTTGAATGAAACTGCAGGGTCAGGCGAAGTAATATATTTTGCTATTTCTAATTTACTCAATGGGCTTTCAGGATCTTCCATCATTTTGAAAACTCCCAGCCATTCGGCGTGATCGGAAACTGCATAAAAATCGAGTGGTACCTTGATCTTCAAGTCGCCTCCCCCTCCTCCTCCGGGAATAGATTCACCCTTAGCCCAACGATATGCATCTGCAGGACCCGTTATACATTTATTTGTATACCCGTCAAATGAATAACTGGTATGAATATGAACATTGCCAAAATATGCATTCCTGTCTTCATTGTAACCTTCGGTGCGCTCCTGAACATTTACCTGCTCAGAGTCCGTATTGTTTTGTTCATTGTTTTTATCCGAACCGCAGCCCGCCATAATTAATCCGGAAATGATGAGTGAATATGCAAGTTTCATGTCTAAAATATTTAGGTGTTAAAATTAATACAAAATAAGTGATTTTTCAGTTTATCTTGTTTCACAGCTTGGATACAAGGCTATGAACCATAAAAAGTTGACTTATTGCATTAATATAAATTTGATTTAAATTAATAAGCTATTTCTTAAATCAGAGATAGGAGATTTTACACCGGCTTAATATTGTGTTATACAACAAAGTGATCGGTTCACTTTTTAAGCACAGCAAACTGTTTTACATCACTTCCGGATATTTTTTTATCACACAGTATTATCAGGCGTTCAATCACGTTTCGTAGCTCACGGATGTTGCCTGTCCAGTCTATCTTTTT
>JAHEMF010000070.1 GCA_024643795.1 Bacteroidota bacterium | reverse complement strand
ATCTCTGATACTGGTAAAAAACTTTATCGCGAAAGCGATCTGATAGATGTGTGGTTCGACTCAGGGTCGATGCCCTATGCGCAATGGCATTACCCCTTTGAAAATGAGTCCCAGTTTAAAAATTCATATCCGGCTGATTTTATTGCAGAAGGAGTAGATCAAACTAGAGGCTGGTTCTTTACGCTTCACGCTATTGCTGTGATGCTGTTCGATTCGGTGGCATTTAAAAATGTAGTTTCTAACGGACTTGTACTTGACAAGAATGGCAATAAAATGTCTAAGCGTTTAGGTAATGCAGTAGACCCGTTTGAAACTTTAGGAAAGTACGGGGCCGATGCCACACGCTGGTATATGATATCAAATGCTCAACCCTGGGATAACCTCCGTTTTAACTTTGAAGGTATCACAGAGGTGCAACGCAAATTCTTTGGCACCTTATATAACACGTATGGGTTCTTTGCCCTGTATGCAAATATTGATGGTTTTAAATTCAGTGAAAAAGAGATACCCGTAAAGGATCGGCCGGAGATAGACCGCTGGATCCTTTCAGAACTAAATTCATTGATAAGATTTACGGACGGATGTTATGCTGATTACGAACCTACTAAAGCAGCAAGGGCTATTCAGCAGTTTGTTGATGAACATCTGAGTAACTGGTATGTAAGACTTTGTCGTCGTCGTTTCTGGAAAGGTGAATATACTCAGGACAAGATGGCTGCTTATCAAACACTTTACAGGTGTCTGGAAGTGATCTCACAATTGATATCCCCCATTGCCCCTTTCTATGCAGATAAACTCTTCAGAGATCTCAATTCTATTACACACAGGCACAAGGTTATATCGGTGCATCTGTCCGACTTCCCAGTCGCAGATGACAACCTTATCAACAAAGAACTGGAGTCAAGGATGGAGCTGGCACAATCCATTTCGTCTATGGTGCTTTCACTTCGAAAGAAAGTAAACATTCGTGTGAGGCAGCCCTTGAAACGCATCATGATCCCTGTGTTGGAGAAAGGGTTGAAGGAACAAGTTGAATCGGTGAAAGGACTTATCCTTGCGGAAGTAAATATCAAAGACATTGAATATATAACTGACACAGCCGGAGTTTTGGTAAGAAAGATAAAACCCGATTTTAAGGTGCTGGGAAAGAAGGCCGGGCCTTTGATGAAAGGGGTGGCAGCTGCAATAGGCAGGATGAGCCAGAATGATATAACAACTTTGGATACCACCGGATCTTTTACTCTTATGGTTGATGATCAGGCATTTGAGATAACCAGAGAGGATGTAGAGGTTTTATCGGAGGATATCCCAGGATGGACCGTGAACACGGATGGCAAGCTTACCGTTGCTCTTGACATAACCATTGATGAAGAATTGCGTGATGAAGGTATTGCCCGTGAGCTTGTTAACAGGATACAGAACTTGCGGAAAGACAAAGGTTTTGATGTTACTGACCGTATTGAAGTACGTATAAAAAAGCATGAATTGGTGGGTCGGTCAATTGCCCGCAATTTAGATTATATTTGCAGCGAAATCCTTGCCGGATCGCTCAATATCGTTGACGAGCTGGATGAAAAAGAGGGAGTCATCATCGACGTAGATGATGATATCCAATTGTTAACCTCCATTAATAAGTATGAACATGGCAGATGAAAAGAAAGAAAAAACACGTTATAGTGATTCTGAATTGCAGGAATTCAAAGAGATCATTCTTCATAAACTTAAGGATGCCCGTACCGAACTTACAAACTTGCAATCTGTACTAAACAGTGCTAACGAACACGGCACCGATGATACTGCAAGTACTTTTAAGGTACTGGAGGATGGCTCTGACACTTTAGCAAAAGAAGAAGCAGGCCAGCTCGCTGCGCGCCAGAAAAAATTTATTGAGCAACTTGAAAATGCACTTGTACGCATCGAAAACAAGACCTATGGAGTTTGCCGGGTCACCGGTAAGCTTATTCCTAAGGAGCGTCTTCGTGCTGTACCGCATACCACTCAAAGCATTGAAGCCAAAATGCAACAATATAAAGACTGATCTTCAGTTTCATAAAGTTGCTACTCATTTGAGTTGAAAAGACCCCTTATTATCATACTTGCCATTCTTGCTTTTGACCAGGCGCTGAAATTCTGGATCAAGACGCATATGTATCTGGGTCAGGAATTCAAAATTGCCGATTGGTTCATTATTCACTTTACCGAAAATAATGGAATGGCATTCGGAATGGAGTTCGCCGGCGAAAACGGTAAACTCTTCTTAAGTCTTTTCAGGATCATAGCAGTTTCTGGTATTGGGTATTATTTGTACACGCTGGTAAAATCAAAGGCGAAAACTTTACTCATAACAAGTATGTCATTGATCTTTGCAGGAGCACTGGGAAATATTATCGACAGTACTTTTTATGGAGTTATTTTTTCAGGAAGTGAATTTCAGATAGCACAGTTGTTCCCGGCTGATGGAGGTTATGCCTCTTTCTTACACGGTAAAGTTGTGGATATGTTTTACTTTCCGGTAGTAGAAGGTTATATGCCCGACTGGATACCATTTTGGGGTGGGCAGTATTTTATTTTTTTCAGACCGGTATTCAATGTTGCTGATTCCGCCATTACAATTGGGGTGATCTTGCTTATTATTTTTCAGTCATTCGGACAGACTTCTAAAGAACAGGAGATTGTTGGGGAGCCTGAGGAAATTGAGCCTTCAGCAACAGAGGAGTAGCGTACTCATCGGTAAAAGTTCTACCAAACCGCATATCATTGATACTGTTTTGTTCAGGTAAATAATAGATCCGGTATCCTTTGTCGCGATACTTTTTCAATAAGGTCTCGTCTTCATAGTACACAACTCTATAATTTTCAGTTTCAAAAGTGCCAGTCTGGAATACGATCTCATTTTGATACCAGCCCGCGATCAGTAAAATTTGCTGTTCTGAATTCTTTAGTACATCACTAACGTCTTTAGCATAAGCGATCTTGTTGCATCGCTTTTCTTTGTCGGCAATAGCCGGGCCTTTCAATATATCAAGCGAGACTTTTGAGCCGGATGCTTCGAACTCTATGGCCGCATACGAAGGATTGCTTCCCCGTAAGGGGTCATCTAAATTTAATCCTATAAAAAACGTCGACAGTGCCATGATAAATGGAAAAATGCGGATCAATTTGAATGGCAGAGCTTGCCATAAGAGTAAGTATATCCAGGGCAGCATAACAATAAAGAATGCCGACTTTTGAGGAATACGTAAAAAGGCAAGTGAATAAATTACCAGAATTATTAAGCAGAATAATTGCATGTGTAGTTGGCCTTTATGGCTCATGCCCTTTCTTAATATGATCAGAATTAACGAGAAAGCCAATACTATAACCCCAGGAACTCCCCATACTCCGATGGATGCTTTGTAAATATTTTTTAACAGTGGTGGATATGGGAAGTATTGATAGTAAGTAAAGAATGAACTGCCATAAGTTATGAGCGGAGGAAGGAATAAAATGAAAGCGGTTAACCCGGATGCGATCAAAAAAGAAAAATACTTTTTAACCCTGTCAGCACCTGCCACAGGTAAAAAATAGAATGGGAGCACCATGGCCAGCGACGTTATCCGAAATCCGGTTGCCATACCTATAAGAATGCCTGCAAAAATCCACCTGCCCTTAAGGGCCTGATACACAGAAATGATAATTAAAGCAGCAGCCCAATTGTAATCCATCACGCTTGTGCCATTGATAAAATAAACCGGAGTTAATGCAAGCGTTGCCCCTGCGGAAGTTGCATCAGGTATGTTGAAATGCTTCAGGATATTAATAAAGAACAGCACTCCGGTAAGTGAGATCAGAAGCGTGAACAGGCAAAGGACCCAGGATGGCAGAAGGTGGCCTGGGATCAGAAGTATTTCCTGTAAAGGGTGACCCGGTAACCGTGATACTTCATATACTCCTGAATTTAATGACTGTCGCGCAGTTACTATCAGCCCCCAGGCATCTTCCTCTGATCCGTATCCGTTAAAAATAAAAGGAACAGAAGCTAAGAGTATTAAAAGTAATACCCAATAAACATTTTTACTTACACTAATTGTATCGGATACTTGCAAGGTAAAGGATTTATCCGGTTGAAGTTATTTCAAGAGCCTTCAAAAACACATTATCGTCAGAATGTAATACCGGGTAAAAGCCATCATTATTAAAAAGTTGTCGGCCAATAAAAGCTTTTATCTGGATACTCAGGATATTCTTAGCTTCTTCAGTGCTTGAGCGGTCTGCAGATATGCCATTTGTTTGAGCGAACCTCAGGAATTCAGAATAAATAATATTGTTTACGCTAAACTTATTTTTATACGCTGAAAAATCTTTGAACTTGGAAAGCTGATTACGATTTGCATCTACATAGTCATAGGCGAATTGACTCACCAAAGCTTGTCGGGCCACTTTTAGCAGAAACGGGTTGCTTGTTCCAGATGTGTCAACCGGAACAAATAAATCAGGCATGATACCTCCTCCGCCATATACAATCTTTCCTCCGGGAGTTGTATATTTTAGTGAGTCAGGAAATTTTATAGAATCAGCTGAGTATAATTCACTGTGTAAATACCGGTCGTTCAGTTCGCTGTAATACTCTTCAATATTATCAGAATACGGCTTTTGAATAGATCTTCCCGTAGGAGTATAATACCTGGCAATGGTAAGGCGAATGGCTGATCCGTCAGGCAATACGGTTTGTTCCTGCACCAGCCCTTTGCCAAATGATCGACGGCCTACAATGGTCCCACGATCCCAGTCCTGAATGGCACCAGCAAGTATCTCAGATGCTGAAGCAGAACCTTCATCTATTAGTACCGTTAGTGAAAGTGATTCGAAAGAACCATTTGCAGTTGCCGTGTAATTGGTCCGTGGACGGGATTTCCCTTCAGTGTAAACTATTAACTTCCCTTCAGGCAAAAATTCATCAGCTATCTGGGATGCGGCATCCAGGTATCCACCCGGATTACCTCTCAGGTCAAGGATAAGTTTTTTCATTCCTTGCTGCTTGAGTGTGGTGGCAGCTTCCATGAATTCATCATAAGTAGTTGCAGCAAACCTGCTTAACTTAATAAAGCCAATAGAATCATTGACCATGTATGAGATGTCAATGGAATAGATAGGGATCTGTCCTCGGGTAATAGTAAACGGGATGAGCTCCGGACTGGTTCTTCTAAAAATTGAAATACCAACTTTGGTACCCCCTTGTCCGCGAAGCTTTTGCATCACTTCAGCATTCGTAATTCCAACACCGGCTACCAAGGTGTCTTCAACCTTAACAATGCGATCGCCGGGAAGTATTCCAAGTGCTTCAGAAGGCCCGCCTGCAATAGCAGAAACCACCATAATGGTGTCAGACTGTATGTGAAACTCGATACCTATGCCTTCAAAATTTCCTTCCAGGGGTTCAGTTGCCGCCCGCAGATCTTCGGTACGTATATACGCAGAGTGAGGATCCAGTGTTTGCAGCATCTTTTCAATAGAAACATCAATCAGGTGTTCGCGGTCTATGGTATCTACATATTCATGCTGAACATATGTAAGTACATCTGTGAACTTATTGAAGTTTCCGGTAGATGGTGAAAGGAATGAACGCTCCGTAATGAATGGCACATTCATGCGGCTACCCAAAAATAATCCGGCTGCAAGAATAACTGCAAATATTACCGGCAAAAGGGTTTTTGATTTCGAAAATGGTGATTTGTTATCTTGATCCATTAAGGTTGAACTATGGAAGTTATGGGTTCATATTTTTGAACATCAACACCAAAGGTTTTCAGGAATTCAACCCCTTCGTCAATATCTATTTGTTTGTATTCGGCATAAGAACGCAGATATATCACCTTTTTGATCCCCATAGAATAAATGATCCGGGCACAGGCAAGGCAAGGAGAAAGCGTTACATAAAGGGTTGCGCCATCAACCTGGGCGTTATTCTTTGCGGCATAAAGGATCGCATTTTCCTCGGCATGGATAGCGAGGCTACATCCTCCTTTACGATCTCGCGAACACCCATGCTCAGGCCAAACTTCATCGCAGTTGTGGGTTCCGGCCGGAGGACCGTTATATCCCAATGAAATGATGCGGGTGTCTCTGGCTAAAACAGCTCCTACCTTAATCTTCACACAATGAGATTTTGAAGCCAGATTAACGGCCAGATCCATATAAATATCATCGAAGGAGGGTGCTGTCATAGATGCATCAGGATAACGCAACCGCAAATATAGCAAGTATTAAGGGAGTTGAAGCGATTTGAAGGCTTGTGAATGAAGCTGTTAATATAATTTCTAGTACCATCTGCACGATAGCATCCGGATTACTAAATTTATAGACCTAAAACCACACCATTATGCTGTACGTACACATTTGTATCACCTTGCTGTCATTGTCAGCAGCACTTTATTTATACACTAAATCTTCCCCAAATATCACTTCTTCACTATTAAGGTGGATATGGTATCTGGTAATATTTGCAGGCGTAAGTATCCTCGCATGTCAGTTTGCTCAGGGACTTGATGATATGTTTGACAGAGATTGCGAAGAACAGTGTGATGAAGGAGAGTGTATGGAAGAATGTGGAAGCATGATGGGCGGGCATCATATGATGATGTTCAAAGGCAAAGGAATGCATGGCCAAATGGAAGAATGCTGTATGGGAATGTCTGGCAATGGTTGCCACGGAGCTGGCATGATGATGAAGGGTAGAAAAGGCATGAGGAAAGGTTGTGAGGGTATGATGAAAGGCTGTGGGGGCATGGAATGGAATGAAGAGGTTTCTGAAGACACAACCGGTGGTGGAAAGGTTATTACAAAAAAAATTACAATTGAAACAACAGACGGGCAGTCTGATGATTCGGATAAATAGATAGTACCATTGTGGCAGCATATTAGGAGCACTCTGTTAACTAATCATGCCATAAGATCAATTAGTTGAATTCAGGTTATAGTCAGTAATACTCCCTGTTACAAAACAACATGTGGTGTTAGGTCTGTGTTCATTCAGGTCAATGAGCCTCCGTTAATGTGAATTACTCTCGTTTCGTTCAGCACAAATTATAAACATGAAAAAAGTTGTATTATTTATTTTGATCACCTGTGTATCAGGAGGTTTATTTGCGCAGAGTCAGCGTTGCGCTACCATGGAATACTATGAAAAGCAGATCAAAGATGATCCTGCTACAGAAAACAGGATGATGAATATTGAATCTGACATCCAGGAATACATAGAAAAAAACAGCGCAAACAAAACTCAGGTCACATCAACAATACCCGTTGTGTTTCATATACTCTATAACGTTAACAATTCCTCACAGAACATATCAACATCACGGATACTCGATCAGCTCGTAGCATTGAACGAAGATTTTTCTGCCACTAATACAGACATATCAAATGTGCCTTCTGCATTTCAGGGGGTGATCGGAAATGCAGGTATTGCATTTTGTCTGGCACAGCAAGACCCGGCCGGAAACCCTACTGATGGCATCATCCGCAAATCAACTTCAGTGACTTCTTTTAATACCAACGAT
>JAHEMF010000032.1 GCA_024643795.1 Bacteroidota bacterium | reverse complement strand
AGAGCCATTTTCCTCCGTTATCATAACATTTTTAAATGTTTCCTCATGTTCAACCCCTCTGATATTCATTATGCCGGTTACTTCTGTACCATTAACAGCCGTGATGGTGAAAGTTGCTGTAGGATGACTTTGAACATCGAAGAAATCCGGCGATGAAAGGTGGCCGATAAGTTTCTCTTTGGTTTGCTCTTCAGTGTAGTTGGTATCAAGAGGTGCTATTGATGTCATATCAATAGTGAATGTGCCTCCGGTTACCTGCCCGTTCTCAGCAGTGAGTGTCCCCGATGAAACGTTAATGACGCCTTCATGATCTTTTATACCCAGCATAACGCCTTTCCACTTTAAGTGACTGCCTTCACTGATACTGTATGTTGATGGTGCTGATACCTCATTTTCTGGGGATCCTGATTCCTGTGATGCTTGCTGAGCATCGCCACATGATGCCAGTACTAATGCTGCACCACCGATTGTAGAATAAAATAAGATTGGTTTTTTCATTGTTGTAATAATTATTTGATTGAATATGACCTAAAACACAAATTGCTTAGCACCCTTAAACAAAGGTGTTTTCAAAAAGTTTTTCAGAAAATGAAATTAGGGTGTGAAATTAGAATCTTCCTTAACCGGGATTAGGGTGTTGCATGGACAAAAAACCGAGAAAGGGTGTTGGTTTTAAACGATCTTGTAAGCTATTGCTTTCGTAACCGCTTCAACTACGCTGTGCACTTGTAGCTTCTGATAAATATTCTGCACATGTGTATTTACTGTGGCTATTGAAATGCTGCATTTGGTAGATATCATCTTGTAGCTCAGGCCCTTTACTAAGTATGAAAGAATCTCTAACTCTCTTTTGGTAAGATCAAACTCTGTGGCAGCAAATGCCTGATTTTCTTTTCTGAAAAAGCGTAATACCTGCCTGGCTATACTGGGTGTCATTGGAGCTCCCCCCTGCATGGCTTCAGTAATTGCATTGATCAGTTCATGGGGTTTTGACTTTTTAAGTATATACCCATCAGCACCTGCACAAATACTGGCGAACACTTTTTCTTCATCCTCAAACACAGTCTGCATCAGGATCTTTACTGTTTTATTTTCTTCCCGGAGTCTTCTAACACCTTCAATGCCCCCCACATTGGGCATATTGATATCCATTAGGATAACATCAGGCTGACACTTTTCAATATTTTCAACTACGTTCCGGCAATCTTTGAATGTTCCTACGCACTCCATATCGTCGGTAAGGTTAATCATGATCTCTAATCCATCTCTTCTGGAATCATTATCATCAAAAATTGCAACCCGGGTATTCATGTTTCAAATGTTGGTATAATTAATTTAAATTAAAATAATGAATTGTACTGATATTACACCCTGAAATGTACCTAAAGCTGTACTTTAAGGTTAACCATGGTTCCACTACCCGGAAGCGACACTATAGTTATTTTACCTCCTATAGCTTCTGCGCGGCTGTTCATGTTGTAAAGTCCGTTACCATATTCAACCTTTTCATTGTTAAAACCCACTCCATCGTCTTCTATTATCATATTAAAGATAGATCCGGTGAACTTGAATGTTACTTTTAGTTTTTTACAATTTGAATATTTTGCTGAATTATTTACTGCTTCTTTAAATATCAGGTAAATGTTTTTTCTTTTTTCCATGTCTGGAGAGAAGGCAGGTAGCTCTTCCTGGATATCAAAAATTATTTCTGTATTAGTCGTTTCCATCATCTCCACAGAAAACGCGCGCATTCGGTTTACAAGGTCTTCAATGGAATCGTTATGTGTATTTATAGTCCAAACAATGTCGCTCATTGCCTCCATCATATCATGTGTATTCTGACTGATCTTTGAGATCATGCTTTCAGCCTGCTCATTTCCTTTAATGAGTTTTTTTGCTGCTTCTCCATACAGGGCAATACTGCTTAAGGTTGATCCGATTTCATCATGAAGATCACTGGCAATACGTTCACGAAGACGCTGTATTTGAATTGCCTGATTAAGGCGGTATCTGTAAAATGAATACAAGGCTGTTGTTAGCAACAATAAAACAAGCACCCGGAAACCCCAGGTCATATACCAAGGGGGCAATACAATAAGTTTGATAATAGCAGGCGTCGTACTCCAAATTCCGTCATTGTTGCTGCCTAACACCTTAAAAGTATATTCGCCCGGGTCAAGATTTGTATATATTGCAGATGGTGTGTTTCCCGAGTTGACCCATTCAGCATCAAACCCTTCAAGTTTATATTGGTATTGATTGCGGGGAGGAGCACTGAATTCGAGTGATGCAAACTCGAATGTTACCATGTTATCTTCATGATCAATTGTTAACGATTCCGACATATACGTTGCCAAATGAACAGGGAACTCTGATTCGCTATATCGTAGCGCCTTGTTCCTGATCAGGATATCTGTAATAACAATGTTAGGGATCGTTTTATTTTCGGTTATCTGCTCCGGAATAAAATGGTTGAATCCATTTGTGCCACCAAAATACATCCTGCCGGAATTGTCTTTGCAATATGCGTTCCTGTTGAACTCATTTCCCTGCAACCCATTTGTGATATCATAATTCTTAAACGTTTCATCTACCGGATTAAATCGGGATAGGCCAAAATTAGTGCTCAGCCACAAATTGTTTTCAGCGTCTCCCAATATACCATATACAACATCGTTAGGCAGCCCATGTTCTGTAGTGTAGTTTATAAATTGCCCTGATTTGATCGAAAATTTATTCAGCCCACCACCGTTCGTTCCTATCCATAATATCTTAGCTGGTTCTTGCGGATCAGGTAATATTGAAAAGATCACATTATTACTTAAAGAAGTTGTATTATTTTGTGTTTGAACATAGTGCTTCCAGCTGTTTTTTGATGTATCAAGCCTGAACAAACCATTGGTAGTGCCAAGCCAGAATATCCCTTTGGAATCTCTGTAAATGTGCTGCAGAAAAAAGTATGGTGCCTGATAAACAGTTATAGGGTAATTCCAGTTCGTGATCTCTCCACTGGTAATATCATAGTGTGAAAACGAACTCCTTGAGCCAAACCAAAGTGAATTATCTCTTTCATAATAAATAGGAACACCAAATATCCCATATCCGCTTAATGTATCTACTTTATTTCGGGATGGGTCATACTTTATTATATAGTCTTTACAAGCCCAATAATTTCCTGAACTGTCTTGCGTTACTGAGATTGTTTTGCCGAGCCTATTAATACCCGTTAACTTTTTGAAAGAACTATCATGTACGGAAAGCACGAATTTAGCGGAAGACTGATCAAATATTCGAATGAAATCATTATTCAAAATTGTTACTATTCCTTCATCTACTTTACTCATCCACCCTACGCTTCCTGAATTTACGGAATGAAATTTTTGTTTGATCACATTATACTTTAGAACTCCATAACCCAGTGATCCCAGCCAGATTATTCCACTCTTGCATTTATAAATTTTTCTGATAGCCCCGGCGGTGGCATAATATTTTTCATCACTTGAGACAACCATTTTAATTTCCCGAGTAACAGGATCAAATACATTCACAAATCCGGTATTTGTGATCCATATTTTCCCATCTGTGTCTATTATAGCACTTGTAGGTAAAGCTGGTCTTGGTCCTTTTCTTTTTAACAGCACCGTACACTTATCAGCTTTCAAATCATATTCAACTATTGAAAACTCATACAGAAAAAATAACTTGTTCCGTATGGTATCTTCAACCATGATTGCACTGTATGTTCTGTCATAAGTAATATCATCAGGTTGCCAGTAAAAAGTATTTGCGTCAAGTGTGTCAATAACATCCTTACCGTCAGTACCAGGCATTATCTTGAACAAAAACTGATTTGACGCAAACCCCCAGATTTGCTCATTTCTGGTTTGAATTACATGGCAAATGCCTTCAAAATATCTTTTGACCGAGCACTTTATAGCTGAGCCTCCACTATTCCCTTCCTCAGATACCTGCTCAATAAAAAGTTTAAAAAGTCCATTAAAAGTGCCTACCCAAATATTGCCATCTGCATCTTCAACAATACTGGTAATATTTCTCCCTTGTATATCAGGGTTTTCCTGGCATTGAAGCGTGATATGATGAAATATCTCTCTTTCTCTGTCGAACAACTCCAATCCTTTTTGTGCAGTGCCAAACCATAATCTGTTCTTTGAATCTTCATAAATTGTCTGCACATAATTGTCGGCCAGGGAAGTTGTATCACTTGATTTATTTTTATAAACCCTAAATCGGATACCATCATATCGGTTAAGGCCATCTTTTGTTGCAAACCACATAAAGCCAAAATGATCCTGATAAATGTCATTTACCATACCTTGAGACAGCCCATCCTCAATGGTCAGGGCTTCAAAAGCAAGCGGTATTTGAGGATTGCCAACAGCTGAAACGGGCGAATACTGAAGCAAGCAAATTAAAAATACTAATAGCGCCCGTACACTGAATGTGATCTCCATAGAAAACAAATATACATCAACGATTTTGACGGCACAAGCGCCTGACTATTAGAGTCTTAGGGGATATAAATGGTGATAAAAGGCCCTTTTTGTGGTATAATCCATCTAATGACATATCATGAGAAATGAATAGAAATAACACTGTAATTAAAGGTTAATTAGTTATATCACATGATTTTTTTATTCTCAACAAGTGCTGACCTTTGGCCTCAACACTCTTTTAATTAAATTGATTGTTCTGCCCAAACAATCTCATGGGAGAAGAACCCTAGTTAGAATTCGCGCTCCCGTTTTATTTGAAGTGTAATCAATTAACAGAGTTTTTTCACCGGGCCCGTTTCAAAATCTGAAGCGGGCCCTGCTTTTTTTATGAGAATGTCATTTTACAATAAGCTTTTGATAATGCTTTCCATGATCTGTTTGAACAACAAAAAAATAAACCCCAGGTAAAAATGACTGTGTGTTCACAAAACAGTTTTTTACTCCCGGAGCCACATAGTTGTTAAATATTTCTTTTACTTTCTTTCCCTCAATATCATATATAGATACAGATAGTTGTGTGGGGTATTTTACTGTAACAGGCAAACAGGTGATCCCCTTGGAAGGATTCGGGAATGCCATTTGCAATTCTACAGGGCCGGATTCATTTAGTGCTGTAACACTCAAAACTCTGAATTTCCAGTATCCATCAGGAGCACTTATGGGTCGTACTTGTGTTTTTCCTGAAACTGCGTTTCCTTCAACATAATAGTAAATTACTGTCCCTGCAACTTGTGCAGGAATATCTGCCAGCCAATATGCCGGGTTGAAACCCTGTGTCATCATTAATGAAGTATACGGCAATAAAGTATCGGTACGCCAATACAATGTCGCCGTTGCGATTCCGGATCTATGCTCCATGTAAGCGCTAACTGTATAAGGATTAATCTGGTCATATGTATCGGGTAATGGTTGATGCCTTATCAACATAGGGTCCGATGTGCCGAGTTCTTTTGTAATGCAGTGCAAAGCTCCCAATGCGCTGATACTTTGCAAGGAATTTATACCAACCACATTATATCCAGGAAGAGCATCTTTATATATTCTCAAAGCAGTAGTGTCTTGTGAGATATTATAAGTAGGAACAATGATCGTTTTGTTAATAAATGAGGAATTTGTGTATGTAAAGTAATCCCCATTATTACTTGGATACTGTCCGTTATCAGGTGGCATTGGAATTCTTATCACCTTATAAGGAGATCCATAAATACTATTATAATTATTGATCACATATAAAAGATTTGCCTCAATCTGTGGGCCGTCTGCCACGCCAGCCGGGTATTCTCCCATAAGAATGGTTTCTTCATCCAGCAGTTTCATGTGCATGTCAATGTGATGTATAACGTCGTATGGCAATGTGCTCATTTTAATATATCTGTTAATTCCCATGAACAGCTCCATGATTGAGTCTATCTGGGCTTCAGTTTTCCCGGAATTTTCATTTAAGATCAGATTGGATGAAAATCCTGTACCTGCACCATCTGTCATAAAATTACCACCGGTGTGTATAAGGTTATAAGGCGCTTGTGTGGTTTCATATAATGGCGTCCCTATTATATTGGCAATAACACCCGGCACAACATCATCAAGAGGCCTTGGACGATTGTAGATCCAGTCAACAGTAATTAATGTATCAACATTATTGGTATACGCACTCCATGGCCCATAATCACGACTCCATACACTGTTGAAGGATGCATTTACAAACGTCACATTCACAGTGTCGATGTTTAAGGCACTGAGATAATTTTGTGCGGAGGCTGTATTTGAACATATCAAGTAAACTCGTGTTTCCTGCTTTGCAGCACGTACAATCTCTGCCAGAATACTATAATACGAGGTCCAGGTTATCACAAGACCCTGTAGTTCTTCCCATTCTGCTATGGTGCGAACAGGAGATACAGGAGGTGTTGTGATCCCTTGCGGGGATGCTGATCTGGAATTCAAATAAACCGGCATTTCCTGCAATTCCTGCTGTGTCATAATATGGGGTAGGTTTTGTGAATTAGCCTGGTACCCCAACAACAAATAAACACTGATTATCAAATACTTATATCTCATATTATCAATAAATTAATATTAAAGATAAATAATAAACCCCTTGAGATCACTTATCAATTACTAATTAAAATCACATCGGGTTGTGGTTATGACATTTAGATCAGACCTTTTTATTAAATTTGAATTACTCTGTTTTAAACGAAAACACTTAACCACATGAAAAAACTATACATTTTAATTGCTTCGCTTGTGATTCTATCGCTCCCAAAAGCTGAAGCTCAAACGCAATTAACACAGGCTGTTGATTTTACTGTGACTGATATTCATGGTGTTCAGCATAATCTGTTCAATATTCTTGCAGGCGGCCAATATGTTTGCATCGACTTCTTTTTTACTACCTGCCCGCCATGTATTGCAACATCACCCATGTACAAACAAACGTTCCAAAACTTTGGCTGCAATCAGGAAGATATCTTCTTCATAGCCGTTGATTATAACGACACTGATCAGGAAGTTATCGCATATGAAAACAGTGTATTGGGGGGTAGTCCGGGATACCCGGCTGTAAGTGGCACAAATGGTGGTGGCAATGCTGTAGTTTCAACTTATCAGATAGGCGCATTCCCAACATATATTCTTATAGCACCTAACCAGCAGATCGTTGAACAGGATATGTGGCCTATCAGTAACGCAGGAACTTTCACTACTTACTTTGCATCTCATAACTTGTTGCCAATAGCTTGCTCAACAACATCTATCAATGACCTTGATGGTAACAGCGGTCTTGGCATATACCCCAACCCGGCATCAGATCAGATCTACATTCATAGTCCTGTTGAAAATGCAGACTTTAAGATCTATAATGTAATAGGCGAAAATGTATTCAGTGGCAGAACCGCTACTTCTAAAGAAAGCCTTGACATCTCATCATTGAAAAATGGATTGTATTTTGTTGAGATCATCTCTAACACAAAACGCTATTCCGCGAAATTTGTAAAGCAATAATTTATTACAATTTAATGTGATCCCGCTTCGGCGGGATTTTTTATATCCTGTAGTTTGATTGGGTATCCCTCGGCCACACCCAGCTGCTAATGATTACTTTTGCCATATAAATTGTCATTGATATGAGTATAGTATATAAGGCCATAATCACACTATGCCTAAGTATTTTTTCTTTGAATTCAAATGCACAAGTACTTATTTCACTACTTTTTGGAGATAAGTTGAATAGCCCGGGACTTGAGTTCGGTCTTGAAGGGGGAATGAACTTTTCATCGATTCAGGGAATGAATTCAACTTCATACTCACGGGCAATTAACCTGGGGTTTTATTTTGATATCCGTTTGAAGGAATCCCTTGACCTGTATACAGGTGTGCTGGTTAGATCAAGGCAAGGTATAAACAAACTCAAAACTGATGATTTGATATCCCTTGGCGCAGAAGTTTATAGTGAATCCGGTGACTATAAACAGGTCTTAAACACATTTCTAGTCCCTGCATTGATCAAGTATAAGTTTCCAAATCACTTTTATATTGAGGCCGGGCCGCAATTCGGATTAACCACAAAGGCCTGGATCGAATTTGAATCCGAAAACGATGGCATAACTGCCAGGATACGCGAAGATAATATTGATGATATATACAAATTTGATATTGGTGCTTCTGGGGGATTGGGGTATAAACTTATGAAGGGCACCGGAATTACAATTGGTATAAAGTATTATTATGGTTTTTTAGATGTATACAAAGAAAGGTCCGGAACAAACAACCACGGGTTGTATTTAAAACTGAACATCCCGGTTGGAGCAGCTAAAGCCAAAAACAAAAATGAACTTTAAATAAAAAAATATGATCAAATGTCTCATAAAAGTAATGGCAATATATTTCACCTTAATTGGAATATGTATCCATGGTGCTGAAGCACAACAATATGCGTCAACTAAGATCAAAGAAAAGAACAAGGCATACACCGACAGTTTAAAACAAGTTAAATACGACTATAAACTTCCTATATGGGGACAAAAAGCTTACAGTAAAGGATTTGACATTCCTTACCCTGTAGGACTAATGGCAAACTTCATGTACATGAAACAAGGCATCCTCATTGATAATATGAAACTGGGATTGAAAACGCAGAGTCAGGATATCCCATTGACCAATGTGGAATTCATAGAGTTTGGCGATAACATCAATACCGCCTTTACAACAAATTTCAGGCCCGATGTATGGCTGTTCCCTTTTTTAAATGTTTACGGAATATTCGGATATGGACAATCGACAACTGAAGTGAACCTGGTTTCTCCTGTAAATTTAAAATCTGAAGTCAAACAAAACATAAGTACTACAGGAGTAGGTATCATGAGTGCCTTTGGTGTAGGTCCGGTATGGACATCAGTTGATGTAAATTGGACCTGGAACAAACCGGAATTACTTGATAAAGCAGTACAGGTAAATGTCCTTGGCTTAAGGATTGGCCATACATTTACATTCAAAGAAAGGCCAGACAGAAACATTGCAATATGGGCAGGAGGCATGAGAGCGTCTATGAGTTCCGGCACATCAGGTTCAATTAACCTGAGTGATGCCCTTCCATCTGAGACATGGGATCGAAAAGATGAGATAGTAGCACAGTACTATCAGTGGTACAATAACTTGAATCCAAACAATCCCATTGATAAAAAAAAGATTGAAGCCGCCGATCAGGTGCTCACACCAATCATTGAACGGCTAGACGCCCTCGATGGCAGTGCTACTGTTTCATATAATATGGATAAAGAGGTAAAAGAACTTTGGAATGGTTTAGCAGGCGTACAGTTTCAATTTAACAAGAAGTGGATGTTAAGAAGTGAAGCCGGATTTATTGGAGACAGAACCTCATTCCTTTTTTCTGTAAACTACAGATTCCTCATGTAGAAACATGCTATAACTCCACATCATGAATAAAAAAGAATGCCCTTCCTGTGCTATGATGATAGATGATTCTGAAAAGGTCTGTCCTATATGTGGCTATGAATTTCCTGTTCAGAATAAATTTTATGTTGCACTTGCGATCTTTTTGATTATCCTGTTTGTTTTGTACTTTATTCTTTAGTTTTATCTCTCTGGCACTCTGAATGAACCTCTATTTTAGAACCCCGATCCTGCAAAAACTTCTCATTATTTATCTGGGGTTGTTTTTAACGGGCACTTGTTTATTTGGTCAGGGGCGTCCAAAAATTGGTGTTACCCTTAGCGGTGGTGGTGCAAAAGGGCTAGCTCATATTGGGATCCTTCAGGCAATTGACAGCGCCGGCTTGCATGTTGATTATGTTACAGGAACAAGCATGGGAAGTATAATCGGTGGCTTATATGCTGTTGGGTATTCAGCAGATTCCATCAACAAGATCGCTCATGACCTGAATTGGGAAGTAATACTATCCAATAAACCCGTACTTCAAAATGTTTCCATTGATGAAAAAGAGGAATTTGGAATGTACGCACTGGAAGTTCCTTTGGAAAAATGGAAACCCAAGATCTCAACAGGCATAATTGAAGGTGAAGAGTTGTGGCTTACACTGGCAAAATACTTCATGCCCATGCACACTGAAACTGATTTTTCTAAGTTTAAAAAAGGATTCAGATGTATTGCAACAGATGTAGAAAATGGAGATGCCATTGTATTGAAAGAGGGAGATATTGTAAATTCTGTCAGAGCCAGTATGGCCATCCCTTCAGTATTTACTGCGGTAGAGATAGATGGTCGTACACTTGTTGATGGTGGATTGATACGGAACTTCCCAGTATCAGATGCTATCAATATGGGTGCAGATCTGATCATTGGAGTAAATGTAGGCCAACCCCTTAGCAAAGCTGAAGAGTTGAATTCTCCTCTTGCAGTTCTTTACCAGATATCATTTTATAGGGATGCTAAAGACTTCGAAAAAGAAAAAAAGTTATGTGATATTTTCATTGAACCCGATATTCTGGATTACAATGCTGCCAGTTTTGATATGACCGATTCTATTATGGAACGCGGCTATAGAAAAGGCCTGGAGTTTTATCCTGTTTTTAAAGCTCTTGCTGATTCCCTCAACAAGTTATATCCTGAACCTGAAGAAAAAGAATTGTCATATACACTTACAGATAGTGTTAAAGTTGGCAATATTTCATGGGTAGGGGTATCACCTTCTACTCAGGGCTCTTTCAATTCACGCCTTGATCTGATTCCAAACACTACATATCTTATCGATGATATTAATTCCTCTATCAGGAATGTCTTTGGTACACGGAATTATGATAATATACAATACGATCTTACACCCACTGATGGGTCCAGCAACCTTAAGCTGAACGTGAATGAAAAAAGCGGTGTGTATCTTAAAGCAGCTTTACATTATAACACGTATAGCAATGCTGCCATCATCACCAGCTTAACTTTAAAGAACAAACTACTCGACAGGTCCCGATTGCTGGCTAAAGCCGCTTTAGGTCAAAACCCCCGAATTAAACTTGAATACAGAAAATACTTTGCAAAAAAAGACCAGTTCAGCATTACCCTTAATGGATATTTTGATGCTTATGAGCTGCCACTATATTTTACACCGGACCTGCCTTCCAATTACAGGTTCATGCCATTGGGAGCATACATATCCATTGACCGCTTTTTCAGGACAAGTTATTTAAGTGCAGGCACAGGAATTATCCGAAACAGAATTAAACCTAAAGTATTTGACATTGTCAGTATTGAAGGCACTTCACACGTAAACGAATTTCACCTTAGGTATTATCTAAATACCACCGACAAACATTTTTTTGCTACCCGTGGCTGGGAGGTTGAGGCTCAAGCATTACATTATTTTGATCAGCGCCCTGATTATGTTATTACACTATTTGGTGAGCCTTTGTTAAATAGTGATGATATTATTTTTGCTTTTACAAACTACCAAAGCCTTCATGTAAAGTCCTATCATTTTGTTCCAATAAGCAGAAGCAGCACTTTATTAACTGCTCATCATTTAGGGATAAACCTTAACTATAGCCAATCATTTCTGAACCAATTCAGCATAGGGGGTATTACAGACTTCGTTTTTAATCAGGTGCCATTTGCAGGCTTGCCACATGCCAGATATCTGACTAATAGTTTTGGGACATTAATGGTAGGATGGCAATATCAGTTGCTTACAAGTGTGTACACCACCCTACGTGCAAATGCTGCATTGTATGATTTCGACAATATTAACACCGTATCATCCTTGAATGCCAAAAATAACTTTATCAGCGGTTATTCAGCAACCATAGGCGTTTCAAGCCCAATAGGGCCGGTAGAATTCTCTTTACAATACAGTGATCAGATTTCAAAATTTTCAGGATACGTGAACCTCGGTTTCCATTTTTAATAAAAGAGCCCAACAATTTCAGAGCCTTTATTTACTTGTTCAGATGTGAACATCTCTGTTTCAGACGAAAATATTTTGCCGGGCTTTGATACCTTGATATTTTTAATCTCAGAAACCCAAAGATTTAAAGTTCGATGAAGATTTTTGCTCTATTACATATAGCCACACTCATTTCGTTTACATCATTTTCTCAAAATTGGCAATTGCAATTCACAGCACCAGGCGTTGAATTCAATCACTTAAACTTTACAGATCAAAATACAGGTTATGCATTTGGCGATTCGTCGGTAAACGGCATCTTTATAAAAGGCCTTGTACTTAAAACTACTGATCATGGGGCTACATGGAGTGAATTGAATTTCGGCTCACCAAATAACAGGATATTTAATTCCTGTATTCTTAACGGAACTGAAATATATGCTGCAGGTCGTAATGCAGCAGGAGGCGGAAACAGTGGTTTATTTGTTAAGTCTATGGATGCCGGGAATACATGGAGTAACACTTCTATATTTTCGGAAAGGTTATTTTCCATTGGATTTAATACCAGCAGCACCGGGTGGGTAGGTGGAAAAAATGGTTTTTTATCAGCTACCTCTGATGGAGGCTCAACCTGGTCGTCAGCTATTAATTTGACTTCTGAAGATGTTCTCGATATTGAATTTTTCAATAGTCAAACTGGATTGATAGCGTGCGGTGGGGGTGAGTTATTTCGAACTACTAATGGTGGTATCACCTGGACTTTAGTGAATTCGGCCACAGGAGAAGATCTTAACTCTATAAGCATATTCAATAATGAGTGCTGGATTGCTGGAGCAGCCGGAACAGTGATCTATAGTTCCGACCAGGGTAACACATTTAGCTTACTAAATACTGGCACACCTTTAGACCTTTTTACTATCTCATTCTACGACTCAGTAAATGGATTCGCTGCAGGTCCCGCAGGCTTTATGATCAACTCAGCAAATGGAGGAGGCTCCTTTGCAGCTTATCCAAGCAATTGCGCCTATGATATATCTTCCATGAAAATTATCAATGGGAATTCAGGTTGGTTTTGTAACATTGAAGGAGAGATCTTTACACTGGACAATCCCACATCATTACCCCCGTCAGTGGGTGATAAGTCACATTTCGTTTTGACGCCCAATCCTGCCATAAATATGATAAAGATATCAGGAGATTTAAAGGTTCTGTTCTTTAATATATATGACATACTTGGAAATAAGGTCATGACAAATCAGTATATGATACAGCAACAGTCTGTTGATATCAGCAATTTAAAAGAAGGTGTTTACTTTATAGAGATCGTTGGAGAAACTCAAAGTGAAACAAAAAAATTTATAAAAGGTTGAGTTCATTGTGGGGGCACTTAAAGGTCTGTTCAACTGAACAGGCCTTTTTTATTAATTCACCTACTGTTATGATTATGGAATAGTTATTTATTTTCGTAGGATGTTTTTACTTAAAACCGTTATTCCTCTCCTCTTTGGTATACTGGTCAGCTTAATACATCCAATATTAACGTTTGGACAAGAGTCCTTGATTACTGATCGCCCAACACAATCTCTATCCGCATCCATAACGCCCATCAATAATTTACTTTGGGAAACGGGAACTCTGCTGGAATTGGCTCCTGAGTATGAGAATTGGGTTGTCAACAACTCTCTTTTCAGATTCGGCATTTCAAAAAGTGTTGAGCTCAGAGCTGTTTCTGAATTTAAACGGTATAATTTGAAAACTGTTAATGAAACTGAATTCCGAATAAATAATATTCAGCTTGGACTCAGATATAAGTTCATTGACAAAAAAGTACAAGTGGCTTATACCGGCCACATCATTTTTCCAAAAACCAATACGGTCATTGATGATATTTATGGTCAGCAGGTAGGGACCAGCAATTATATATCTGCATACCACACTGTTGCCGGATTCCTGGGCTTCACTTACAACATTGGCTATCAGCATCTGAATACAAGCACTGACATTTTAGGCTACTCTTATGCAGTAAGCACTAATCTGGCAGACAGACTTGCCTTTTTTGTAGAGGCATATGGAAGCTCATTCGAGTTTGATGACTTTTCACTTGCCATTGACGCGGGTTTCACATACTTAATATTACCTAACCTACAGTTTGACCTGAGCTTTGCTGATGACCTTGATGCCAAATACAATTATTATTCATTAGGAATAAGCTGGAGAATTGGCTCAAAAAATAATAGCCCCAAAGATCCTGATTAATTTGTTTGAGGGATTGTGATTATTGTTTTATTATTATGCAATAATCTACTCAGACATTTTTATGCCATTTCGATTTAGTGATATTCGAATCCCTCATGTATTTATTTTCCTATCGAGTTTGATCTTAGTATGTAGCATACTCAGCTACATAGTTCCTTCCGGAAAGTATGAAAGAAAAATTGTCTCCATTAATGGAATGGACAGAACTGTCGTTATTCCCGGTTCTTACAAACAGATTCAAAAAAACTATTCCATTAAAGGGTTTTTACTCGGGGAAGATATTCCGGAAAGATCAACCCCCATTTCTGTGTTCGGAGTTTTTATGGCTATCCCGAAAGGGTTGAGTTCAGCAGCTGAGTTAATCTTCTTCGTTTTTTTTATTGGAGCAGTTTTTATGTTGATACAGGATACTGGATCTATAAATGCCATCATATATAAACTGCTTAATAAGTTTAGTCATAGACCTTATCTCCTGTCTGGAATAATTTTTACTTCTGTTGCTTTGGCAGCAACATTTTTGGGAATGGGCACCGAGTTTATCCCTTTGATCCCACTTTTTCTGATCATTTCCAAAGAACTGGGGTTCGACAGGCTTTATGGATTATCATTTCTTGTATTAGCTGAAGGTATTGGCTGGTCAACTGCAATCACTAATCCTTTTAATGTGCAGATCGCCCAAACTCTTGCAGAGGTACCTATAGGTAGTGGCATCTGGTTCAGGGCTATATATTTTGTGGTATGTCTTGCTATTGGATTTGTCTATTTGATAAGGTATGGTAAAAAGATAAAACTCGACCCATCTAAAAAGATAATGCCTGATGATAAATTTGAACTAAATACTAACCTCCAAAAGGTTGCCATTACTCGTCGGCATATTGGTATACTTACATCGTTTATTCTTTTGTTCTTATTCATTCTGTATTCAGTGCAAAGGAACGGATGGGGCTTAATGGAAATGACCGGCGGCTTTTTCATAATTGGTTTAACAACCATATTGATAAGTGGCATGTCTGGCGACCAGGCAATGAAGTCGCTAATTAAAGGACTTGAGTTTATGATAGTGCCAGCACTTATTGTAGGGTTTGCCAGAGGGATACAGGTGGTAATGGAAGAGGGGATGATAATAGATACAATCCTTCACTATGCTTCCGTTTCACTGATGTCCATGCCACAAATCATGGCAGCCGAAGGAATGTTTGTTTTCCAAACTTTGCTTAACTTTTTTATACCATCTGCCAGTGGACAGGCCCTGGTTTCAATGCCACTGATGATACCACTTGGCGACCTTCTATTCTTGACAAGGCAAACCACCGTTTTTGCTTATACAATTGGTGATGGATGGAGCAATCTGATCATTCCAACTAATGGGGTTTTAATGGCCATGCTGGGAATCGCTAATGTACCATTTGAGAAATGGTTAAAATTTGTGATCCCTGTTTTCCTTGTTTTATATTTGGTTGGTGCTATTATGCTTGCATTAGCAGTACTTATCGGCTATTGAGTTATTGATCTAAATAGATCTCTAAGACTAAAAAACCTGACTAACATGGTAGGCATACCTTATATAGTTTAAATTCATTCAATTACTACAGCTAATAAAAACTCTCGCTAATCATCGAGTTAAACAGTATTTTTGCTTTCTCACTTACATATGACCTCTAATGAAAAAAATCTTTACTATTCTCTTTCTGTTTGCCTTACCAACTGTCATGTTCTCTCAAAATGCTCTTCATTTCGATGGTGTAAATGATCATGTGGTAGTGCCAATGGCAGGTCCTATCGGAGCAGCAAACCGGACAGTTGAAGCCTGGGTGAAAATGGATGCCGTGATTACCTCTCAAACCGTATTGGTGAATTGGGGAGACATGGCTATCGGCCAACGGTTTACATTGAATATCATTAACGGCATTCCAAGGATCGAGATCGGGGGCGAAGGTGTAAGCTCGCCCAATGCCATTAGTGCAGGGGCATGGCATCATATAGCTGCTACTTATGATCAACTATCATCCACACCGTATAAGCTTTATGTTGACGGCGTTCAGGTTGCAAGTGCAGCATTCAGCGTTCCAATCAACACCAGCAACCTTAATGGCATCAACATCGGAAGGCGGATCGATGGTATCAACTTTTTTAACGGATCAATAGACGAGGTTCGGGTTTGGAATTACGCCCGACTACAGTCGCAGATCACAGGAAGTATGAATGCAGAATTTTGTTCTCCGGAGCCGGGGCTTGTAGCCTATTATAAATTCAACCAGGGCGTAGCCGGTGGAGTCAATGGAACAATAACAACCTTGTTAGACCATACATCTAATCAAAACAACGGGGCTTTGAATGGGTTTACTCTTACTGGCACAACCAGCAACTGGGTAGCAGGCAAATCATTAACCGGAGATTCTTTTGGAACTATTTCAAACCTTGCGTGCAACAGTTATACCTCGCCAAGTGGCAACTACATATATACATCAACCGGTACTTATTATGATACTATCCCTAATGCAGGTGGCTGTGATTCCATCATAACATTAAATCTTACTATCATTCCAAACGACACTTCTGTATCACAGTTTGGTACTTCTTTGCAATCAAACCAGCCTGCCGCATTTTACCAATGGCTTGACTGCAACAATAATTATGCGATAATTCCGGGAGCTACATTCCAAACTTTCACTCCAGCAGTAAACGGAAATTATGCTGTTCAGGTGGATGTAAATGGTTGTATTGACACATCCTCCTGTTATAATGTAACAGGCGTTTTTGTTCCGTATCTAAGCAACCTGAATCTCACCGTTACTCCAAACCCATCAAATGGTAAATATTTAATATCCATTAACTTACCACACCCGATTGCTTTAAATATCTCTGTTCGTGACCTGCAGGGAAAGGTGGTATATCAGAGTATTTATGGTGCCAGCAATGATCAAACTATTGATATTACAAGTTTGCATAGCGGGATATATGTTTTAGAAATAAATAACGAATTATTCAGGATAGATAAAAAACTGGTAAAGTGGTAAGCTGATAAAAAATCAATTGAAATTAACGGGGTGTTCATATGAGCATCCCGTTTTTTAATCGCTTGCAAATTTGTTTTTTCAGTTCCCGTCACTGCTGCGCAGTGGGGTCTTTTTATTTTATAGCCGCTTGCAAACTGGTTTGCGCAGATTACCTCACCACCTGCGGCGGTTCGGTGATCTGTAGTAGTGGGCCGATCAACATATCCCGTCACTGCTGCGCAGTGGGGTCTTTTTATTTTATTCCCGCTTGCAAAAATTCTTTTGCGCGGCTTTAAAATAAAAATCCCGCTCAAAAATGAGCGGGATCTGTTGAGGTCGCGAGCAGATTCGAACTGCTGTACAAGGTTTTGCAGACCTCTGCCTAACCACTCGGCCACGCGACCAATTATTATTAATTTAAGAACTCTTACCTATAATCGACAAGCCTTCCTCTAATTCCTGCTTCTCTCTGCCTAACCTCCCGATAACTATCGGAACGGCCACGCAACCAATTACTTTTATTTATCTTTTAATGAACGGGTACTTTTCAAACACTTTTGAATAGTTGCTAATTCTCCCCCTCAATTTATCTTATCTGCCAAAGCTCCATTTCTAACAGGAGGGCAAAAATAGGAATTTTCCCAGCACTTGTGAACGAATCACAAGTATAAAGGTTTCAGGAATTATTACCCTTCCCGGACAAGATCACAGATGCTGATCCGATTTGTCCATCCACCGGTGGGTTGAATTTAGTTACCTTAACCTCCACTTCGTGTACGAATCTATAAATATCTGTGATTCTATATAATATGCGGCCGGCAACATGCTCTATTAACTTGGACCTTTTTTTCATTTCCTCCAACACAAGCTTATGCACCACAACATAATCTACTGTTTTCTGCAAGTCGTCTTCATTTACAGCTTTTGATACATCCGCGTTTACTCTAATATCAACAACATATTCACCACCAATGATCCCTTCCTCCTCCATGCACCCATGATAGGCATAGCATCTGATCTCTGAAACCAAGATCTCTGTTTTCATGATAGTTTTTGAATTGCAGTTTCAACTCTGTTGACTGATTCTTCTTTCCCGATCAGTGCAATAGTATCGAACAATGCTGGTCCGGAAGCAGCCCCGGTAACCAAAACACGAAGCAACTGTAGCATGCTGTTTGCTTTTACCCCTGCAGACTCGGCATACGATTTAAACCCTTCTTCCAACTCTATAGCCGAGTTACCGGACTTTTTCATTGCATCCGGCAATCCCTTAAAAAAGGATCTTGCCTGATCATCCCACTTTTTTGAGATCACCTTTTCATCAAACACATCAGGTGCCATAAAAAAATATGCTCCAAGCTCCCAGAATTCATGCACAAAATGTGCCTTCTCACGTAGCAACTCACACGCCTTTTCAACATACTCACGGTTAGCTGATACGTTATGCTTCTCCAATGTTTCTTCAAATTGATCTGCAATTTCTGTGATAGGGTATTTTCGAAGATACTGCTGGTTAAACCACTTGGTTTTTTCAGGATCGAATTTTGCCCCCGACTTGCTCACTCTTTCAAACGAAAACGCTTCAATAAGCTCTTCCATTGAGAATAGCTCCTGATTTGTTCCGGGGTTCCATCCCAGCAATGCAAGCATATTCACGAAAGCTTCCGGGAAATACCCTTTTTCACGATAACCTGATGAAACTTCACCGGTTGCCGGATCGGTCCAGTTCAATGGAAATACCGGAAACCCAAGCCTGTCACCATCTCGTTTGCTAAGCTTTCCATTCCCATCTGGCTTTAACAACAACGGCAAATGTGCGTAGAGCGGCATCGTTTGTTCCCATCCCAGATACCGGTATATGAGTATATGCGCTGGCGCGGATGGCAACCATTCTTCGCCCCGAACCGCATGAGTTATCTCCATCAAATGGTCATCAACTATATGTGCCAGATGATAAGTAGGCATTCCGTCCGATTTCAACAAAACTTTATCATCAACCTGATTAGAGTTTACAACTACCCAACCTCTGATAATATCATGAAATCGTATTTCCTCATTACGTGGAACTTTTAACCTGATCACATATGGATCTCCTGCCTTCAATCTTTTGTTGACCTCGTCTTCACTGAGCGCAACCGAATTCTTCATATTCTGGCGCGTAACAGAATTATATTGCGGTGCCGCAACTTTAGCTGCAGCAAGTTGTGCCCGCATTTCCTCAAGTTCTTCAGCGGTGTCAAATGCATAGTAAGCATGACCGGCCTCAACCAGTTGTTGAGCATAGGTTTGGTAAATGCCTGAAGCTTTGCGCTCTGACTGTCGGTAAGGAGCATATTTACCACCTACATTAACTCCTTCATCAATATGTATACCGCACCAATTAAGTGCTTCTATTATATATTCTTCCGCTCCTTGTACATAGCGGGTTTGATCCGTATCTTCTATTCGTAATAGGAAATCTCCACCATGTTTTTTAGCAAACAGATAGGTAAATAATGCCGTGCGCACTCCGCCCATGTGCAAAGGACCGGTTGGGCTGGGTGCAAATCGTGTTCTCACTCTTCTCTCACTCATAATATATGAAGCCATTGAATTTAGGGCCTGCAAAGGTAACCAATTGGAATATTACCTAAAATGAGCTGTATTTATCGGTTCACCCAAATAAAAGCATCCTCTGCACAAACAGAATACCGTTTAACCAAATAATACTTTTATATATCATTAAATCTGATAATTTCGCTTTGTGGTTCAATCAGATATAGCAGTTTACAACAAAGATCACCTGGCTATTTTTTATGATAGCGATACCAGGATGGTACGCCTCAAGTGGAAGGGCTTTGCTACCTCTGAACAAATCAGAGAAGGACTCACTGCGGGGATGGAGATCATCAGACGTGAAAAAGCACTCCTCTGGCTGGCAGATCTTAAACATATGCAGGCGATATCTCCTGCCGATGAGGAATGGATCGTACAACAATGGTTTCCAAAAGTTGTTCTTACCGGCCTCAAAAAAATGGCCCTTGTAACTTCTCTCGATTATTTTAACAATACTTCAGTGAACAGGATCATGCGTTCCACAGAACCAATGGTCACTTTTGAAACTGAATATTTTGTGGATGCCAGCGACGCTACCAAGTGGCTTTTGGAACCTGTTGAGTAGCCACGACATAACAAGACATCCAAACTTTTATTATACTTTTCTTTATTTTTCAGCTTTATACAAACCAGAGATTTATTCTATCTCATCATTTAATATGTCATCCTATACTAAAGAATATAAAGCAACCTTAGGTATGGCTTCCAGAATTATTACCAGTCTGGTAATCATATTTTTTATTGGACAAATATTCTTTTTTGCTCACAAGAACTCTGTTGAACCGCGAAAAGAATGGGCTTTTGCTGCTGCTTTTATGATCCTGTTGCTTTTACTTCCTGTAATTACTTACCTGTACAGGCCAAAGGCTTATATGCTCGATGGTCAGAATTTCTATATATCCAGAATTGCGGGAAGCTTTCGCATACCCTTAAGCGTTATAACTACAGTGCAGCAAATCCCAAACTCGGATCTCCGTTTTTCGATACGCACTTTTGGCAATGGAGGATTATTTGGCTATACAGGATATTTCAGGAATTCCAAGCTGGGAAAGATGAGATGGTTTGTATCTCAAAGAAAAAATTATGTTTTGATTGAAACAAATGATGGAGCCAAATTTGTGGTTAGCCCTGATGAGCCGGGGCAATTATTAGTCGACTTTCAGCCATTGTTAAGTAGCCGGTAATGCATCCAGCATCTTCCCCAACTCTACAAATGCATTTTCATCTTTTACTATATACCCTTCCGCACCATGAGAAATTGTTTGTAAGGCTTTGCCATAGCTATTTTGACCAGAAAGGAAAATACATGTTGATGCAGGTGATATCTTTTTGATTGCTATCAAAGTATCCATTCCATTCAGCCCACCTTGCCCTGCCAGATCCAAATTGTAATCAATAATTACAACCCTTGGAAACTCATGTATCTTTTTTAAACATTCCTCGCCGGTCGGGAAACAATTTACCTCCCACTCAGGACGATTCTCAACAAAATCTTTTACCATTTCTGTGAAAACAGGATCGTCTTCAATAACAAATAGCTTGAACTTTCTCATAATAACTCCTTCTATTTCGTAAAGCAATATAGAATTAATGATTCTGTAATAAAAGTATTAACTTTCAATTCTAATATCTAAATCATTGAACTGGTCATGAAAACACTGCGTTTTATTGCAATTATACTTTTCTCTGCCATTATCAGCCAAGCTGCTTATGGTCAATCCGGAGTTGATAAGCCCCAATATCAGATCCTTACCAAACGAGCCGGAAATTTTCTGGGCACTTTCAACATTGAACTATTCCCTTTGATCGCTCCTTTACATGTCAATAATTTTGATAGTTTAGTCAGTGAGCAATTCTTTGATAGCACTGCCTTTCACCGGGTTGTGCCAGGTTTTGTTATTCAGGGTGGTGATCCAAATTCCATTAGTGGGCCTGTCTCTACCTGGGGCCAGGGACAACCTTGGCAACCAACGGTGAATGCTGAATTCAATGCGGTAAGACATTACCGTGGCATTCTTGGAGCAGCACGCGATAGCGATCCCAACAGCGCTAATTCTCAATTTTATATTTGCGTTGCTAATGCATTTTCACTCGATGGTAATTATACGGTTTATGGAAAAGTAATAAATGGAATGGATGTGGTCGACACCATTGTTGCATCACCAAGGGATATTAATGATGTGCCTTTACAAAAGATAGAAATGTTTGTTACCTATACCGGAGTCAATGATTCGGTTCCCTCAGCTACTACTTTACTTTCACCTGCCGATGGAACAACCGGCGTTTTAAACACACAGGTTTATACCTTTAACCCCGTACCTGGCGCTGTTCTTTATCATGTAGATTTTAGCACTGATCCTAATTTCAGTACGATAGAAGCCACTATTACCACCGGAACAAATGCAGCTTCATTTCTTCAATGCCAGGGATTTACCACTTATTACTGGAGGGTTACAGCAAACAATGGAGGCCACTTGAGTCCCGTTTCAGGTACATTCAGCTTTACTACAGCTACAGGTGCACCTGCGTTGATCTACCCTCAGGATGGTGCCACAGGTATAACTGTTGACCCAACCTTTATTTGGAGTTCCCCTGCTGGAGCAACCGATTATACATTACAGGTTTCCAAATCAAACATCTTTACAACACAGAACATGGTTTATAACCAGTCAGGGATAGTAGATACATTTCAAACCGTGACCGGACTAAATCCAAACTTCACTTATTACTGGAGGGTTAGGAGTGCAAACGGCAGCACTCAGGGTTTTTATTCAGGAAAATTATCTTTTACTACAGGAACAGGAACTTCTATTAATGAATTTGAAGACGTGAATAATGGTATGTCACTTTATAACATATACCCAAATCCCGTTAGTGACAGATTGAGATTCGATCTTAAAGTCACTGAAAAAAACACCATCAGCGTAAGTATTTACGACCTGAATGAAAGGCGGGTGTATCATGAAGACAAAACAATGCTTCCTGGGATCACTTCCTGTGAACTGGATCTCAGAAATATAAGTCCGGCAAGCTATCTGTTAGTGATCAGCAGTTATAAAGGCCTTATTTCCAGACCGTTTCAGATCATTCGCTGACACCAATCTTTAATTTTTTCCGGATTCATTTTATCGTTATTCATTATTCCATTGATTATATTGGAATACTTCACAATGATTGCTTAACGATCAAATGGATTATATCAAAGGACGGGGATCTCAATTCAATCCCAAAAATAAGTTTAACAGCACACACCATGTACTTGGCGATGATGAAGCTCTTGATGAACTTCCAACTTGGCAGCAGAATACGCGTGTTACATATGAATTCCCCAAACAAATTGTAAACAAGGTAACAAGCCCTGATCTTCCGATGCCTTATTCTTTGAACCCATATCAAGGTTGTGAGCATGGCTGTATTTATTGTTATGCCCGAAACACACACACCTATTACGGATTATCAGCGGGCCTTGATTTTGAACAACAGATCTTTGCGAAACCGGAAGCGCCAAAGCTATTGAAGGCTTTCTTAAGCAAGACTTCATACAGGCCACAACCAATAAGTTTATCAGGCAATACAGACTGCTATCAACCTATAGAGAAGAAACTGCGTATAACACGTTCGCTGCTGGAGGTATTTCTTCAATTCAAAAATCCTGTCGGGATCATTACAAAAAACTCGCTTATTCTCAGGGATATGGATATTCTAACCAAACTTGCTGAATTGAATTTGGTGAGAGTGATGATCAGCATTACAACTTTGGATGAATCTCTCAGAAGAAAAATGGAACCGCGTACTGCCTCTTCCGTCAAGCGACTTGAGGTTATTAAAGAGCTTTCCGATGCAGGAATTCCTGTAGGGGTAATGACCGCCCCTTTAATACCTTCTTTAAATACAGATGAAATTCCTGAACTTATCCGGTTATCCTCAAAAGCAGGTGCTCGTTCAGCCGGTTATATCATTGCAAGACTGAATGGTTCTGTAAAAGAAATATTCCATGATTGGCTGCATAAAAATTTTAAAGACCGTGCAAATAAGGTCTGGAACCAACTATTATCATGCCACGGTGGTTCGGTAAGCGATAACAGGTTTGGCAAACGCATGTCCGGTGAAGGAAATATTGCCGAATCCATAAAGAGCCTTCATGCTGTTGCTGTACGAAAATATATGGGTAAAAATAAAATGCCGGATTATGATCTGAGTCACTTCAATTTAGGTGCAGCATCAAACCAACTTAAGTTGTTCTAATTTAAACAGCAGTATTCATTGCTCTTCCCTTGTTAATGTCTATTTTTGAGTGCATCGCACTATCAGTAAAAAATGGCAAGTATCAGATCACAGCTTAAAGATTTCTTTCATGAAGCAGGTGGCATGGCTTCATTTACCGCACGATTTTTTACTGAAGGCCTGAGGCCTCGGTTTGAATGGGAGGAATTTTTCAAGCAGTGTTATATCATAGGATATAAATCACTGCCACTTGTAGGAATAACCGGCTTTATCATGGGCCTGGTACTTACCGTGCAGTCGCGCCCGACGCTCGCAGAATTTGGTGCCGAATCCTGGCTTCCATCTATGGTAGCCATTTCTGTAGTAAGGGAGATTGGCCCGGTGATCACAGCTTTAATATGCGCCGGAAAAATAGGTTCCAGTATGGGTGCAGAACTGGGCTCCATGAAAGTTACTGAACAGATAGATGCCATGGAGGTTTCGGGTACAAACCCGTTCAAGTATCTGGTGGTCACAAGAGTGATGGCAACAGCCTTAATGCTTCCTGTTCTTGTTGTGATATCTGATTTCATTGCTTTGTATGCCACATATGTAGGAGTGAATCTAAAAGACGTTGTCAGCACAAAGTTGTTCATCAATCAGATCTTTGAAGCACTTGAATACTCTGACTTCCTGCCTGCCTTTGTAAAGTCATACTTCTTCGGATTTGCGATAGGAATAGTAGGTTGCTATAAAGGATATAATTCAAGTAAGGGAACTGAAGGAGTAGGACGTTCTGCCAATTCCGCTGTGGTAGTAGCATCTTTATTAGTGTTTATACTGGATCTGATTGCAGTACAAATAACCGATAGCATGGGACTAAATTAAAATGAACCTATCTGACAGTACATATAGTGAAACGTTAGCAAAGAAAAGTGCCGGAGAAGTAGTGCTTGAAATCCGAGACCTTCATAAATCATTTGGAGAGAAACATGTACTACAAGGCTTTGACCTAAAGCTTCACCGTGGAGAAAACGTTGTTGTACTGGGCAAGTCCGGCTCAGGGAAATCAGTACTTATTAAGTGTGTGGTAGGTTTGTTAAACCCTGATAAAGGTTACATTAACGTTCTCGGTCAAGACGTTTCAACCCTTTCGCAGATAGATCTTGACCGAATGCGCGTTAAGATCGGATTTCTGTTCCAGAACAGTGCCTTGTATGACTCCATGACGGTGCATGAGAATCTCGAGTTTCCCATGCGAAGGCATTGGGTGCATTTAACGCCTGAAGAAACTCTCAAAATTGTTGAAGATGCACTTACAAGCGTTGGCTTACTCAATGCAATGAATATGATGCCTTCTGAACTATCGGGAGGTATGCGAAAACGGGTCGGCCTGGCAAGGACACTTATCATGCGACCGGAAATAGTATTGTACGATGAGCCCACTACAGGGCTTGATTCTATAACAGGCAGTGAAATCTCACAATTGATGTTAGACCTTCAGGAGAAATATAAAACATCTTCCGTTATTATAAGCCATGACATGCATGTTGCTAAAATAACCTCAAACAGAGTAGTGATTTTGCTGGATGGAATAAACTATGCAGAAGGCACGTTTGATGAGTTAAGGAATTCTGCCGATCCAAAAGTGAAACAATTTTTTCAAACAATGATATGAGTCCAAGATCCAGCAATTACACCAAATTAGGAATATTTGTCATAGCAGGCACCTTGATGCTGATCATAGCTCTTTATATGATCGGTAACAAACGCAACATTTTTGGTAACACTATCCGCATAAGCGCTATTTTTTATAATGTGAATGGACTGATGTCTGGCAACAATGTCCGGTATGCCGGGATAGATATTGGAACTGTAGATGATATCACGATTGAAAATGACTCTAGTGTAACGGTTTATATGATCATCCAAAAATCTTTGAGCAAACATGTGAAAAGCAACGCTCTGGCTGCTATTGGAACAGATGGGTTGATGGGTAACAAGCTTGTAAATATAAACCCGGGCACAGGGCCTGCGCCCGCTTTAAAGGATGGAGACATGCTGCTATCGTTGCGTCCCATTGAAAATGATGAAATGGTTCGCACCCTGAATACCACTAATGAAAACCTTGCTTCCATCACGAATGATCTTAAGCGATTCACATCAAGACTCAATAAAGAAAAAGGCATCCTCAAGCTTTTGGAAGATAGCTTATCAACTGAAAATATACGACAGGCAATACTTTCTTTTCGATCTGCTGCAGAAAACACTGAAGCCATGACCAAAGACCTGCAAAGAATAGCAATAAAACTTAACTCAGGTGATGGATTGGCATCTATGCTTCTGAATGATTCTGTATCAACCCGTAATCTTCAAATGGCAATACAAGATATAAGTGCCGTTGCAGACACTCTTTCAACAGTAACTAACAATTTCAGCACGTTTTCGTCAACCCTCAATGACCCTAACGGCTTAATATATGCGTTAAGTTCAGACACATCTATGGCAAATGAATTCAGAGAAACATTGCAAAATGTAAAAACAAGTACCGAGCTCCTTAATGAAGATCTGAAAGCCATGCAAAAAAGTGTGCTCATGAAAAAGTACTTTAAAGAAAAAGAAAAAGAGGAGCGCAAGAAAAAGTAGATTCAGCTTTTCTAAAACATGGGGTTATCAGCATTAAAGTGTTCATATTTAAGCCATTAAGTAATAAAATGATTCGCCATCGAACCTACTCTTAATATAACAATTCTTGGATTCGGAAATGTAGGCTCTCTCTTGGCATGGTCGCTACTGAACGACCCTGTTCATGATTGGAATATCAATATTATGGATCCTTCTATTGAAAAAAAAGGAGGGATACTGGATCTTTTGCATGCAACGCCTCTTCATCCATTTCATAAGATAACGTTTAATAACAAACGTAGTTTTAAGAACTCAGATTATATCATTCACTGTGCGGGTGGTACAGGGAAAATTAAAAAAGACAGGAATGAAGTGGCAAAACAAAACATTCGAATCACCCGTGAAATCTTTGAAAAGGTCTCTTTTCAAAATCCAGGTGTTCGGATCATTGTTGTTACTAACCCTGTGGATATAATAAGCTATCACACCAGAAGAGCAACACGCTTAAGTTCCGATCAGGTAATAGGAACTGGTACATTTTTGGATTCGATCAGGCTTTCGTACTATGTTTCACAACAGCTCAAAGTTACAGCTGCAGAAGTTACAGCTCTGGTGCTGGGAGAGCACGGTGAGACTATGGTGCCAGTGTATTCTCAACTGAGAAATTCAGGAAAAAAAGTTCCTCTTAAAAACTTAAACATCAATCTATTAAATAAGTTCACGCGTAATGCTGCCTTTGAGATAAAAAAGACTCAGGGGGCGACATATTATGGTGTAAGTGCGGTTGTTTTACGACTGCTGAATTTGTTCCTAATTCCACAAAACAGCATTGTAATGCCTTGCTCAATGCAAATAAATAAAGACTATCAAAAGTTGTTAGGAATAAAAAAGAATATATACCTGGGGCTACCAGTAGAGTTTTATGACACCGGCCAAAGGTTTCAGGTCAAATCCTTGGAACTTACTAAAAAGGAGATTGCAAATCTCAAAATTTCAGCCCAAAAACTTCAATCATTAGTTTAGCTACACGTCCAAGTTGATTACTGTCCATTTATAAATGCGGGAAGTAAGATATATCCTGATTTTCACAACATACGACTATTGTATTTATCTAACCGACATTAAATGAGTTCGACAGAATATGGGGTTGCAAGGAACTTAACAACCAAAACCAACTTCAAAATACCATCTAAGGAGTATGTTCTACTTTGAGCGGGAAATTGAATAGCTAAGTTGGCTTTCTGGAATACACTTACACACAGCACACTGTTGCATTTTGCTTTAGGTATTAATTTAAGAGCCCTATTTGCACTTACAAGTTATTATTTGACTTATATAGAGAATCATTGACATGTCCACTTTCTTGCACTTAAAAAAGAAGATCACCCATTCCCCCTAAATTTATGGATTTGTAGTTGGTAAAATGAATAGGCTTACATACTTTCATATAGCTGAGATGTAGAAAATATGAGACTGGTGCCAAAAAATTGTTTTTCGAAATTCTGTTTGATCGCCATCATTTGTGTGGTATTATTTTAATTAATGATGAAAGGTTCAAACAGTTTGTTATTCCTGTTTTGTGCACTTTTTTTGAAAATGACCAACTTTAAATACATTATACTACATGCTAAAAACATTTTTGAAGGCGTCTTGCATTCTGATGTTTTTAAATCTGAACGCCTATTGCCAAAATTATTCTATATCAAATAGCACAGTAAACACCTGTACAGGTAGTTTTTTTGATTCCGGAGGTAACGCTGGTTCCTACGGAAACAATGAAAATTTTACTATGACGTTCTGCTCTTCAACAGCAGGGAGTTGTATCAGGCTCACATTTACTCAATTTGATATTGAAGATGGGTATGATTTACTTACTGTTTTCGACGGGCCTAATACATCTTCGTCTGTTTTGGGTATTTATACCGGCAGCTCTATTCCACCTGTATTGACATCTGCCACCGGATGCTTGACTATACAGTTTATATCTGATAATAACATTACTTCAACTGGCTGGGCAGCAACCATAAATTGTGTGGCCTGTAATATATCTGCCTGTCCTGTATGTAATGGAGGAACACCTCCAGCCAATGATGCATGTTCTGGAGCACAAAACCTTGGTTCCATACCTACACCAGCTAATTGCCCTAACGGAATAGGTGCATGGGCAAATTTTAATACCTCCAATGTCTGTGCAACAGCTGAAAATCCATACACTACATTAACTGGTTGTCAACCGGCAGGAAATATGTCATCACCTGCTGCAGATGTTTGGTATAGGTTTACAATCACGGCACCTACCCTTAATATCCAAATCAATGGCCTTCAAACACCCAACGTAGGCTTATATGCAGGGACCAATTGCAACAACTTAATAGGCAGAGGCTGCGCAGTAGGGGGCGCGGGAACCTTAAATGCACAGTTTGGTGGTTTGGCTCCTGGAACATACTTTATTCAAGTAAGTGGTGGAACTCTGAATGATCAGTGCAATTTTACTATCAGAATTCAAAACAATTACGATTGTGCCGGCTGTGTGATACAGAGCGGTTTTACAGCAAATCCACCACCGGTAAACGGAACTTACACTGCCGGACAAACTGTTAGTTTTTGCTTCTCCGTTACAGATTACAATCAAACATCTATTAATTGGTTACATGCTGTTATACCAACTTTTGGTGCAGGATGGGATATGAGCACTTTAACCACTGTTCCTGCCAATGATTGCTCAGGACAGGGAAACTGGGCGTGGTACAACAATACCGTTACCAGCGCTGCAACAGGTTTGGTTACAGGGCCCGGCTTCTATTATGAATCACCGCTTGGCAACCCAATGCTTATTGCAGATGGAGACCCCGGAAACAACTATGGAGATAATAACCCAAATAATCTTTGCGATTGGACATTTTGTTGGACAATTTCAACACTTCCTCCTAACCAATGCGTTCAGGGAGCCTCATTAAATATCAGCATAGATACTTTTGGGGATGGCGAGTCTGGTTCGTGGACTTCATTGGCGTGTGTCGGCGACCCTTTAACAGATTTTTTTGCAACACTTATTTGCTGTGAACCCCCAACCATCACTTTTAACAACTCCACTTGTCCAGGTAGTAACAATGGCACAGCTAACGCTACAGGTCAAGGAATAGCTCCTTATGATTATATATGGTCAAACAGCTCAGGAAATATTATCCAATCAGTATTCAATATTAATGGCTCTAACTCCATTACAAACCTGGGGCCTGGAAACTATACTGTTGAAGTGATAGATGGTAACGGGTGTTCTTCAACTGCATATATTACCATAACTGAACCGATAGCACCTACAATTGTGTTGTTACCAACAAATGTTGATTGTTATGGCGCCTCAACAGGTGCCATTATAGTTAACTTGAATGGCGGAATAGGCCCGTTTTCATATTCTTTAAATGGTGCAGCACCACAAGCAAGTAATACCTTCAATAATGTCTTGGCTGGCAACTATACTATTACAGTTACTGATGCAAACGGCTGCACCTATAATTCCAATACCATAATTTTGGAACCGGCTGAAATACAAGCAATAGTTAATATTGATGATGTTACATGTTCAGCTGGAGCAGATGGGATTGTTAATGTTAACACAAATGGGGGCACAGG
>JAHEMF010000031.1 GCA_024643795.1 Bacteroidota bacterium | reverse complement strand
CTCTACAAGATTCAGTATTGATTTTAACAAGTGGCACATTGCAAATCCAAATTGCAAACTTACCGATGACGGATTCAATAAACCAAAAATGGCTTTGAGTGAAGTATTGAACCTGACACTGCCTTCCCCCGAATTAGCTGCCGCTGAGCTTTCCGATGACAATGAATTCTTATTGACCAGCATTAAAGGCAAGAGAAGAACAGGTGTGGAATTTCTTTGCGAAGAAATAGAAAGACTGGACTGCAACAATAAAGTGAAAGATTTTCTTTATGATTCATTGGATTACTATGTCAGAGTTATTCCAAAAAGCAGGTCATATTCAACAGCATTCAATTACATTAAGGATCGGAAGATATTCTATCATACTGAGATACTGAAGTACTTTGATTTTAAGCAATTACTTGACCAGAAAGTTTCGAATTCTAAAAAACTTCCATCCACAAGCCAAAACGAATTGATAGAAGTTATCCGCACCAACATGTCGCTCATGGCCAGAGAAACCGATACTGTAACTTATATGGATGAACGATCATTGCGTTATCATGAACTTGAGCGCGGAATTTCGATAGCAATCTATGGTTTGCAGGCAGAGCGGCAGTTACCTATAGAATCGTATGTGGGATACACCCTTTTCAAGAACGGATATCCGGCAGCATATGGAGGTGCGTGGGTATTTGGGAAAAATGCAAAGTTCGGGATAAACATTGCTGAACATCTGAGGGGAGGAGAATCAGGGTATATATTTATTCAGTTGTTACGATTATACCGGCAACTTTTTGGCATTACTTATTATGAAGTTGAACCTTATCAATACGGACTGGATAATCCGGATGGGATCAAATCAGGTTCATTTTGGTTTTACTACAAGTTCGGATTCCGGCCGGTTGACCCTGCCATTAATAAACTGGCGACCGCTGAATATAAAAAGATAAGATCCAACAAAACGTATCGCAGTCCTGATAAAACATTGTTGCGATTCACAGAGAGCAATATTGCTCTAAAGCTTGATAGAAAAGTACCTCCAGGTGTGGAAACGGAGCTTTCGAAGATCAGCAGTATGATAGCAAATAAATTTTATGGCAACAGGACTCTGGCAATTGAAAAATGTTTGGATGCCTTATTTTCTTCGGCAGGTAAACAACAAAAAGCAGATCCGGTGGCCATAGAAATGGCACTATGGTATGAAGCCTTTGACAAGAGATTGAACAAAGACAAGAAAATTTTTCGAAAACTGGCCAAAATCAAGGTCACAAATCCAGATAGTTATAATCGACTGATTATCAGCCTTATATAATTTGAGATGTTTGTGTCTTTCTTAAACTTACTGATCGTTTTAGTTGTTTATTATTGGATAAACACTAAAACAGATCTCATGAAAAAAGTAATTACTTTCCTATTCCTGGTGGGTTTTTCAGGAATATTCGCAACAACTTCTGCACAACATCTTGATATCAGGGCTTACGGTGGATTAAACGTTGTACAATTATCGAATGATGGTGGCACTACTTTAATTGATGGCGCTTTACATCAAAAGCAATTTGCAGGCCGGGCAGGGTATCAGTTCGGTGCTATGGTCACATTTGGCGACCGTTTCTTTGTGCAACCCGGCTTACAGTATACATCTGTTCTAACTGAACTGCGACACACAACTGATTCAACAAAATTTACAGATGAAACATCAGTAAATATGTTTTCGGTTCCACTAAGAGTTGGATTCAGGTTATTGCCACATGAAGCTGGAAAAATTTTAAATGTGAGAATTTTTGGAGGATTTGAAGGGCATCATGTTACCTCTGTAAGTCACGATAAAAAATCGGGCAAAGTATCAGATATCGAAAAAGACGACTTTACGAATCTGATAGTAAATGCAGATTTTGGAATGGGTGTAGATATTGCATTTTTATTTGTTGATGCAGGATATCAACTAGGATTGAATTCTATTACAAGTGGAAGTAATACAAAAGCAAACGCATTTTATGCTAATGTAGGTTTGAAACTTGGCTTGTAATTATACCTCTTCTTCATAGCGTTGAGGCCCCGCATATTGCGGGGTTTTTTTTATACTTTTCAAACAAAGTTCAATATATTAGGTCAACTGTAAATCACGCTTGCCCCATCACCCCCAGCCCCGATAGCAGCGGTTACCGCAGGTTTGAGCGGATAGCGGGACTGCCGCTGCCGTGAAAGACCCGACCTTGCGCTGCATAAAAAAAGACCCCACAAAATGTGAGGTCTGGGATTTGATGATTGGTTTGTTATTTTCCTTTAAGTGCTTCGGCACCGGCAACGATCTCGAGGATCTCGCCTGTAATGGCAGCCTGACGTGCTTTGTTGTATTGCAGTCGCAGGTCTTTTAGAAGATCACCGGCATTATCGGTGGCCTTGCTCATTGCGGTCATTCGTGCACCATGCTCACTCGCGTTGGAATCGAGGATAGCTTTGTACAACTGAACTTTTACCGATTTAGGAATAAGTTCCAGCACGATCTGCTCCTGTGAAGGTTCGAAGATATAATCGTTAACCTGTTTTGACTCTGTACTCTCAGGGGGAGTGATAGGAAGCATTTGTTCTACCATCACATGCTGCACTGCTGCATTTTTAAACTGGTTATATACCACATGCACCTCATCATATTCGCCGGCAGCAAATTGTGCCATCACCTCTTCAGCGATAGCTGCTACACCGGCAAACTCAAGGTTATTATATATTTCGTTATGATGCCCGGCATAGATGGCCGGTTTCTTGGAAAAGAAGTCTGATGCTTTTTTACCAATTGCCAGTATTTTCACATTACCCTCATTTGCCAACGACTTATAACGGTTTGCGAGTAAACGATTTACAGCACGAATGATGTTTGAATTAAAAGCCCCTGCAAGTCCGCGATTGGATGTACAAGTGATAATAAGCACCTTATTAACTGGCCTTACCTTAGCGAACACCCCGCTTCCGCTGGTATCAACACTTTGAGCAACATTCTGCAATATCTCTTTCAGCTTGGAAGCATAAGGACGCATCTGTGTGATCCTGTCCTGTGCACGGCGTAGCTTTGCCGCCGCCACCATTTTCATGGCTTTGGTGATCTGCTGGGTTGAATTAACAGATGCTATTCTTAACCGTACCTCTTTTAAATTAGCCATATCCGGGTTTTACTGTCCGATTCAGGGTTATTATTTCTGTGCGTATTTAGCCGTAAGCTCTTTAGCTACTTTTTCCAGTGTGCCTGTGATCTCATCATCAAGCTTACCCTGACGAAGGCCTTCGAGGATGTTCTTATGCTGAGCTTCAAGGATGTTGAGATAATCTTTCTCAAAGTCGCGAATACTCTTTACCGGAACATTTCTCAACAATCCTTTGGTACCACAGTATATTATAGCCACCTGCTTTTCAACGCTGAGTGGTGAATATTGTCCCTGCTTCAGGATCTCCACGTTACGTGAACCTTTGTCAAGAACCGCTTTGGTAGCAGCATCAAGGTCGGAACCGAACTTAGAGAATGCTTCAAGTTCGCGGTACTGCGCTTGATCGAGCTTTAGGGTACCAGCGATCTTTTTCATTGACTTGATCTGTGCATTACCACCCACACGTGATACCGAGATACCTACGTTAATGGCAGGACGTACACCGGCGTTGAACAGGTTTGCTTCAAGGAAGATCTGACCGTCGGTAATAGAAATAACGTTGGTTGGTATATATGCTGATACATCACCTGCCTGTGTTTCAATGATAGGCAAGGCTGTTAAGGAACCGCCACCTTTTACTTTTCCTTTTAGTGATTCAGGAAGGTCGTTCATTTGTGATGCGATGTTGTCAGATTCAATGATCTTAGAAGCGCGTTCCAGCAAGCGTGAGTGAAGGTAGAATACGTCACCTGGATATGCTTCACGGCCCGGAGGACGACGAAGCAACAGTGATACTTCACGATAAGCAACAGCTTGTTTTGAAAGATCATCGTAAACAATAAGTGCAGGACGACCTGTGTCGCGGAAGTACTCACCTATTGCTGCTCCCGCCATTGGTGCAAAGAACTGCATAGGTGCTGATTCAGATGCGGCGGCAGAAACCACCACTGTATATGCCATGGCACCGTTCTCTTCAAGAGTCTTTACGATGTTGGCAACTGTTGAACCTTTTTGTCCTATAGCAACATAAATACAAAATACCGGCTCTCCTTTTTCGTAGAATTCACGCTGATTGATGATAGTATCAATTGCAACAGCAGTTTTACCTGTCTGACGGTCACCGATGATAAGCTCTCTTTGTCCGCGACCGATAGGGATCATGGCGTCGATAGCTTTGATACCTGTTTGTAGCGGCTCTTTTACCGGCTGACGAAAAATTACTCCGGGTGCTTTTCTTTCAATAGGCATCTCGAGCAGTTCACCGGCGATAGGGCCTTTACCATCGATAGGGTTACCGAGTGAATCGACCACACGTCCTACCATTTGTTCGCCTACGTTGATGGAAGCAATCTTACCGGTACGTTTTACGATGTCACCTTCTTTGATCTCGGTTGACTTACCCAGCAATACAGCTCCCACGTTATCTTCTTCCAGGTTAAGTACCACACCTTTTAGTCCGTTGCTGAATTCAATCAGTTCACCTGACTGTACTTTAGTAAGGCCATATATACGTGCTATACCATCACCGATCTGAAGAACGGTACCTACTTCTTCAAGTTCATTGTCTGATTTAAAGCCGGCAAGTTGTTGTCTTAAAATTGCCGATACTTCATCTGGTTTTACTTCTGCCATTGTTTAATTCTTATGAATGGGAAATTTTTTTTTTATGTATTAATAATCTTTCAGGTAAAGGTTAGAGCTGAACTCCTGCCTAAGGTCGTGCAACTTCTGGGTTACCGAGGCATCAACCTGCTGATCACCCCATCGCAGTATATAACCTCCGATGATAGAAGGGTCTACGATCTCTTTAAGTTCAATGTCGTTGTCAGTTGTTCTATGTATCAGGTCTAGCATTTGCTTACGCAGTTCATCAGACAAAGGTGTTGCTGTGATAACCTGAGCCGTGCGAATACCTTTTTGATATTTATAGATCTCAACAAATGAAGCTGCGATATCTTCAATATAGTATTCACGCTTTTTACGCGTGATGATCTTCAGAAATTCAAGAGTAACTTTGTTGATGTGTTTACCAAATAGCTCAGTTACAACTTTATCTTTTTTATCAGTGTTGATGATCGGATTTTTAAAGAGTAAACCCAACGCTCTGTTCTCGCGGATGGTTTTCTGAATCAACAGCATATCATCAAAGAGGGTGTCGATGATGTCATTTTCCATCCCCAACCCCAGTAATGACTTAGCGTATCTTCTTGCAACTCTTGTTTCTGCCATGGTACCGCGCTATTAATTCATTTTTACATCTTTCAACAGGTCATTCACCAATGCTTTTTGTTTATCATCGGTAGAAAGTTGCTGACGGATAACTTTTTCTGCTATTTCAATAGACAGGTTGGCCACCTGATTTTTAAGTTCAGTTATAGCGGCCAGTTTTTCATTCTGGATCTCTTCGCGTGCGATACGACGTAACCTGTCGGCTTCTACAGTGGCTTTACCTTTAGCTTCGTTGATGATAGAGTCTTTAGCATCACGGGCTTCTTTAAGGATAAGGTCGCGCTGGTTGCGTGCTTCCTGCAGAAGCTTTTCATTGTCGGATTTAAGACTTGCCATTTCTTCCTTAGCTTTTCTGGCAGAGTTGAGGGCTTCGGCGATGCTTTGCTCACGCTCGTCGAGTGCCTTCAGTATCACAGGCCATGCAAACTTCTTTAGAAGGAACATAATGATCAGGAATGACACTGTCATCCAAAAGACCAGACCAAATGCGGGTTTTACTAATTCCATTTTACTATTTCAATATTATCGTTTACTGATTAAGATCTTTTTAAAGTCTGCCTTGCAGCCAATCGCAAACAAGGCAGACTGAAATGATTTGGCTTACTTGAATACAACAAGAAGACCAACAACCATTGCGAAGAAGGCAGCACCTTCAACGAGTGCAGCTGTAAGGATCATGTTGGCACGGATGTCGCCAACAGCTTCAGGCTGACGAGCGATCGCTTCCAGTGCAGAACCACCGATACGACCAATACCCATACCAGCACCAACTGCAGCAAGACCGGCACCCAGGGCAGCTACTCCGTAGCCTAGACCTATACCTTCAACAGCTTGTAATAAGATAGATGATAACATAATTTGAAATTTATATAATGATTAATAAGTACTCTTTAAACGATCAGTGCTTCTTCAACATGTGCATCGTGTCCATGGGTATCATGGTCATGCTCTTCAACTGCAGCACCTATATATATGGCAGATAATAATGTGAATACGTATGCCTGAAGAAATGCTACCAGCAACTCAAGGCAGGTCATGAACACGGTAAATGCTATGGTAAATACTGATACTCCTATACCGGCTCCTGTGCTCATTTCACCAAAGATGAAGATAAGACTGAAGAATGACAGGGCTATGATGTGCCCGGCAGTTATATTGGCAAATAGTCGGATCATGAGAACGAAAGGACGAAGGAATACACCCAGTATTTCAATAGGTGTAAGCAATATCAATACCCATGCAGGTACACCCGGCATGGCAAATATGTGCCTCCAGTAATGTGCGTTCCCGTTAAAAGTGGTGATCAGGAATGTGATCAACGCTAATGTCATTGTTATGGAAATACTACCGGTAAGGTTGGCCCCTCCAGGGAAGATAGGAACAAGACCTAACAGGTTGTTTATCCAGATAAAGAAGAATACCGTTAAGAGGTACGGTAAGAATTTCAAATACTTTTTTCCGCCTATGGACGATTTTGCAATATCATCACGAACAAAAATGATGAGGGGTTCTATCAGTGATTGCAAACCTTTAGGCGCCTGACCTTCACGACGGGTGTATGCTTTAGCAACAGAAGTAAAAATGTAAAACATAAGTATGAGGCTGATAAAAAGTGATACCACATTCTTAGTGATGCTGATATCATATATAGAAGCCGTTAGCTGCTCATTTATTGTAGCTTCATGCACAGGTACTGAACCCTGCTCATTAACGGCAACAATGCTATTGTTCTTGATTGCATAGCCGTTATAAGTATCATGTCCGTGATGAAAATTTGATGACATGAACATGTCCATTCCCTTTTCGGGGTTGTAAACGATAACAGGTAATGGTATAGATACAGCATCATGACCTTCACCCCAGAGGTGCCATCCATGACCATCAGTGATATGTTCGGTGATCATAGCTCCCGGGTTGAATTTCTCCATCAATCCTTCGCCATGGCCTGTATCCTCAGAACCGTGAGTTGCTTCAGCGGCATGCTCTTCAGTAGCGGAGTGATCTACATGATCCTGCGCTGAAGCTGTAAAGAATCCCAGGCCGATGAATAGCGCCAAAAAGAAGCTTAAAAATGACTTTTTCGAGAGTGTGATAAGGCTATAATTTGAAAACATTCCGGTTTGAAAGGTTGCTTTAAAAACGAGTGCAAAGGTAACAACTAAAACCTAAAAGATTTACACATTAACCGATTATTATTTCACTTTTTCAGACCGGACAAAAATGATCTGTAATCGGCTGCATATCAGTTGATTAATAAAACAGCAATGAATTCAGAATGACCTATTTATTTTCAGAATCAGGGGCTTTATCTGAAACGGACTTCATACCGCTTAGTTTACGATATACATATGACACTTCAAAGGAGGTGTAAAGCAGGTATAGTATGAAAAAGAGCATGATGAACCCTCGGATATTATCACCGCCAAAAAGGGCATAAACAATGATCACTCCCATGTAAAAGAATAGCTTGAGAGTGGTGGCACCCATATAATACCTGACAAAGGCGCTGTTTCCTTTGTTGCCAGACCTTACCAAGCCATAATGAAAGGCTGCGGTTAAGCCGAAGAACATGAGCAGCATTACCGGAAAAGTTTCATGAGTTAAAAGCTGTGGTCTGAATGCTGGTGACACAAAATATATCACAGCCAGTATCAGTGTGAGTAAAGATAGTCTGATAAAAAAAGGCCTTAGTTCATTCATAGTTCATGATGGTCTTCCTCATGTTACTTGATCTTAGAAGAGTCTTTTATGAAATAATATATCGCTAGTACAATTGAGGTTAAGCTCAATACAAGTGTAAATACAGGGATCTTGAGTTCTAGCAAGGCATCCAGCTTTACACCGCCGTATGTGAAAATAAAAACAATAAAGGCCATCTGAAAACCAATAGCCGAATACCGTATATAGCTATTAAGCGGTCTTTTCCTTAAGTTGTTCTTGCTGTCCTTTGTCGGCATTCTGAAGATCCTTGATCATCGGCCCCATGTTACAATTACCTGTGAAGCTGGCACCTACCTCCACTACCAATTTACCCGCCATGATATCACCGTTGATTCTGGCTGTTGATTTAAGGAATAGCAGTTCAGCAACCTGAGTAGACCCTTTGATGGTTCCTGAGATATCGGCATTCTGGCATTTTACATCGCCTTCAACAACACCGGTATTACCTAAAACAAGTTTGGCCTTGGAATATACAGAGCCTTTGATCCTGCCATCGATCCGGATGTCGCCTGTAGAGGTAACTTCCCCTTCGATCTGCGTTCCAGGTCCAATAATGTTCACTGAACTTTGTGGTGCGTCTCCGTTCCTGGATTTTGTGGTGAATGATTTGCTTTTCTTGGATTCAAACATGTTACTCAGGTTTTAATCGTTTCGTATAAGATGGTTGGAAGAACAAAGATATATGAAATTATTGTCATTGGTCATTGGCTTCGCGCAATTGGTCAGAACAACTCTATGACCTTTTAAGAACTAATTCCCGGAGTAATTCTTGTTAAAGAACACCTCATAACCATCAATATCTCTTGTTTGCATAAGCAGGATCATATTGTCAGGTGTGATGGCGAAGTACTTTGTGGAAGCGATATCCACATTGGCAAATGCAGTAGTTTCGGTTTGCATAAGCTCTATGTAAGCCATAACATCAATACTGTTATCGAATTGCTTGATCATCACCATTTGATAATCACGCCCCACCAACGTACTTGATATTTTTAGCTTTTTAACACTGAAATACTGGTTGTTATAATCAGACAACGCCACTTTAAGATCGTTTGTATTTATTACATTATTACGATACAGGAATATGACGAACTGTGCTGTATCTTCAGTATAAAAAAATGGCGTTACAGGCTTGGGCGGTTCAATTGTGTTGTTGTTTGCTGTTGTGTCTTTACCTTCGGGAGCAGAAACCGAATCCCTCATGGCATATATTTCCGGATTGATGCGGGCAAGTATTTCACGCGCACGAGTACTTACTGTATCTTGTGGATAATATGTTATCACTTTTTTAAGTGATGCTTCAAACTTAGGCAACGACTGTGTTCGTCCGATAGCCAAAGCATATAACATTTCAAATTTTGCTGCCAGTTCTCCACCGGGAAACATGGAGTCTGCCATCTGCTTTCTTTCAATTACATCCTCATACTGTTTGTTCAGATATGCGCGATATGTATTCTCATAAAACACTTTTTGAATCGCAACCTTACGTGCCTGATCCTTAAAATAATTCGGGTTGGTGATGATGTTGGCGTATTCCGAATCAGGGTACTCAGTGAGAATGATATTTTTATAGTAATCCGACTTCTCCATATCACCCATGGTAAGATAAACACGGTACAGGTTATACAATGCAGGCACACGATAAATATTATCAGGATAACGACGAAGCAGTTCTTCAAAGGTCTTCGCTGATTCTTTGAGGTTCTTAAGGCTCTCTTTATAAATGACACCATTGTCGTAATACGCTTCAACTATTCTTACTGTAGAACTGTCAAGGTCTTCAGTGTTTGAGGGTATCATGGCCAGAAACTCTTCTCTTCTTGCTATACTGTCCACCCTGAGTACAGAGTCAATAGCGGCCCAATCCATTTTAGGGTCTAATCGCGGACCGCTGTCGCCTCCTGCATCACCACCGGCAGCGGCAAAGCCTGATTTTTTTGATCGGCGCCAATTGTCTTCATTTTTTCTGCTACCCCATTTGGTTTTGAATTCAGTGAATCCAAAACTTATAGCCGACTGGTTGCTGAAATACCACCCGGCTGTTGAGGCCTGATATCCCGGCCTGCTTTCATTTGGGTTAACAAAAAACTGTTGTCCCTGAGCTTCACTCTCCTGTTCTTTTTTCAATTGCTCCTCCTGCATGACTTTCAACGCTTCTGCACGAGCCTGGTTATTCTGTTCCATGATCAGGTTGCCAACCATTTCTTCTCGCTGTTGCGGAGTTAGTGAATATAACTTTTGAAGGCTGTCTTCGATACGTATGATGTTCAGATTATGGATGAGTTTTGCCAGGTTAGAGCTCAATAATTCTATCTCGTAATAATCTGGGTGGTCTTTTGAAAGGAACGATACCGTAGAATCATAATATGCTTCAGCCTTAGGGTAGTCAGGTAATTCAAAATATATCTCACCTAACATAAGGTATGAAAGTGCCTTTTGATTATTGTTGGATGTGCTGGCAGCAACCGATTTCTCAAGATTTATGACTGATGTTACAACATCACCTTCGTTATAACTGATGCGCGCAAGTGCATAATATATCTGATCCTGGTACTCTACGTTCTTTTCATCCTTAAGCATTTTCAAAAGCATGGCTTTGATCTCGGCTATGTTTTCAGGATTGTTCACATCCACACATACTGCTCTATTGACCCTTGCATTGAAATACATTTCATAAGCAGGGTTCTTCTTCAAAACATAATCATAATGCGGGATGGCTTTATCAAACCTATTCAGCTCCTGGTAAATCTGCCCCAGAATAAAGCGGTAACGTATACGCTCCTGCCTTTTAGGCGCTTCCAGTGCAGCTTTTTCCAAAAACTCGGCAGCTTTTGCCAAACTGTCTTTTGCCAGCCAAAAATCGGCGTATGTAGCATTATAAAATGAATGCAGTTCTTCGGGTAGGTTAGGGTCGCCGTTAAATGTTCCTAACAGATATTCTGCATCGGGCATTTTTCCGAGCCTCAGATAACATTGTGTTAACCACAATAACGCTTTATAACGTATTGGCTTGGTACGATATTCTGAGGCAACAAATTGAAAAGACTCTATCGCATTCCAGGTTTCATGTTTATAAAATTGTGCCTGCCCAATCACAAAGTAACAATCGTCTATCCACTTGTTGCGTTCTTCTCCGTCAATATCCATAGAGTGCCGCTGGATCACCAACGATACCTTTTTTATGGCTGCATCCATATCCGGAAACACTGCTTTGGCAAGCTGCGGATCACCATACTTAAAAATAGGGAGGATCCTGTCGTATTGGTCTTTTTGTGAATCGGCAAGTGCCTTGGCACCGATCTTGACTCTTTCACGTGCATTGAAATACCCGTTGAAATACGCAGTGGTACGATGATAAGTACGGCTGAAAAAATTATTCTTCTTCACCGAACAGGAAACACCGCCGGTAAATGCAAGTAATAATAAAAGTCCGTAAAGTATATGCCTGTTACGGTTCAAAATTGGGGCAGATTAATTGGTTCAGTTTAAACTCCAGAATAGTACAAATATTTTACCGGCATCAAAATAATCAGCATCCCGCGAAGGTGTATATATTCACCTCCATCCCTTTATTTTCCGATATTTGCAAACTTAGCAATATACCGCAAATCTATCGATAGTTTTTTGAACAAAGCAGTTTCAGGCATCTCGTGACCAAGCCCAGAAAAAAGATATATAAGAAATTAAAGAACCGGTACCGACTGGTTATGATGAATGATGAGACTTTTGAGGAAAAGCTCTCCTTCCGCTTAAGTCCACTCAATGTATTCGTTTTTACAGGAACAGTGATATTGAGCCTTATCACTTTTACCATATATATCATTGCCTTTACACCCCTTCGTGAATACATCCCGGGATACTCCGATATCAATATGAAACGTCAGCTGATCAGCCTTACACACCAGACCGACTCACTGGCGAGTAGCTTGCATGCCCGTGACCTGTACCTCGATAACCTCAGAAGAGTAGTGAATGGGGAGATCGGTATTGACTCCCTTGAGTCAGCACCAACTTTGGTACGTTATGATACCATCAACTTTCCACCTATGTCGCTCGAAGATTCACTCCTGAGAGCACAAATGGAATCTCAGGATCCTTATACCCTTGCGGGAGGAATCACTCCCCCTGTTAGCGGAGCATCTTCATTTTTCTTTTTTACTCCTCTCAAAGGATCTATCACCAATGAGTTTAATCGCAAAACGCGCCATTACGGGATCGACATAGTAGCATCGGCAAACGAAGTCATTAAATCTACCCTGGATGGTACAGTGCTGGTTGCCGATTGGACCTCTGAAACAGGCTATACCATTGGTGTTCAGCATTCTAACAACATGTTTTCGCTCTACAAACATAATTCTGCTCTGCTTAAGTCGGTAGGCGATTTTGTAAAAGCAGGGGATGTGATCGCTATTATAGGAAACTCAGGAGAGCTCACCACCGGTCCACACCTTCATTTTGAACTATGGTACAATGGAAGTCCTGTGAACCCAAAGGAATACATGACCTTTTAAATTATGCAGAAACACATCGCCATACTAGGCTCAACAGGCTCTATAGGCACCCAGACACTGGATGTAGTCCGCTCCCACCCTGACACATTTTCTGTTGAAGTGCTTACTGCCAACAGCAATGCTGCTTTGCTCATAAAACAAGCACTTGAATTCAGGCCTAACGCAGTGGTGATAGGTGACGAAAGCAAGTACGAGGAGGTAAAACAGGCACTGATTAATACCAACACAAAAGTTTTTGCAGGATATGATGCTATCTCGCAGGTAGTACAAATGGATAGTATAGAGCTGGTGGTTACAGCAATGGTTGGCTTTTCAGGGCTTAAACCCACTACAGAGGCTATCCGTGCCGGAAAACATATAGGCCTTGCAAACAAAGAAACCCTTGTGGTTGCCGGCGAACTCATTACCGCACTGGCAAAAAAACACGCAGTTAACCTGTACCCTATTGATTCTGAGCATAGTGCCATTTTTCAGTGTTTACTTGGAGAGTGGCATAACCCTATTGAAAAGATCTATCTCACTGCTTCAGGAGGCCCCTTCCGGGGGAAAGGAAAAGACTTTCTGGCAACAGTAACTCCCGAACAAGCCTTGAAACATCCCAACTGGACCATGGGTGCCAAGATCACTATAGATTCTTCAACCCTCATGAACAAAGGGCTGGAGATGATAGAAGCCCGATGGCTCTTCAATCTAAAACCCGAACAGGTTGATGTGATAGTGCACCCGCAATCCATTATTCACTCCATTGTACAATTTGAAGATGGCTCTATGAAAGCCCAGATGGGCTTGCCCGACATGAAGCTTCCCATCCAGTTTGCCATGGGGTATCCGGACCGGCTAAAATCTGATTTCCCCAGATTTAATTTTATAGATTATCCGTCGCTCACTTTTGAAGCTCCTGACGCAGAAACATTCCGATGCTTATATCTGGCTACTGAAGCCATGAAAAAAGGCGGAAATATGCCCTGTATCCTTAATGCGGCCAACGAAGTTGCAGTCAAAGCTTTTCTTGATAAGCATATTTCATTTCCTGAGATTCCGGAACTTATTGAAAAAACCATGGCAGCCGTACCATTCAAAACAGAAATGGACCTGTTAGAATATATTGATACAGACAGCATTGCACGTGAAAAGGCGCATGAATTTGCCGGTATCAGCATCTGATACATGAACAGGAAAACATTATTAAGAATCTGGAGTTAATAAGCATGAAACGGGCAGAGTTCCACAGCTAAAAAATTAAAGTAAATTCGCACACACGGCACAGACCGCTTTACGATTGATCTAAGAAACGCATGACAGGATTAGTAATGGCAGCCCAGTTGATCCTGGGTTTATCGATACTTGTAACACTACACGAGCTGGGGCACTACCTGGCAGCAAGAGCTTTTGGAATCAGAGTAGAAAAGTTCTTCATATTCTTTGATGCCTGGGGAGCTAAACTCTTCAGCTTTAAAAAAGGAGATACTGAATATGGTATAGGGTGGTTACCCTTGGGGGGATATGTAAAGATCTCAGGGATGATAGATGAGTCTATGGATAAAGACCAGATGGCAGGCCCTCCTCAGCCATGGGAATTCAGATCTAAACCGGCATGGCAGAGATTGATAGTGATGGTAGCCGGAGTGACCATGAATGTGATCCTGGGAATCATCATTTTCTCATTCACCCTTCTTCATTACAAAGGAGAATACCTTCCAAACAGTGAAGTAAAGAATGGCATATACGCATATACGTTAGGCGAAGAGATTGGACTCGAGAATGGTGATAAAATAATTGCTATTGATGGTAAACCTTTTGAACGTTTCGATGACCTTCTTTCTTCAAAGGTGATGTTCGGTGCAACACTTACAGTGGTGCGAAACGACCAGACCATGGAAGTGGTAGTACCTGATGATTTCTACAGAAAGATAGCCGCGAGTGGAAGGTGGAACTTTCTGGGTGCCGGAGAATTGATTTACGAGATAAAAGATGTTACGGATGGCAAACCCGCTCAGGCAGCAGGATTAAAAAAAGATGACAAGATCGTTTCGATAAATGGTAACCTGCTCACTAGTGGTAACGGTATGGTGAAGGAACTGTCAGACAACAAAGGAAAACAAGTTACCATAGGGTTCAGACGTGGTGAAAAGAACCTTACTGCTACCACCGATGTAACCGAGGAGGGAACTATTGGTATTGCTTTTGAAACCTCAGCAGCTATAGACCCTTCTTACCGTATGAAAAAATATACGGCGGCGTCGGCACTTAAGTTTGGTACCAGCGATGCTATGGAAGCGCTCATTTCAAATATCAAAGGGCTCAAGCAGATCTTTGTTGGAAAAGAAAAAGCCACCGATGCAGTGCAGGGCCCGATTGGTATTGCACAGATCTATGGCGGAACATGGGACTGGGCCTGGTTCTGGAGGATAACAGGACTACTATCCATGGTACTGGCATTTATGAACATACTTCCTATCCCGGCGTTAGACGGCGGTCATGTGATCTTCCTCACTGTTGAAGCTATAACACGTCGTAAGTTCAGTGACAAGTTCATGGAACGTTCGCAGGTAGTAGGTATGGTTCTTTTGCTTGCGCTGATGGCTTTTGCCATAGGTAATGATGTTTGGAAACATGTTATTAATTGACAAAATGATCAAGCGGTTATTCATACTTATTATTCTGATAGCATCATTTTCAAGATCACATGCACAGGAAACAGCTGACTCCTTGATAGTGCATAAGGTGATGTTGATACCTTATGATCCCCGTTATTACCTTTCTGATGCCGATCGCGATATTGTTGAACAGACTCAGATGGATGCCCGTAAAATAAGAGAGAACTTCAGAGAGAATGTTGACCGGCATGTACAACGGCATATCAGCAGAAGCTACCCGTGCATATCTTTACTCAATGATACTGCCGATGCACTGGAGGAGACCATGTATTACGTGCTTGGACGTACAGGATACAAATATGAAGAGGCGATCCCGTTAACACCAAAAGACAGAGATCACACTGAAAGTTTTTTACGCACCAGTCAGTCGCAAAAAGAAAATGTTGATTCAAAGGTTGCCACTGGGTATATACCTGTAGAGGAGAATGCTGTTTACATGCATGCAGTAGTGAATAAGCCCAAAGAATTATTTGCCGAACTCAACGAACAATACAACGCCGACATTTTTGTTTTCCTGACTCAATTCGAGATCAAAACAGATTACAAAAGCTGTATGGATATTGCACACAAGATATACCGCAGAGAAGTTATGTTACATTTTTCGGTATATGATAAGAACGGACAATTGCTCGCAGGCAGCTATGCCACTTCATACTTCCCTTCCAACTCCAATAACATGAACAGTATAATTGGAGAGTGCTTTCCACAGATAGCCGACTACATAGCCGGCGCACTACCTTGATCTACTGCAGTTGCACCTTTCTTATTACGTTGTTTCCGGTATCTGAAATATAATATATCCCATCACCGTTAGTTACAATACCTGAAGGGTAGTTGAATAACGACTGAGCCCCTGATCCATCCTGCAGCCCTGCCGTACCATTACCGGCAATTGTTGAGACAGTATTGCCTCCTACACTTATCCCTCTAATGCGATGATTCAATTTATCACATAATAGCCCTACACCGTTTGTAATTGCAATTGCCGTTGGGTTATCAAACTGAGCCAGCGGCCCGGAACCATCAGCAAAACCTGCTGCTCCGCTTCCGGCAACGGTGATAACATCGCCAAACAGGTCTACCTGCCGTAAATTATGATTCACAACATCAGTAACATAAAAATAACCTGTAGTGTCAATGGTTATAGAAACCGGTGCATTATACCTCGCACCGGATGCGCTTCCGTCGAGCTGCCCGGGACTGTCGGATCCTGAAAATGTTGATACAACACCGGTATCATCATATTTACGGATGCAGTGATTTCCGGCATCGGCAATATACAAGTCGCCATCTTCAGTATACACCTGAACATCATACGGCTCTTTAAACCGTGCCAGTGATGCAGTACCATTTACGTAACCGCCACCTCCCGGCACACCGGCAACAGTGCTTACACCATTGAACCTTACCTGCCTGATACAATGATTCATTTTATCAGCAACATAAACATACCCTGTTATCCTGTCATATGAAACACCTGTAGGATGATTGAATTTTGAAGCTGCAGGAGTTGCGTCAAAATGCCCTGCCAGCCCATTGCCGGCAATAGATGTCACAAACCCATTAGGCGAGATCCGTCGTATGCGGTGATTGAGTTCATCGGCAACATAAATATTACCGTTATCGTCCATAGCTAAACCGGCCGGGCCATTGAACCTTGCCACCTGAGCACCTCCATCAACAAATCCAGGATTACCATCGCCACAAAAAGTACTAACAGTTACAGTATAAGTGTATGTAAATACCGGACCTATTCCAGATTCGTCGCCATTGAAAACCTTTACCGGGCCCGTACCACATAATATTGGTACGGTAGCAATTATCACAGTATCACTTACACTGTTAACTACTGCACTTACTCCGTTAAATGCTACTGTGGTAACCCCTGAAGATTTGAATTTCTGACCTACTATCTTTACCTGTGTTCCTAAAGGGCCTGAATCAGGCGTAATGGAAGAAATGACCGGAGTGTTCATCACCTCATCCTCGTCATCATCAATTCTACATCCTGCAAAAGCCAGTGGAATAAGTAAAAATAGTATGGTAGTTACTCTGTACATGGTATAAATTTAGTGATAAACTGCGAATATTGTTACGAGTGTTTTTTACGTAAATTTGATGCCATCTAAAACCAGCGTGTCCCATTCCATAGAAGAGATAAAGAAACCCATTGCTGCACACATGAAAGAATTTGAGGTGCGGTTCAGAGAAGCTATGCGTTCTGATGCACCTTTACTGGATAAGATCATGCATTATATTGTAAAGCGAAAGGGTAAGCAGATACGTCCCATGTTCGTTTTTTTTGCAGCAGGTATCAATGGCACAATAAACGATTCAACATACAGGGGAGCATCACTCATTGAGTTGTTACATACCGCCACACTCGTTCATGACGACGTGGTAGATGACTCGAATATGCGACGTGGATTTTTTTCTGTTAATGCCTTATGGAAAAACAAGATCGCCGTGCTGGTGGGCGACTACTTACTATCAAGAGGATTACTTCTGTCGGTGGACCATGAGGAATACAAACTACTTCAGATAGTATCAGGGGCTGTTCGTGAAATGAGTGAAGGTGAACTGCTTCAAATTGAAAAAGCAAGAAAGCTGGATATCACCGAAGATGTTTATTTTGACATCATACAACGCAAAACCGCCTCACTCATAGCATCGTGCTGTGCAGTTGGAGCAGCCTCAGCAGGGGCATCTGAAGAACAAATAAAAAAGATGCATCGGTTCGGACAACTGATTGGTATTGCATTCCAGATCAAGGACGATCTATTCGATTATCAGATCCATAATAAAACAGGGAAACCGAGTGGCATAGATATTAAAGAAAGCAAAATGACACTTCCTCTTATACATGCACTTTCTGTTTCTTCACGATCCGAATCACGAAGTATCATCAAACTGATTAAAGGTAATGGCGGACCCGAAGCCGTTAATAAAGTACTCACTTTTGTCAAAGAAAAAAATGGTATCGAATACGCCACCACAAAAATGAAGTCGTTTCGGGATGATGCTTTATTGATGCTGAATGACTTTCCTGATAGTGACATGAGCAGATCATTGGCCGGATTGGTTAATTTTACGATAGAACGTGAGTCGTAAACCTTTCAAAAAACCATGCTGAACAAGCATAACATTTTCAGACTTTCCATGCTATCTGTATTATTTATGGCATGTGTTATCGTTGCCAGTCCACTGATGAATGTTAACGGACTAATTTATCCGGTGAGGATTGACTCATCCTTTTTTGCACAACGTGAAGCCCTCAATGAAAAGTATGTCCTGGAAAATGGAATTGACACCGGTGCTGTTTTTATTTACAATCCCGGGGAACTTGAAATACTTTATCAGGAATTTGAAATAGAAGTAGATGACAACATAAACTTACGTGGATGGATCACCGGCGACACAACTCATGAATCAGTGGCATCAGTCTTGATCATTCCTGACATCTCTGAGAGCAGGATCCATTATATAAATGATCTGCAGCAATTCAGAGACCGTGGATTTAGTGTTTGTGTTGTTGAGTTAAGAGGGCAAGGCGTATCGGATGGCGATAGGTACAATGTAGGCGAACTATCAGCCAATGACGTTTCACTATTGTTAGATGAGTTGGAACTGATTCCCGGTTTCGAGAATTTATGTGTAATGGGATCAAGAACCGGTGCAGCGGTAGCCCTTCAAACTGCACTTAACGATGAGCGTGTAAAAGTTCTTGTTCTTAAAAACCCATTTACTTCTTTTGGAAATTATTTTTCGAATTATGTAGCTAAATATTGGGGGCCTTGGGCGGGATTACTCAACAACGTACTTAAAAGAGAGTTCGCAAAAAACATGGGGTTCCATCCCGACTCACTGAACTGTGCCCATCTGGCTGCTTTCCTTGAAATTCCAACATTGTGTCTTGCTGCCGACTTTTACACCGAAAACGTTGCTAATGAAACTGTTGTCGTTTACAATGCCTGCTCAGCACCACGAAAAAGACTCATAATTGACCGTACAACCATAAACATGGAGAATGGATTCGGCAATTCAAAAAACTACTATGATCGGCTGGCAGCCTACATAGCCAGCTCTATGCCACCCCGCCAGGTGCGGTCAAAATTTAAAAAACTGGTAGAACTTACTCCGGAACCATGATGCTGGCGGCATTTTTTCTAAATTTGATACCCCATTTTCCCAAAAACATTGATACCAAAAGAGATCATAGACCTTATTACCGACACCGCCCGTATTGACGAGGTGGTAGGTGACTTTGTGGTACTCAAAAAAAGGGGATCCAACCTGATTGGTCTTTGTCCTTTCCATCATGAAAAAACACCTTCCTTTAATGTTAACCCTGCACGAAACATTTACAAGTGCTTCGGGTGTGGCAAAGGTGGTGATGCCGTTAACTTCATTATGGAACATGAAACGGCATCATACCCGGAAGCTCTGCGCTTTCTGGCCGAGAAATATAACATAGAAGTACAGGAAGAAGAACGCAGTCCGGAACGAACATCACAAGATCTGCTTCGCGAAAGTCTCTTGAGCGCAACTTCCTTTGCATCGCAATATTTTATGTCGCAGCTTTCTGAAACAGATGAAGGAAAGTCGGTAGGACTTTCGTATTTCAGAGAACGTGAGATAGCCGACAGGTCTGTTCAGCAGTTTCAGCTGGGTTATTCACCAGATAGCTGGAGCGCTTTTACTGATGCTGCTATAGCTGCAGGGTACAAGCTTGAATACCTTGAAAAGACCGGCCTTACCATAAGTAAAGACGGCCGGCATTATGATCGCTTTCGCGGAAGGGTGATATTTCCAATTCACAGCGTTTCAGGCAAAGTAATCGCGTTTGGTGGACGAACCTTGAAGTCGGACCCCAAACAGCCCAAGTATGTTAATTCACCCGAATCGGAGATCTATCATAAGAGCAATGTCCTTTACGGGATCTTTTTTGCAAAGCGGGCAATTGTTCAGAAAGAGGAGTGTTATCTGGTAGAAGGGTACACTGATGTTATCTCCATGCACCAGTCGGGCATAGAAAATGTTGTAGCTTCATCCGGAACTGCACTAACGGTAGAGCAGATACGACTCATCAGCAGGTACACAAAGAACATCACTGTATTGTATGATGGAGATCCTGCCGGCATCAAGGCATCCTTGCGAGGAATAGACCTGATACTGGAGCAGGGCCTTAATGTAAGGGTAGTACTCTTCCCGGAAGGTGAAGACCCGGATTCATTCGCAAGAAGTCACAGTAATTCTGAAGTACTTACCTATCTGCATGAAAATGCAACCGATTTTATACGCTTCAAAACATCATTGCTGCTGCAGGATGTTCAGAATGACCCTATAGGAAAGACAAAACTGATCCATGAGATCGTAAACACTATAGCACTCATTCCGGATGCTATTATGCGATCATCTTATTTAAAAGAATGTTCAACTCTAATGGATATGAGTGAACAGGTGTTGCTAGCCGAGTTGAATAAGATACTGCGTGCCCGATTCAGAAAACAGGATGACGCACCCGAACTTGCCCAGCGTGATGAATTACTGCCTTCTGAGGAAACCGACCAGATAGAAGAAGACTATATTCATCTGCATGAGGTCAACATCATCCGACTAATGCTTAACTACGGTAACGAAGAGATTGTGGTAGATGAGATTCATGACCATGGAATTGAGGATCTTACCAGAAAAGTAATGTCGGTCATCGCCAATGAACTATTATTGGATGAGATCTATCCGGGGGATCCTGTATTAAGGAGAATTTTTGAAGAGTTCGTTTATCTGGTAAAAAACAATATTGATTACACAGCTGACCGTTTTGTACGCCATGAAGATCATGAGATCAGGCATGTTGCTGCGGATCTGCTAACATCCCGCCATAACTTATCAGAGAATTGGGTGAATAAGGGTATTACTGTTAAATCAGAAAAAGATACACTGAAGTATGCCGTACTGAGCAACATCAATACATTAAAGACCGGACGCATTGAGCAACTGCTTTTAGAAAACAGAGAGCGTATCAAGAAAGCTGATGAGCGTGACATGGACGACCTGCTTGCACACCACCAGGAATTGGAAACTTTGAAAGCACAACTGGCAGGATACAGAGGAATTGTGATCTTAAAATAAAAAACTTACTTTTTTTTATTCCCTGTCATCATCCTCAACTGGTTCACTTCCATTTCTGTGAGCATCCTCCATCTGCCACGAGGCAGATCCTTTTTAGTTAGTCCGGCAAACACCACCCTGTCGAGCTTCTTAACCTGATAACCCAACTCCTCAAATAAACGACGAACTATACGGTTCTTACCGCTGTGAAGTTCAACACCTATCTTGCTTCTCATTTGAGGATCTTCGTAAGCAATATCATCGACCTTTGAAACACCGTCTTCAAGTTCCACACCTTCTACAAGCTGTTTCATATGCTCACGCGTTAGAGGCTGATCAAGCTCAACACTGTAAAGTTTTCGGATATTGTAAGAAGGGTGTGTAAGTTTCTTTGTAAGATCACCATCATTTGTCATCAGCAATAATCCTGTAGTATTGCGATCTAGTCTTCCTACCGGATATATCCTTTCAGAACAAGCTTTGCTTACCAGGTTCATCACTGTTTTACGATTATCAGGATCATCAGTAGTTGAAATAAAATCTTTAGGCTTGTTCAAAAGAACATATACCATTCGCTCTGAACGTAATGGCTCACCATTGTATCGAACCACATCAGCGGATGTAACTTTTGTACCAAGTTCAGTTACCACTTCACCATTCACCGAAATAACACCGGCTCCAATAAGTTCATCAGCTTCACGTCGCGAACATATACCTGTATTGGCAATGAATTTATTCAATCTGACTGCTTCATCAGTACCTGTTGGCTGAGAGGTTGGTTTTCTGGTCACACCACGAGGTGCAAACTTTTTGCCCCGCGGTGCATCATCACGTCGTTTATATTTGCTATCCGTACTTTTTTCAAATTTTTTGCGGGAATCAGCACCTTCACGGGATGGTTTTGAATTTTCATCACTGGTGAACGATCTCTTTTTCTTTCGGAAACCTTCTATCTCCTTATCGGGAAAGAATTCTCCTTTCCTCTTCCTCATTGGCCTGCCATCCGGCTTGGACCACCCGCTCTTCTCTGCCGGTTTACGGCTACGCCCTTTTTCTTTCATGGAATTAAAATATAGGGCAAAATTAGACTAAATTACTGTAGAAGACCACATCAGCTCACATGTTGTAAGCTAAAGCATAGTAAAATGACTTAATTCAAGAAATGCCTGGAATACTTTTGGTCAGGAAAAGGCAGGAATTGGAAATAATGAAGCTTAGTTCCTACAAATTACTTTCTGTGAAGCAATAACTTCATTGTTATCGGTTATTTGTAAAAAGTAAGTCCCGTTGGCTACCCTCTTTGAAATATTGATGTCGAATGTGTTAGCTCCGGCGGCAGCGTCGTATTTATTGCTGTAAACCACGGCACCACTCGGCGAAATCAACTTTACGGTAGCTTCACAATCGGTAACCATGTCTACTTCTACTTTGAATGAATGGCTGAACGGATTCGGATAAACTTTTAAATGGGGATCTGCAGAGCCTGAAAGATTTGACTTTACTCCAATTGTTTTAAAAACTTCAGTTGTACCATCAAAATCGGTTTGTGTGAGACGATAATAGTTATATCCATTTGATGGGTTCAGATCTGTGTATTGATAATGCCTTGGCGAAGTAGAGTTTCCTGCACCTTCCACTCTTGTCAATTCCTTAAAATCATCACCTGTAGACGATCGTTCGATTGTGAAATAATTATTGTTCACCTCGGCAAGGGTCATCCATTCCAACAGAATAGTGTTATCATCTTTTTTACTTCCCTTAAAATCAACCAGAGTAACCGGCAAAGTACTGGGAGCTCTTAGGCAAGCCGTTACATCACCGTTCTTTATTTGCCAAAGCTCATTAGATCTATCATTCTTACACCTTACACTTACGAAAAATGTTCCTCCTGCAGGAACATTAATAGTACGGGTAACAATAAAAACTTTTGAAACACTATCACCCATACATGTATATGTCTTTTTAATTGCCCCATTCACATATAAAAATACCCAGGCTGTATCATTGTTATCCAGATTACCTGACTGATTGATCCTTACATCAATATCAAGCACTCTGTTTGGATCACCAGCTGTACCTGAAGCCGTATAGACCGGACTGTAATAAGTACATGTTTTTCCGATCACACTCCAGTTACCGGCATTCACCTTTCCACAGTCAACGTCCCATGTTGTGGTGTCAGCCCAGTTGAGTGAATAGGAAACTTCACAGGTATCTGCAAAAGCTTTTTCAGGTCTAGTAGAGTTGAATACAAAAACAAGCGCACCCATAACTATTGCACCTACAGAGATCAAAGTGATCAGTTTCAACTGACGTTGGATCTGAAGAGTTGATGGTGATGTTCTAAATTTATTTTTCATGGATGCTATTTTAAATACACGTTGCCAGCGAACTTGTACGAGAATGTGACCAGCTGGTTACAATGATCAAAAAAAATCGATAAGACGTATCTTTTTGATTTACAATTACTTGTATCAATATGCCAAACTAACAACAGATACAAGCCCCATCCTTTCAATTCATCATTCAATAAATACGTCCTTTTTGAAGTGGAATACCTGCTCACAACCTGTCAAAAGGATAAAAGGCGTCCTCAATATGCTCAACCACTTCATGCCCGTTTTCAGACAAAATAGTGATTACATCATAACGTACCTCAACATCCAGGTTTTGTGACTCTACAAAATGATCTGCTGCAAATGCAATAAGCTTTTCTTTTTTACGATCGACGGCATCCATAGGATCACCATAATAACCAGTTGACCGTGATTTTACTTCAACAAAAACAAGCTCATTACCTAACCGGGCTATAATGTCGATCTCTGATTTTTGGTAGCGGTAATTTCTTGTTATGATCTCATAGCCTTTACGTTTGAGTAAAGCAATGGCAGTGCTTTCTCCTTCATTACCAAACTTTTGATTTTTACTAGGCATATAACGTATTTGAAAAGCGTTATAAAAGCTATTTTAATTTTCTGGGGTCAGGCTCGGGCCGATATTTCAATTGCAGTCCGTATAAAAAGTTTCGTAACACCTGATCTTTACATAGCCTGTATTGCGATTGTAACGGGTTTCTGAAAAATGCGCTGAGTTCATGTTTGGATATTCGAACTTTTGTAAGGTCAAGGATCTTCAATATATCTTCATCGCGGTAAGCTAAAGCAATTTTCAATTTTTTAAAGATCAGATTATTGGTAAGGGTCTTATCCGCCTTGGGCTCTTCATCATCCTTCTTACCTCTTTTATCAATAACCAATCCATTCAAAAAATGCGATAACATTTTATCGTTGATAGAGGCGAATTCTTCATGATCCTCCTTTCGCAACCATCCGCTGACCTCAGCAGCTGTTACCTTGGCTCCTCCCTGATTAAAAAGATTCATCATTTTCGGATTGTCGAAATCGAAAATATACCGGATCCGTCTTAAGATATCGTTGTTATCCATGATTAAGGCAGTAAAGATAATATATTCTCAGGGTTCAATCACAGCCACAACGTGTGTGCGAAGAAATCTGAAAAAGTTGAAGAAATTGTAAAGCTTCCCAACCCTCCTTCCAATGGGCGGGGCCAGTGTAACCGTATAAAACGTAATGCTTGAGGCTGAAGGAAACAACTTTTTAATTTCATCCTTACTCACCCCCCGAACATTCTTGTTTGAGGGGTTGTTGTAAATAAAGTCATACCACAAGACCATTCCTCCCGGCCGGGTGAGTTCAACCATTTTATTTGCAAGACTTGCTTTAAATACCGGATCAAGAATGGACGTGAAAACAGTTGACTGAAAAACAATATCAAATTTTTGATCTTGCTTCATTTTTAACGCATCACCGGGGATCACATTTAATCCGCCACCAATTTTATTTAATTGTTCAACACGATCGTCAAGCAACTCATTAGCATAAATATTTTTCCAAGGGATTCCTATACGGGCAAAGAAATGAAGGTTACTCCCATTACCTGCACCAATTTCCAGTAGATTAATATTTTGGAGATCATTGAAGGCTTCAGTTAGGACCTTTTGATAAATGTGTTCGCGTTCGTTGGCAATAAATCCATTATACACTGAACTGGAAAGAGCATACTGAACCCGAGAATCGCTTTTGCGCTTATCATACACTTCTTTCAAACGTTCGGTCTCGCCTTTGTTCATTGTTTTTCTTTAAAAAATTATTTCTACATCACGGTTACGTAAGCTATAATATCCTCATATCTGGCTCTGGCCAAGTAATTATTTATAGCTATAAATCATAGTATCAAAACTTACTATGTACAATTATTTAGATTACTAACCTATCTGGCAATGACGAATTTACGCTGTGCTATGAAGTCAGAAGATTGAATTTGAATAAAATAAATTCCTTCTACAAATTTGCTGACATCCAACTCTAATCTTTCAGACTCTCCAGTAATAGTTCTGTATATGATGTGACCTAGAAAGTCAATTATCATCAATTCCGCTCTTTTAAATCTTTTCTCCGAAATTATTGTGATATGATCAGAAGCAAGATTGGGGGAAATTATAATATCATCAGATATGTTTTCATGTATATAAAATCCTGTACTTGCTGTACCACCAAGTTTGGCCAGAAATAAATCAATGAATCCACTATTGGTTAAAGTGGTCGTACCGAATACAAGTGTAGGACTTGCAAATGATCCAGCTACAATCAGGCTTCCAAAAGCATCAGAAGTAACTGTTGCCTCTTCAGAGTTAGGACCCCCAATTGATTTTGTCCATAGTACATTACCTGCCGGGTCATATTTTGCTATTATCACATCAAAAGAGCCAGCATTTATAAATGTACTGGAACCGATAGTAAGTGTAGAGCTATTATAGTGTAATGATACGACAACATTTTCAGCAGCATCTGAAGCTACAGAAGCCGGCACTTCGATAAAATTTCCTCCAATAGAATTAGCCCAAAGAACATTCCCCATTGCATCATATTTAACTATAAAAACATCTTCATATAAGGCGCCTGAGTTTGTTAGCAGGGTTGTCCCGAAAGTAATTGTTGAACTGCCGAAATATCCTGCTATTACAATATTTCCAGTAGAATCAACTGCGCCAAATGATGCAACATCATCACTGTTCCCCCCGGCAGATGCTGCCCAAATCACATTTCCGAATGCATCATACTTTACAACATACATATCATTGTAGCCAATACTTGAATTGAATAATGTGGTTGATCCGAAAGTGAGTGTTGAAGCTTCAAATCCTCCTGCAATTATCACATTCCCTGCAGTATCTGAAACTACCGTATTAGCATTCACGAAAGAATTTCCTCCTGCCGATCTTGCCCAGAGGACACTTCCTGCCGCATTATACTTTACGATGAACATATCCTGACCTCCTGTATTAAAAATAGTAAGCGTTGTTGTGTCAATATCAATTGATGGGCTTTGAAAAAATCCTGCTGTTAATATATTACCTGAAAGGTCCACTGTAACGGAATTAAACTGATCATCATTCGATGAATTTCCATTCGCTGATGACGCCCACATAAAATTGCCTGAGGGGTCATACTTAGCGATAAAGGCTTCAGATGTACCTGGAGCCCCAGCATTTGTAAGGGTCGCAGAACCAATAGTGAGATTGGAACTTGAAAACGCCCCAACAACAATTATATTACCCGCTGAATCACAGGCTACATCAGTTAATCTTTCTGTTGAGGATCCTCCCACTGAAATAGCCCAAAGTACATTTCCTGAAGAATCGTACTTTGCAATGAATCCATCTGGTAGATTTAGTGAACTGACATTTGTCAGAGTTGTTGTGCCGATGGTAAGGTTATTACTGTTAAAATCTCCTACACAAATGATATTCCCATCACCGTCTGTTGTGGTGGCAGAAATATACTCCGATGACGACCCAGTAGCTGATTTGGCCCAAAGCCAATCAGGACTTTGCGCATTCACAACTCCAAAAGAAAAAGCGGTTGCAAGCACCGTCAAGTAGGAAACAAAACTGTTCAGCTGATGAAATGTTTTCATTAAACTACGTATATCAAAGTTTCATCAAACAAATATTGCTGAAATTATATAAGTAAAGTTACTTCACTACTAACTTCCAGAGTGATCTTTTTACCCATAACAAGTGGGTGATTATTGTCTAAATGCCCTGCAGGAAATCCAAAACAAACCGGATAATCATATTCTGTGACTGCATCCAGAATAATCTCTTCTGCTGATAAACCATAAGGCACTTTATTGTCGTTCATATCAGTCATTCCTCCAACAATAAGTCCTTTCAATCCATCCAGCTTTCCACTCCGCTTAAGGTTCATCATCATCCTGTCTATGTGATACAAATATTCATCAAGGTCCTCAATAAATAATATCTTACCACGGGTGTGTATATCAGAAGCAGTGCCGGTGAGTGAATAAAGGATTGAAAGGTTCCCTCCTATCAGCTCTCCTGCAACTTTTCCTCTTCGGTTAAGCAAATGATTTTTCACTTTCATCGTATACGATCCGCCATGCAATATCTTTTGTATATGTTCTTTCACCTCTTTACCAGCAAGTGGTAAGGTAAGTGCCATTGGTGAATGCATAGTTTGTACTTTACAATGATGATTCACGTGCGTATGCAGCACGGTAACATCACTAAATCCCATCAGCCATTTGGGATATTTTTTGAATTTTGTGAAATCAAGCTTATCAATGATCCTTACTGTACCATACCCTCCGCGGGCAAAAAGTATGGCTTTTATGGAGGGGTCATCCAGGGCCAACTGTAGTTCGGCCCACCGCTGACCATCGGTACCGGCGAATTGGCGGTCATCTGCAAACAGGTTCATTCCTTTAACCACCTCATACCCCCAGTTTTCAAGGATCTTAACAGAAGGGGCTATCTCTTCCTCACTCACTTTACGTGCAGTGGCCACTATAGCTATCTTATCGCCCTGTTTGAGCGCCGGAGGGGTTATCATGGTACCTGAATTGCTATCTTTGCGCAATTTACTAATTGCCGGTAGCTTTATCATGTACATCAGGCATTAAATTGAACAAACAACAGTGAAACCCATATTAGTTACAGCAGCACTCCCCTATGCCAACGGTCCCGTTCATATCGGTCATCTGGCAGGTTGCTTTATACCTGCCGATGTATTTGTAAGGTATCTGAGGTTAAAAGGTGAAGATGTAAAATTTGTGTGCGGGTCAGATGAACACGGCGTTCCTATCACCCTTAAGGCACGAAAGGAAGGATTGTCACCACAGGAGATCGTAGACCGTTATCACGAGATCATGAAAAAGTCATTCGCTGATTTCGGAATATCATTCGACATATACTCACGTACCTCGGCCAAAGAACATCACCGTACTGCAGCAGGGTTTTTTAAGACCTTATATGACAAAGGTGCATTCACTGAACAATCAACCGAACAATATTATGATGAAGAAGCCGGGCAGTTCCTGGCCGACCGATATATAGAAGGTACATGTCCGAAATGCGGTAATGAAAATGCCTACGGCGATCAATGTGAAAACTGCGGCACGTCACTGAGTCCGTCCGAACTCATCAATCCCAGATCCAAACTGAGTGGAGCTACCCCTGTTCTGAGAAAAACAAAACACTGGTTCCTTCCACTGAACGACTACGCTCCATGGCTCAAAGAATGGATACTGGTACAACATAAGAACGACTGGAAGCCTAATGTTTACGGACAATGTAAATCATGGCTCGAAGGTGGTGATGGCTTGCAGCCCAGAGCTATGACACGCGATCTGGACTGGGGAGTAAAAGTTCCGTTGCCCGATACCGAAGGTAAAGTTCTATATGTGTGGTTCGATGCTCCTATCGGATACATCTCGGCCACACGCGAATTGCTTCCAACTAACTGGGAACATTACTGGAAGAATCCTGAATCCCGTCTGATACATTTTATTGGTAAAGACAACATTGTATTTCACTGCATCATTTTTCCTGCTATATTAAAAGCTCATGGTGGCTATGTATTGCCGGAGAACGTACCTGCCAACGAGTTCCTGAATCTGGAAGGAGAAAAAATATCAACCTCGCGCAACTGGGCTGTGTGGCTGCATGAATATCTTCAAGAATTTCCCGGAAAGGAAGACGTTCTCAGATATGTTTTGATAGCTACGGCACCGGAAACTAAGGACAATGATTTTACCTGGAAAGATTTTCAGGCCCGAAACAACAATGAGCTGGTTGCTATTCTCGGTAATTTCATAAACCGAACACTTGTACTCACCAAAAATTATTTCGAAGGTGCTGTTCCTTCAGCGGCAGCCGTGAATAATGATGATAAAAAAGTATTGGCTTACGCCGATGAGGCTTGCGACTCCATTTCAAGATCTCTGGACCGTTACCGCCAGCGTGAAGCACTTGCATCCATGATGGATGTTGCCAGAGCAGGCAACAAATATCTGGCAGATAATGAACCCTGGAAGCTGATAAAAACAGATGTTGAACGCACAGCAGCAATTTTGAATACCGCACTGGAGCTATCGGCCAGGCTGGCACATCTCATGCAACCATTCCTTCCCAACACAGCTAACAAATTATATTACATGTTGCAAACAACTTCGGTTGGATGGGATTTTAAAAGTGAAACACCATTATTGAATCCCGGACACATATTGGGAGAAGTAAATTTATTATTTGATAAGATCGAAGATGATGCGATCATTGAACAGGTCGAAAAGTTAAAAACAGCTGCTGCCATGAATGAGGAGATCAGTAAAATTGAAAATTCAGAAAATGGTATTGATCCGGCAAAACCGGAAACCACTTTTGATGAATTCATGAAAATGGATATTCGCACGGGAACCATACTTGAGGCAGAGCGAGTTCCAAAAACAGATAAACTGTTAAAACTGACCATCGATACTGGTCTCGACAAAAGAACTGTTGTTTCCGGCATTGCAGAGTACTATAACCCTGAGGATATCCTTGGAAAGCAAGTAACTATTTTAGTAAATTTGCAGCCCAGGAAAATCAAGGGCATCGAATCACAGGGGATGATATTAATGGCGGAGGATACTGATGGTAAACTTTGCTTTGTTTCTCCGGTAGATGCAATGGGAAATGGAAGTGTTGTTAGGTGAAAAAAAA
>JAHEMF010000069.1 GCA_024643795.1 Bacteroidota bacterium | reverse complement strand
GGTTACTCTGGCTGTGGCCTTATTGAGTGGTGCCCTTGCGGGGATGTGCACCGGCCTTATCCATACAAGGTTTCGGATCAATGCATTACTCGCAGGAATTTTAGTGATGACAGCATTGTATTCAGTAAACCTTTCGATCATGGGAAGGCCTAATATCCCTTTGATAGGCGTGAACACCATTTACGATTCAATTTTAGCAGACAATAAACTTGTGATAACAGCTATTGTCATATCTGTGGTAACGTTAGCAATGATCTGGCTCCTTAAAACTGATTTTGGAATTGCTATGCGGGCCACAGGGAACAGCGAAAAAATGATCAGGGCGGTAGGTGTGAACCCTGAGTTCATGAAGATAACAGGCATTGCAATTGCCAACGCACTCACAGCTTTGTCAGGATTCCTTATGGTGCAATATCAGGGCTTTTCAGATATAAACATGGGAATAGGAATTGTTATCAGCGGACTGGCAGCGGTAATACTTGGCGAATCATTGCTGCGTCCATTTAAAGGTTCCTCACTCACAGCAACCATTCTTGTGGTTGTTGCCGGTAGCATTGTCTTCCGCGTTGTGTTGGCCATGGCACTTTCATTTGGGTTAGATCCTAACATGTTAAAACTAACTACTGCAGTTATTGTATTGGTTATTATTGCAATTTCCAGAACTAACCTTCAACGGACAAACAGTTGATAGTACTTGAGAACATATCCAAGTCCTTTAATAAAGGGTCTGTTAATGAGGTTAGCGCACTTCAAAATGTTTCGGTAGTTTTTGCCGAAGGCACATTCAATGTGCTTATCGGTGCAAACGGTTCAGGAAAGAGTACCCTTCTTAATATAATTGCCGGAGATATTTTACCTGATAGTGGAAAGGTGATCATTAATGGTAGGGATGTGACGGATGTGCCCGACTATAAAAGGGCACCTTACATTTCGCGTGTTTTTCAGGATCCTATGGCCGGAACGGCTTCGCAGTTGAGCATTCTGGACAACTTCAGATTGGCTTCACTGCGCAATAGGAAAAAATCATTGGTGGTTGGTACAACCAGTGCTTTCAGAGAAAGGGTTGCAGAAGACCTGAAGCAACTAGGGCTGGGACTTGAAAACCGCCTTGCAGAGCCCGTAGGTAGTCTGTCCGGGGGTCAGCGTCAGGCACTTACCTTGTTGATGGCAGTTGCTGCGGGATCTGGCGTGTTGCTGATGGACGAGCCTACAGCGGCGTTGGACCCCAAAACAGCCGGGATGATAGTGGAATTGACCTTAAAGCTGGTGGAAAAGCATAACTTGACCACCATTCTGGTGACACATGACCTTAAAGCTGCTGCCAGACTGGGGAGCAGGCTCATCTTGATGAAGGAGGGTCGCTTGGAACGTGATGAACAGGGGCTTCTGGCAGGTAAAACCGACCCGGGAGAGCTTTACAGATGGTTTGTGTGACCGTTTTGGCTTAGGTAGAACAATATCCGCGTAAGCGATAACAAAATTTAAAGCGATGCGTTGAATACTAATTAGTTGCCTTATTACCCTATGAATTTCTATTTTTGGCAACTCCTTTTAATGAATGAACAAGTGAATAAAACTATCAGGGCGCTCTTACTTCCGGTCTTATTATTGATATCTGCAGGCTTTTCAAATGCTCAGATATTCCAGCCCGTTAAGTGGTCCTTTTCATCAGAAGTTAAAGGTGATGAAGCAATCATCAGTCTCAAAGCTACTATTGATGAAGGGTGGCATTTATATTCTCAGGATATTGCTGACGGGGGGCCTATCAAAACAACATTTGTTTTTGAACCCTCTGCAACTTTTGAGATAGTAGGGAGTACCGAAGAAGGTAAAGCGGTTGAATATTATGATCCTAATTTTGAAATGGATCTTAAATATTTCAGCAAAAAGGCCGTCTTTAAACAGAAGATAAAAATAAAAAGCACACAGTCATTCAACGTTACAGGGTATGTTGAGTTCATGGTGTGCGATGATGAGAGATGTCTGCCTCCAGACCAGGTTAATTTTGAGATAAAGATAACTCCGGAAGGTGGTGCTAAAACCAATAATGCAACCAAGCCGGAAAAAATAAAAACCGCTCCTGAGCCTGTAGTTGAACCTAACACAGTTGCATTGCTGCCGTCTGATGAGAACAAGGAGAAGATAGATACTATTCTTGAGGCTTCGGAAGAAAACCCGCAAGCTGTGGTAGGTCCTGCCGGCGAAACCGGCGACACACTTGAGTCGGGATGTGGTGAAACAGCACAAGAAGTTTATGACGGTTCAATATGGGGGATATTTGTAGGAGGTATGATAGGCGGTTTGTTAGCACTGCTCACACCGTGCGTATTTCCTATGATCCCGATGACGGTAAGCTTTTTTACAAAGAGAAGCGGTACGCGTCAAAAAGGAATTGCCAATGCAATTATTTATGCCGTATCCATTATTGTAATTTATGTGGCACTGGGTTTTTTGGTAACTGTAACGTTGGGGTCGGATGCGCTTAACGCGATGGCATCCAATTCATTCTTTAACCTTGCCTTTTTTGTTATATTTCTTGTGTTTGCCTTTTCATTCTTTGGCGCCTTTGAAATAGTGTTGCCGGCATCATGGGTTAACAAAGCCGATCAGGCTTCAGATAAAGGTGGATTGATAGGTATCTTTTTCATGGCGTTCACATTGTCGCTGGTGTCATTTTCATGCACCGGACCTATCATAGGCACATTGCTGGTTGAAGCGGCACATGGCAGAAGTTACCTGGGACCTATAATGGGTATGACAGGATTCGCACTTTCACTTGCCTTGCCATTTGCATTGTTTGCAGCATTTCCATCATGGCTCAGCACTTTGCCCAAATCAGGCGGATGGCTGAACTCTGTTAAGGTATGTCTGGGCTTCATTGAACTGGCGCTCGCACTTAAGTTTTTATCCAACGTTGACTTAGCATATCACTGGGGTATTCTGAAGCGTGAAATTTTCATTGTTTTATGGGTTGTGATCTTTGGTATGATGGGCTTTTATTTGCTTGGGAAACTAAAATTCTCACACGATAGTGATATTAAACATATAGGCGTACCGCGACTTATTTTTTCTATACTCACATTTGCATTCACACTATATCTTATACCTGGAATCTGGGGTGCTCCTCTCAAACTTATTAGCGGATTCCCGCCACCTGAGTTTTATAAGGAGTGGATCACTGAATCATCAGACTGCCCTCATAATCTTACCTGCTTTAAAGATTTTGAAGAAGGCATGACCTATGCCAAACAACAGGACAAACCGGTTATGATAGATTTTACCGGATGGAGTTGTGTGAATTGTCGTAAGATGGAAGATAATGTTTGGAGCGATCCTGCCATATTGAAAAAGCTTTCAGAAGATTATGTTATCATCTCACTTTATGTGGATGATAAGAAGCCCTTGCCCGAACAACAACAGTATGTATCAGAAAGTGGTAAAAAGATACGTACTACCGGAAACAAGTGGAGCGATCTGCAAACTACACGCTATCAAACCAATTCGCAGCCATATTACGTTTTAGTTGATAATAATGGTAAGCTGCTGGCCAATCCTCGTGGTTACACTCCGGATGTTGATACTTATGGCGACTACCTTGATGAAGGTATTTGCAGGTATAAAAAACGGAAGAAGGCAATGGCTGTGAATTGAAAAATTGGATGATTACGTTTACTTTTACATTAAACGGTTAAAATATGTCTATCAAAGACTCTTTTTCTGAAGCTCAGCAAGTTCTTGAAGCTTTTATTTCGTCGGAAGATAATTTTAAAAAAATCGAAGCTGCTGCTCTGGCAATTTCAAATGCTTTTAAGTCGGGCTGCAAGGTCATATCATGTGGTAATGGAGGAAGCATGTGCGACGCCATGCATTTTGCTGAAGAACTTTCAGGTCGTTTCAGGAATAACAGGCCGGCATTGCCTGCCATCAGCATTTCCGACCCATCGCATCTTAGTTGTGTAGGTAATGATTACGGTTATGAATTCGTTTTTTCGCGGTTCATTGAAGGGGTAGGTGCCGGCGGAGATGTGCTGCTGGCCATCAGCACCAGCGGTAATTCAGCTAATGTTTTAATGGCAATTGAAGCAGCCCGCAACAAAGGCATGAAAGTGGTAGGCCTTACCGGTAAAGATGGAGGTAAGATGTCCACTCTTTGTGATATCGAGATCCGCGCACCACATTCTGATTATGCCGACCGTGCGCAGGAGATCCACATCAAAGTGATACATGCTTTGATACAGGAGATCGAAAGACTGATGTATTGAATCATGGTTAATTTATTTTTCAGGTTTTATTCAATCAAATAATTCTACTTTTCATCATTACAATTCATCTTGAACTTTTTTTCAATCACCCTTTTCTATGCTCATCAAAACTTTTGGAAGTGCCGTTTATGGCATTCATGCAACAACCATTACCATTGAAGTTAATGTAGATACCGGATCCAGGTTTTTCCTAGTGGGGTTACCAGATAATGCTATCAAAGAAAGCCAGCTGCGACTAATGGCTGCTTTTAAGAATACAGGGTTTAAGATGCCCGGTAAAAAAGTGGTGGTAAATATGGCTCCTGCCGACATACGCAAGGAAGGTTCCTCCTATGATCTTACCATTGCCATTGGGATATTATGTGCTTCACAGCAGATAACATGTAATGAATTGGACAGATATATCATCATGGGTGAGCTTTCACTCGATGGGAATATCATGCCTGTAAAAGGTGCTTTGCCTATAGCATTGCAAGCCAAAGCAGAAGGGTTCAAAGGATTCATTTTGCCTACAGCCAATGCACAGGAAGCTTCTATTGTAGATGGCATTGAGATCTACGGAGCTTCACATATTTTGGATGTAGTGGATCATTTGAGTGGCGACCGGCCAATGACAAGAGTTGAAACGGATACGCAGGCGTTGTTTGCTGATATCGCCAACAATGAATCGTTGAACTTTACTGATGTAAAAGGACAGCAGAATATCAAGAGAGCATTGGAGATAGCTGCGGCTGGAGGACATAATGTGATCCTTATCGGTCCTCCCGGAGCAGGTAAGACCATGTTGGCAAAAAGACTGCCAACCATTTTGCCTCCCTTGTCATTGCATGAAGCATTGGAGACCACCAAGATACATTCAGTGGCAGGACTTACCGGACTTAAGAGCGCCATTGTTAATCAGCGGCCTTTTCGTTCACCGCATCACACAATCAGTGATGTAGCTCTTGTAGGTGGAGGAGGCAACCCACAACCGGGCGAAATATCACTGGCCCACAATGGAGTTTTGTTTCTGGATGAACTTCCTGAATTTAAACGAACGGTTTTGGAGGTTATGCGTCAGCCGTTAGAAGAACGTAAGGTAACTATCTCCCGGGCTAAAATGACGGTTGATTATCCTGCCAGCTTTATGCTGATAGCTTCAATGAATCCTTGCCCTTGTGGTTATTTTAATCATCCTGAAAGAGATTGTGTATGTGCACCAGGTGTGGTTCAAAAGTATTTGAGCAAGATCTCTGGACCGCTGCTCGATCGTATTGACATACATGTTGAAGTTACTCCGGTCTCGTTCAATGAACTTACACATAAAAGTGATGGAGAATCCAGTGAGCTGGTTCGGGAAAGAGTGATGGCTGCAAGAAAAATTCAGTATTCACGTTTTGCAAATAATGATAATGTATACTGTAACGCACAAATGAGCAGTAAGATGTTGCGAAAAGTGTGTGACTTGTCTGAGTCTTGTCGTGAGATCCTCAAAACCGCAACCGACAGGCTAGGGCTTTCAGCAAGAGCTTATGACCGTATTCTTAAAGTATCGAGAACAATCGCGGATCTCGAAAATTCAAAAGATATACAGCCACACCATCTTGCCGAAGCTATTCAATACAGGAGCCTTGATAAAAATGGATGGGGGTAGAGCTGTGCAAGAAACCTGATTGATTATACGCTTAAATGATAAGTCTTCAAATCCGCAATCAACAATCAATATGCTATCTTTGCTTTACAACCCCTTTTATCATGAAAGTATTACAATCACTGTCTGTGATATTGCTGCTATCCATTACATCTGCAAGTTATGCTCAGATAATGCAGAAGCCATCACCTTATGAGATCAGTACATTGCCCCTGTGGGCACAAAAAATGTATGCTGATGAGCCTAATGTGTTTGAGGTTGATACATTGTATAGTGCTTACTATCGTGAACATTCATTTGAAAAGAGTTTTCACACACAATATTATAAACGGTGGAGAAGGTCAGTAACCGATTATATTAATGAGCAGGGATATGTGCAAATGCCATCCCCCGAAAGGGCCCTCGAAATTGATAATGAATACCACGGTCGTGCTGCTTTGAAATTACCATCTTCCTGGAGTGTTTTAGGTCCTATTCAGGTGCTTAACAATACAGGGGTTCCCGGTAAGCGACAGTCGAATGTCTATTCTATTGATCAGTGCCTGGCAGACACAAATATTATGTATTGCGGCACCGAGCCCGGCGAAGTTTACAAAAGTGTGGATGCCGGTAACACATGGGTGTCGGTTTCTATGGAAGAAAATTATGGTAGCGGAGTTACTGCAATTGAGGTAGATCCCAACAACGGTGATATCGTTTTTGCCGGCGGTAATAATGGTGTATTTCGAAGTCAGGACGGAGCTATCACGTGGAGCAAAGTTTTGCCTCAGTCAAACCTTGGAGTTAACGAGATCCTGGTCAATCCTGTCAATCCACAACTTGTTCTGGCTGCTACCAACAAGGGTTTGTACAGGTCGGTGGATGGAGGCGATAACTGGTTGCAACTTTATAATCAGCGTTCGTCTGATATAAAATGCAACAGTGCAGATCCTTCAATAATATACCTTATAAAAAACAATCCGATACTGCTGGTACCTGAATTTTTTATTTCTACAGATACGGGAGCTACTTGGATTCAGCAGACCAATGGCTGGTATACATCAACTGATACAGCACGGATTGACAGAGGTGGAAGGATCGCTGTTTCACCTGCTGATCCCGATAAAGTGTATGCATATCTTATTGGTGATTCTAAGGCAAACGACTACGGATATGTTGGAGTTTTCAGAAGTGATGATGGTGGATATACATGGACTTTACCAAACGGACCTGTGGGTGGACCATACACTCCATCTCATCCCAACCTTGCTTATGGTAATCCGGGTTGGACCTACCATCAGGGTTTTTACAACTGTGCTATAGTTGCCTCAGAGAGCAATGCTAATGAAATTCTTATTGGCGGACTCAACCTATGGAGGTCGAATGATGGCGGATCAACTTTTTCTTCCGTGGCCGGATATATCGCTGGTCCGCTCGATATGCATGTTGACAATCAGGACTTCCGTATTATAAACGGCGTTTGCTGGATCACAACTGACGGAGGTATTTACCGGTCATCAGATTTTTATAACTCGCAGCCGGAATTCAGGATGTATGGAGTTCATGCTTCTGACCACTGGGGTTTTGGAAGCGGATGGAATGAAGATGTTCTGGTTGGTGGCCTTTATCACAACGGCGATATAGCATACCATGAAAATTACGGTTCAGGAAATTATCTGGAACTGGGTGGCGGAGAAGCACCAACGGGTTATGTAAATCCCGGGCAGAATACAAAAACATATTTCTCTGATATAGGAGGGAAGTATTTACCTTCAACAATCACCGGTGCGATCAGCGGGTTTTCTATTGGGCTGAGTCCCAACCAAAGTTATGGTGCAGCTGAATCCAGCGAGATGGAATTTCACCCCCACTGTTACAATATATCATACATAGGGAATGAGAATAAACTTTGGAAAACAACCGATGGAGGTGCATCATTCAACATGATCAAAGATTTTGGTACAAATGTAGACGACAAGGTGATGTACATCGAAATTTCTTCTTC
>JAHEMF010000068.1 GCA_024643795.1 Bacteroidota bacterium | reverse complement strand
TCTTGCAAGGAGCTTGCATCAGGGGCTCAGTCTGAAGATGCGGAAGACTTGAAAAAGATAGAATCTACACTTGAGGCAAGTTCTTTAGGTTTGGTTCAGGTGGTAAGAAGAATGATACCTCCCGGGAAAAAGTTGCTGATCCTTTTAGATCAGTTTGAAGAAACCTTCCGTTTTTCAGGAACAGGTATGGAAGTGAATGATGAAAATTCAGAAAAATTTGTTCAACTTATAATTGATGCCATCCGCCAGCGCGACGTTCCTGTGTATGTTATACTAACCATTCGTTCTGATTTTTTGGGCGACTGTGCTCGTTTTGAAGGATTGCCAGAAGCTATCAATGATGGCCATTACCTGGTGCCCCGGCTTAATGGTGAGCAGAATAAACTTGCTATCACAGGTCCTGTAAACTATGCTGATGGAAAGATATCGCCGCGCTTAGTCCAACGACTTATCAGTGATCTGGGTGATAACCCGGATCAATTACCTGTGTTGCAACATGCGCTTATGCGCACATGGGATAAGTGGATACATGCATCCGACCCAGGTGAGCCGATGGATCTGCGTCATTATGAAATGACAGGCACAATGAGCAATGCTCTTTCAATTCATGCTGACGAAGCCTTTGAAGAATTGAAGAGTCAAAAACAAAAGGACCTCGTCAAAAACATATTCAAGGCTATCACCGTAAAATCGGGTGAGAGCAGAGGAGTTCGTCGCCCAACTTCCGTTCAGGCACTTTCAGAGATAACCGGAGCCGGCATTAACGATGTGATAGAAGTGTTGCATCCTTTTCGTAAACATGGAAGAACATTTATTCTTCCGGATGAAGATGCAGAACTTAATAAAAACTCCATCATAGATATCTCACACGAAAGCTTAATGCGTGCATGGGAGAGGTTGCGCCATTGGGTTGAGGAAGAATCTGAATCTGCAGCCTTGTACGAACGACTATGTATGAGTGCCAATTTGCATAAAAGTGGTAATGCAGCATTGTGGCGTGACCCCGAACTGCAATCTGCAATTGACTGGCAGGAGCGTGTAAAACCAAACAAAGCCTGGGCATCACAATACAACAATGATTTTGACCTGGCTATGAATTTTCTTGAAGCCAGCCAACAGGAGCGTTCCAGTGAGCAAATGGTGGTAAAGCGCAGGAAAATGATCGTTCGATCTGCAGTAGCAATATTCCTGGTTGTAATTTCATCACTCACTATCTGGGCACTTTTTCAAACTGATAAAGCGCAGGAGAATTATGTTGTTGCACAACAGAAGGCTCAGGAAGCAGAAAATCAAAAAGAGCTGGCTCAGAAGTCGGAGCAAATGGCATTAGACGCATCCAAGAAAGCACTTGATTCCAAAAGCTATGCTGAGTTGCAATCGAGTATAGCCCAAGAGCAAAAGATATTAGCTGAACAACAAAAGCAACGTGCCGAATCGGAAGCACAAAAGGCAAGGCAGCAAGAGCAGTTTGCATTACAACAAAAAGTTCTGGCAGAGCAAAAGAGTGAAGAGGCGCTCACTGCAAAACAGAAAGCTGAGCAATCACAAAACGAGACCAATCGTTTGCGAATGCTTGGGTTGAGTCAGAACCTCGCATTTAAATCATTGCAGGTTAAAAATGACCCGCAACTTAAAGCGCTGTTGGCTTATGAAGCATATAAACTGGCAAAGGAGAACGGAGGCGACCCTGATAATCAGCAATTGTATGCTGCCGCATATGATGCATCTGCAGTGATTGACCCAACATTCAAAGAGATCAGACTCAGAGAATCAGCACCTATTAAAGCAATTCATGCAGGTAACTCATCTGTAAGCACAGCAGGATCGAATGGAAGTATTCAAGTATATAATGTGAAAGACCTGTCAAAGTCGACGGCATATAAATTCAATCAGTCCAATGATGAGTTGAACACTGCTTATTTTAGTCATAATGGAAATTACGCCCTTGCAGGACATAACGATAACAGTGCAGAACTTATTACAGTAGGTAAAGGATCTTCAGTGAAATTAACAGGACATTCCGGGCTATTACGTGCTGTTGCTTTTCAAACTGGTGGCAGTTCAATAGCAACCGGTGCACGCGACAGCAGTGTTATAGTATACAACAATGGTCAAAAAGGGAACACTTTCAAGTTCGGTTCCAGGATCAAGGCCCTTGAATTTATGCCGGCATCGAATGATCTTTTGGTAGGTTGTGATGATGGGCAGATATTCATGCTCACATCAGGCAGCAGTTCGCCGGTTCTGTTTTCAAAATCACCTGGCAGTAGATTGGAATCTATGTCAGTAGGTAAAGATGGTAAGATGATCGCTGCAGGATATTCCGATGGGCTCATCCAGGTTTTGGGTAATACAGGTGCTGTTATGAAACGGTTGAACGAAAATGCAAGTGTTGATTTTATTTTTGTTGATAATGAGAACGGTAGGATCATAGCTGCCACTGCCCGCCCGTTGATCAGGATCTACCAGACAAAAGACCTTTCGGTGAAGCCGGTTGAAATAACCGCATTAAACAGTCCGGTAACCGGAATGGATGTTTTTGATGGGGATATTTATGTGTCGTGTAAAGATAGGTCTGTAAGGAAATATCCCATCAGCACCGAATATTTCAGACCCATACTCCAGGAAAACATAAAACGTGACCTTACTGAAGAGGAATGGAAAACTTATGTAGGAGGTGATGTGCCATATCGATCTACAACAACCCGGTTAAATAAATAACAGTATTGAAAACCAGAACTAAAATATTCGCATTGCTTACTTTTTTCTGCATTACGGCAGCAGGGAATGTTTACTCTCAATCAGATAGTTGTGCTGTATACCTAAAAAGCGGTAACAAGAGTTATGAAGAACGGTATTACGACACGGCAATTGAGTATCTTACAAAGGCGCTTGATGAGTGCAGTCTTAACAAAGAAGAAAAGATCCAGGCGAATAAGATACTTGCACTTTCGTATATAGGTATCGATGATCTCGAAAATGCGGAAGACCGTGCTTCACGCATTATGCGTATTGATCCAACTTATGAACCTGATAAATTCAGTGATGATCCTGAGTATGTAGCACTGTTCAGCAACTTTGTATATACTCCTGTTCAAAGATTTGGTTTATCAGCAGGTATTAACAGGCCATTTACCAATGTATCCAATACCTATTCAATTTACCATGGGCAAGATGCATCAGACTATTCAGAATACAAAGAGGAATCCGGATTTCAAATTGCAGGTAATTATGAAATCAGGGTAATGAAAAAATTATGGCTGAATGCAGGAGTGCAATTCAGGGTAACTAACTATACTCATCTCATCAAAGAAGTTGAGAATACTACTATAGATTATAGTGAGAACATGCAGTATTTTGATATACCTCTTTCTGTAAAATATTATTTCTTACAGCGAAGAATGCAACCTTATGTGTCAGCCGGTGCATGTTATTCATTGCTTACAAGTGCAGTAAGCACCTCCAGTAGAGATAAGATCAATGACATAGTAGACAGATTGGAGTATAGAAACACTTCAATGGCAGGGTTTTTCGGATCTGCCGGATTTATATATAAGCTGAAATCATTTTATGGGTTTGTAGATGTGAAATATTGCGTATATCCGGACAATGTGAACAAAGAAGGAACACGTTATGCCGATGAAGTGAATGTTTTCAAATACTACTATATCGATGATGATTTTACCATGGATAATCTGCAGATAAATGCAGGCATACTATTCAATCTGGTGTACAGGAATAAAAAAGAGAAATGAGATTTGGAAATCATATATCAGCATTAAGGTCATTGATACTATTCACAACAGTGTCAATTCTGGTCATGGTCTCGTCTTGTAAAAAAGATGATAATGTGACTGCGGATAATGCAAAGATTGAATGGATGAAGGTGCTTGACGAGAATGTATCAGGAAGTACAGAAGATGACAGGTTCATGGGTCAGAATGGTAAGGTACTCACCGATGCAAATGATAATATTTATGTGTATTATTTTTCTGAATTGCCCAAGAAGGCGGTTGTTGTTAAGTGTGACAAAGAAGGTGCTCTGATCTGGAAAAAAGAATTTCCGGATTGCATTCCCATGGATATGGTTATCAAAGCAGATGGCCACCTGGCACTGGCGGTAAGAGATCTGCCCGGGTTCGACAATGTGATCATGATGTATGATCTGGATCAGAGCGGTAGCACAACTCAACACATAGTTATCCAGGCAAATATTGGTGGTTCATTCGGAGTCTTGAGTGCTTCCATGTATGCCATGCCTGATAACAGTATTGCAATGAGTGGTGTTTACCTTTCACAATTCCTTGTTGGATTTCCGGAAAATCACGAAGGGTTTTTTCTTCAATTAGACGGAAGTTATTATAAGATATGGAATTTTGTCACATTACTTGCATTGTCAAATATTGGAGGACAATTGCGGTTCGAGCAGTCTTCGATGGTTCCGCTCACTGCACCACATTTTCTTGCACAGATAGCATTTACCGGTGACCAAGCACAATCAGACAGTCTTGCGTTCGGCTATGTCACACTCATTGCTAACGCTGATTCAAATGATGTTGATACGTCATTCATTTATAAAACCGGGTATTACAAGCAATCAACAGGTGCATATGACGGATTTTACAATCATTATTGCAGAGGTATCATAAATGATGGGATGGATTATATCCACCACTTCTCTGCACCTGAATCAGCATTCCCGGGAGCGCCATTTGCCACACCTGTAGTGAACGGATTTTTACGCATAGGCACAGATGGTATGTTAAAGGATACTATCCCCTTCGATCTTCCGAAATTTTACCGGGTGATATCCTGCAATAAAGGTCCGAACGGATTTATGATGACTGCATACAGGGTTGGTGATATTGATGTGCCTGGTGATTTCAGTGCTAACCAGACCTTGTTTCTGGTAGGAGACAATAACTGGCAGGTGACATCTACATTCAGATTTCAGGAATTTTATTCAGACTTCTTTCCATCGGCTTCATCTACTTCAGATGGAGGGTATGTGATCATGGGTAAAGTTCAAAGTTTTAACGGTCCGCAAAATAAATTAATACTAATAAAATGGAAAAACGATTACTAGTTGTAACGATATTATGTGCAATGGCAAACTTGACAGTTGCACAAACTGCCCCAACTGTTGAGTGGCAGGTTTCGCTTGGAGGAACATTGATAGATGAACTGGATCAGGGTAATAGTATTTACAACAATGTGATACTTACCGGTGACGGAGGTGTTGCATTTGCCGGTGCTTCTTATTCTAATGATGGTGATGTAACCGGGCATCATGGTACACAGGTAACATCCGATATGTGGTTTGGCAAGTTGGATAGTCTTGGTAACCTTGAGTGGCAACGATCATTGGGTGGAACTGGTAATGACAGGGCAAAGGGTTTGTGTCAATCATCAGACGGAGGCTTTGCAATAATAGGTGAGTCATGGTCTGATGATGGTGATGTGACCGGTCACCATGGATCAGTAGACACTATGGATACCTGGGTGGTCAAGCTGGATGATCAGGGCAATATTCAATGGCAGAATTCTTATGGTGGAACAGCATATGATACCGGTGTAGATATTAAACAAACTGAGAATGGAGATTTTATGTTTGGTTCAGACACATGGTCATCTAATGGTGATGTTTCACAGAACAAAGGGTCTATTGATTTTTGGTTCACAAGGGTGGATAGTGTGGGAGTGATCCAGTGGGAAAAAACATTTGGCGGGTCTGGTGGCGAAAGATTGCGATCTTTTCAGTTAACTCCTGATGGAGGGATTATTGCGATAGGAATTACAACATCAAATGACGGTGACATAACATTAAATACAAGTTCAATTTTAGGTGCAATATGGGTTCTTAAGATCGATAGTTTAGGTAACAAGGAGTGGGATAAATGCTTCAGTGGTATCGGATTCAGCATTAATCAAGGTACCGATATTCAGAATACTTCCGATGGTGGTTACATTTTGAATTCATATACTAATGCTACTAACGGTAGTGTTACTTGTTCAAACGGAGGTACGGAGTCATGGGTGGCAAAACTTGATAATATTGGCACAGTAGAATGGTCCAGTTGCTATGGTGGTCCAGGCGGTGAATTTGGAAAAACAATCAGACTTACACCGGACGGAGGTTATCTTGTATCTGCTAATACAACCGGGGCTGGTGGCTTGGTTTCCAACCATATTGGTGGAATCGACTGCTGGATCGTAAAAACAGATAGCGTTGGCAATATAGAGTGGGATGGAACTTATGGCGGTACAGGTACTGAAGGATTAACAACTGCTATTCCAACACCAGATGGCGGATATATACTCGGGGCCGAATCGCTATCCAACGATGTTGATGTTTCAGGACATCACGGTTCGCTGACGGATAATGATATTTGGATAGCAAAGCTGTCCTTCAGCACAGGTATTAAAGATGTGGCCGGAAATATTTCAAATCTGAATATTTTCCCTAATCCGGCTTCTTTTCACACGGCCTTGCGGTTTGAATTATCACATTCAGATCATGTAACAATTGAAATACTGGATATAAGCGGCAGACTTGTTAAAAATATCAGTGATGAGAATATGAATCAGGGCGCTCAATTAATAAACCTGGATGTTGAAGGTTATGATACCGGAATTTATATGGTCCGGCTAAAAACCTTAACAGGTGTTCAGACTATTAAGATGATAAAAAATTAACAGTAGTTCAATTTGTCCTAGCAATTATCGGATCCTTCCTTATGTATTTTAAACCAGGAAACACCAATTAAATAATTTCATAATTGAATAATTATATAATTAATATATCTGCTCTTAAATTCACATTAACCCATTAGCACATTATCACATTATGATAAAACATTTACTCACAATCATTTCACTTTTTGTTGTCACAACATTTGTTCATTCACAAACCATTCAATGGCAGCAGTCATACGGCGGTACTCTTGTTGATGGCATGGAAACTTCAAACGGAGGCCGGGATCACATTAAGCAAACACCTGATGGTGGATTTATAATAGCTGCCACTTCAAACTCCAATGATGGAGATGTTTCGGGTCATAACGGACCAACCGCTACCTCAGATATCTGGGTATTCAAGACCGACAGTCTTGGGTCAATTGAATGGCAGGATTCTTATGGCGGTACCCAAAATGAGTGGGTACGATGCATTCAACTTACCGATGATGGTGGATACATAATTGCAGGAACAACAAATTCGCCCGATGGTGATGTTACCGGATGGCATGGTCTGAATCCAATAACTACTGATATGTGGATCGTAAAACTGGATTCAGCAGGAAATATTCAATGGGAACATGCATTTGGTGGAACGGAAGATGAAAGAGGTGAATCTGTTGTACAAACCACAGACGGTGGCTATGTGTTCACAGGCTTTACAAACTCTACAGATGGAGATGTGTCAGGGTCTCATGGTTCACAAGAAGTGTGGATGGTGAAGCTGAATAGTTCGGGTGCTATCGTTTGGCAGAAGTGTTATGGTGGCACATCGGATGAGCGTGCCACGTCTGTCAAGCAAACGCTTGATTACGGATTTGTGTTCACCGGCAGAACAACCTCCGGTGACGGGGATGCTGTTGGAAATCCTGACCCTTCATTTCTGGGAAGTGTTTGGGTGGTGAAGACCGATTCTGTTGGCAGCTTACAGTGGCAAAAATGTTACGGCGGATCAGGATGGGAGGATCCGGGTGATATACAGTTAACTGCAGATGGTGGTTACTTGGTCATGGCTCCGTCAAGTTCCAATGACGGGGATGTTTCCGGTAATCATGGATCAGATGATTGGTGGGTATTCAAAATTAACAGCAGCGGAACAATACTGTGGCAGAGCTGTTTTGGCGGTTCATTCTTTGATACACCATCAGATCTTACCTTGACTAATGACAACGGATTTGTAGCGACAGGATTTGTGAGCAGCAATGATGGAAATGTTACCGGCAATAACGGCAACCTTGATGTATGGGTGGTCAAAGGAGACT
>JAHEMF010000067.1 GCA_024643795.1 Bacteroidota bacterium | reverse complement strand
GAGAATACCACATCGCCTTGAAATGATTTTTCAAGTCCGGCTATGATCTTTAGAAGGGTTGACTTACCTGAGCCGTTAAGTCCCAGGATACCGATCTTGGCTCCGTAGAAAAATGACAGGTAAATATCTTTTAAAACCTGTTTTTGTGGCGGGTAGGTCTTACTGACCCCAACCATTGAAAATATTATTTTCTTATCGTCTGACATTCAATTGATTATAAAGTATTGTTTTAGAAGTAAAAGGGATTGCAAATGTAGTTGAAAAGCCTCATTTATCAGTCATTTTTGAACCATAATTGGGATGTGGGGAAATCCGTTCCCTCAGCCATATTGGTATTTAACAGTGCGAGGATGACCGTTACCTAAACGGTGCTTGACGCTGAACGAATAAAATTTTAACTTTTATCCGGGGTGGGGAAACTGGTTTCCCCACGGTTATGCATGATGGTGATTGTGGCCTTTAAAAGCTGCCATTGCCAAACTACCCTATCCACTTAGCCCCGATTGAGGCGAACTCCGCTGAGCCGAAAGCGGGACCATACGCTGCCATGAAATACAAACCAATACGCTCCAAAGAAAAAGCGCCTACCGGATGGCAGACGCAGTTTCTATCATGATGATGGGTCAATGATTTTTTGTGATGTCAGGCAGATTCAGCAAGTAAAATAACTTTGTTCTTAAGTACTTCTACTACACCGCCCTTTACATCGAACATCTGCACACCTTCGCCTGTTTTCACTTTAACCTTACCGTTGATAAGCGTTGAAATGATTGGCGCGTGGTTATTGAGAACCTGAAACTGACCGGATGTACCCGGTACATGCACCGAACTTACTTCGCCGGCGAAAACTTTTTTATCAGGTGTTATGATCTCAAGATACATGGGTATGATTTTTAGTTGTTTGCCTCAGCAAGAAGCTTTTTACCTTTTTCAATGGCATCGTCGATAGTTCCAACAAGGTTGAACGCTGCTTCAGGATACTCATCAACTTCACCGTCCATGATCATGTTGAATCCTTTAATGGTTTCTTCTATCGGTACCAATACACCTTTTAATCCGGTGAACTGCTCGGCAACGTGGAAAGGCTGTGATAAGAACCTTTGCACACGACGGGCACGGTGAACAACCAGCTTATCTTCATCAGAAAGTTCATCCATACCAAGGATGGCAATGATATCCTGAAGTTCTTTGTAACGCTGAAGAATTTCTTTCACTCTTTGTGCAGTGTTGTAATGCTCATCGCCAACAACATCAGGACTCAGGATCCTTGATGTAGAGTCAAGCGGGTCAACTGCAGGGTATATACCAAGCTCAGCGATCTTACGGCTAAGTACAGTGGTAGCATCAAGGTGAGCAAAGGTTGTAGCAGGCGCCGGATCGGTAAGGTCATCAGCCGGTACATATACTGCTTGTACTGATGTGATGGATCCGCGCTTGGTAGATGTGATACGCTCCTGCATGGCACCCATTTCGGTTGCGAGTGTAGGTTGGTAACCTACCGCTGAAGGCATACGTCCTAACAGTGCTGATACCTCTGATCCTGCTTGTGTGAAACGGAATATATTGTCGATAAAGAAAAGGATATCACGTCCGCCCGACTGCTCATCACCGTCGCGGAAATATTCTGCAACAGTAAGTCCTGAAAGTGCTACACGTGCTCTTGCTCCGGGAGGCTCGTTCATCTGTCCGAATACAAGAGTTGCTTTTGAATCTTCTAATTTTTTATGATCGATCTTTGAAAGATCCCAGCCACCGGCTTCCATAGAATGTTTGAAGTCGTCACCGTAATCAATTACTCCTGACTCTAAGAATTCACGTAAGAGGTCATTTCCTTCACGGGTACGTTCGCCCACTCCTGCAAATACTGAAAGTCCTGCATATGCTTTGGCGATGTTATTCACCAGCTCCATGATAAGTACTGTTTTTCCTACACCGGCACCACCGAACAAACCGATCTTACCACCTTTTGAATAAGGCTCAATAAGGTCAATTACTTTGATACCTGTAAAGAGTACTTCTTTCTCAGTTGAAAGATCTTCGAATCTGGGTGCTTCGCGGTGGATAGGTAATCCTTTAGAGGATTCAACCTGTGAAATACCATCGATAGCTTCACCTACCACATTGAAAAGGCGACCTTTGATACCATCACCTGAAGGCATCATGATAGGTGAACCTGTAGCAATTACTTCCATGCCTCTGACAAGTCCGTCAGTTGAATCCATGGCTATTGCACGTACAGTATCTTCACCAACGTGCTGCTGGCATTCTAACACAACTCGTTGTCCGTTATCACGGGTAACTTCAAGTGCATCCAGAATATTAGGCAATATTGTGCCTTCAGTTTCGAAGCTTACATCGACCACCGGGCCTATTACCTGGACGATCTTACCTTTGTTATTCATGTATGGGTGGAATTTTTAGATTTGCGAGCGCAAAAGTAGTGCATAATACTGGCAAATAGAAATAAACACCACCCCAATTTTCATCTTGTTGAAAAATAATAATCAACAAAATTGGTTAGTTTTGCATATTATTGATAATCAGGCTGCTGTAGGCATATTTTGAAAATTTACCGATCCATAGATTCCTTCGAAAAAGTGAAACGTGCAGTGGTTACCATTGGTACCTTTGACGGGGTACATCTGGGGCATCAAAAAGTGATCAAAAGAGTCCGGCAACTGGCCGATGATTGTCATGGAGAGGTGGTGGTGCTTACCTTTTTTCCTCACCCCAGAATGATCATAAATCCCGGAAACCATGGCATACGGCTACTTAACACGCTGGATGAGAAATGTGAGCTGTTGGAAAAGGCAGGTGTTGACCACCTGATTATACATCCGTTTTCCCAGGAATTCTCGAATCACACACCTGAGGATTTTGTATCTAACGTGCTGGTTAACAGCCTTGGAGTGTATAAGCTGGTTATTGGCTACGATCACAGATTTGGAAAAGACAGATCCGGTTCTTTCGATGATCTGATCAGGTTTGCACCAAATTATGGGTTTGAAGTTGAAAAGATCCCTGAAGAAGATGTAAATGATATAGCTGTTAGTTCTACCCGGATCCGCAACTGCCTTCAAAATGGAGAGGTTGATGAAGCTAAACAACTATTAGGAGTCCCTTATCGTCTTTCAGGCAAAGTGATCCACGGACAAAAGCTGGGTCGGGAACTTGGATTTCCAACAGCAAATCTTGATTTGGAAAATTATAAACTGATCCCTGAGGAAGGTGTTTATATAGGTAATGTGTATATTGATGGTAAATTTCATGAAGGATTGGTAAGTATAGGAACCAGACCAACAATCAATGATGAAGGGAAGTTGAGTGTGGAAGTTTTTATCATGAACTTTGATAAGGATTTATATGACCGGCCATTAAAAGTTGATCTGTTACACAGGATCCGGCCAAATGTGAAATTTGATAATGTTGAACAACTGGTTGACCGGATGAAGGCAGACCAAAAAATTGCTGAGGAGTATTTTGTTGAAAATAGATGAAAGTAAAAATTTGACCAAGTTCAGGGTTTATACCATGATACCTTTGATGATGTTCATGGTCATTTGGGGTATAACGTTTTGCGCATATGGTCAGGATCCGGATATGGATGAAGAAGAGGAAGAATTATACATCAGACCTGATCTGAAAGTTTACACAAGCCTTTCATCTGCTCTTGCCAATGCCGATTCGGCCTATATTTTACAACTGAAAGGCAAAAAATTAAAGGAGATACCCGACAAAGTTTTTGATCTGCCTAATCTTCTTGTTCTAGACCTTAGCAAGAACAAGTTAAAAGTGATACCTGACAAGATTGGTAACCTTACAACATTGCAGGAGTTAGACCTTACGGGGAATAAGTTATCTTCAGTGCCAGGGTCGATAGGTAAATTAAAGAACCTGAGAAAACTTACCCTCAACCGAAACCTTATTACCGAATTACCACCCGAAATTGCGCGATGCGGTGAGTTACAGATCCTTGAAATGTGGGATAATGAACTGGAAGGTTTACCGCCTGAACTAGGTGAACTCAGGAAGTTGCGCATTGTGGAACTGAGAGGCATTTTATTTAGCAAGGATGATCAAAGTATGATCATTGATATGCTTCCCCACACCCGGGTGTATATGTCGCCACCCTGCAACTGTAAATAACTCCTTTCCGTCTTTCAATTATCAACAGGTGTTGATATCTATTAAGCCTGAGAGCATTAAATCTGGAGTTGTGCATGGGATTAGTTTACAGTATTTTACGAATTCAGCCTGGCCTTTTATCGGATTCACCCAAATATCATGACTATTGACCAAAAAAACCATTGAAAATGAGTCGTTTATTTGTTACTTTCACTATCGCTCAATAGTATATTATGATGGCACCCTTACAACATACCTATTCATCAAGACCTCTCTTTTTGGTTCTGGTGTTTTTTCTTGCCATAAATTCTTTTGGCCATTTTGCATGGGGTCAGGATGCTGATCAGGTTGTTGGCGGCGTGCCCGCTGAAGAAAGTCAATTGTTTCTTATTGGTGAAGTAGGAGGTGCCAACATGGTTGGTGTGCCTATGATGCAAACTGAAATAATAAAAAGTGCCGGAGTCGGCGGAGGTTCAAATCTTTCAGTTGCGCCCCCAGCAAACGATAATTGTTCTGCAGGTCTCGGTGCAGCATATACGTTGTTTCCTGGTGCTGCTTGTAAAAATGGTACATTTAAAGGTAACAATCCTCAACCTTATGCGACTGTTGAAACCGGTGAAACATTCGGATGTATGGCAGGACCTCCAACTAAATCTGTTTGGTATAATTTTATAGCTACCGGCACAGACATGTGGGTTGCTGTTAAGCAAACAAGTACGCCTATTGTTTGTGGTAGTAATTTTGGTCTTAGAGTTTATTCATATGCCGGTACTTGTCCGCCACCAACAGGTGCTCAGGTAGGTTGTAAAGCCTATACCACTTACAGTGCAGGGCAGATATATAATATCCTTAACCTTTCCGGGTTGACAATTGGTTTGACCTACATGGTTCAGGTAGCGCAAAACCCTGCATGCGGTTATTATGACTTCTGTATTATGTTGGGTATACCTTCAGTTTGTAATACATGCTCCAACGTATGCGGACCGATATGCACATTTGCAGGCCCAACTCAGCCTGTTCCTTCAACAGTAACTTCAAACTGCACCGGCTATCCTTATAGCCCGCCATTGAATCAAAATGATTCGCGTACCAGTTGCTTTACATTTACTGCACCCAATGATTCAATAAGTCTTCAGCAGGTTGTGAGCTCTTATTGCAACCCTAATACTTATTCATTCACCTACAACTTGTATAATTCAAGTTGTGGATTGATACAGTCAGGTAATGTTTTTTCTAACAACACTATCACCGGACTTACACCCGGTGTTAATTACAGAATTTGTTATTCTTTAACAGCTGCATGTACCTGGGAAGGACAATACTATCCCTATCTGTATACTACAGCAACTGTATTACCTGTGGAATTATTGTTTTTCGAAGCTTACGCAAAAGATAAAGCAGTTGAGCTTTATTGGGCTAGTGGTACCGAGTTGAATAGCCAGGAGTACATTGTAGAAAAAACATTGAACGGAAAAGAATATACTGAAGTTGCCCGTGTAAAAGCTGCAGGAAATAGTAGTACAACAACAAAGTACAGAGCTATTGATAAAGTTCCTTCAGTTGGGTTGTCATATTATCGACTCAAGCAAGTTGATCAGGATGGAAAATTCGTCTATTCAAAACTGATTCCTGCAAGATTTCTTTCTTCTGCCATCTCTGCAGAATTATTCCCTAACCCTTTGGTTGACCTTACAAACCTGAAATTTACAGTAGACCGTGATGAGTTACTTGATATTGTTATATCGGATGTAAAAGGAAGAGTTGTTATGCATCAGAATTTCAATGCTGAGCAAGGGCTAAATCTGATCCCGCTGGATCTTTCGACCCATCCAACCGGTTATTATATGGTGAGAATTATTTCAGCAGAAGAAACCACCACTCTCAAGCTTCTAAAAAAATAATCAATTTCTCGGGTTTCAGTACCGTGCAAAGAATTTTATGTCTTTGTCACTGTTCTGTTTTAATGAATTATCTTTGAGCAACTTAAACTAACTCTAAGATCATGGTAAAACAATTCACGATCCTTTGTTCACTTTTAGTAGCTGTTGTGTTGAACACAAGTGCTCAAACATATACTCTTATGGGTTCGGGGTGTAACGACCGCGTTTACTCGGTTACCGGAGGGGCGTCATCGTCAAATGATGTATATGCAGGAGGTGCATTTTTGAATTCAGGTGGGATGGTAGTAAATTACATTTCCAGGTGGAATGGTTCATCCTGGACCGATCTGGATGCCGGCATGAATTTTCAGGTACGATCATTACTCTATGATAACAATACGTTGTATGCCGGAGGAGGATTTAACATGGCAGGCAGTTCATCACTTGTTTCCTGGGGAGTTGCAAGTTGGAATGGAAGTGCATGGTCAAATATGGATGATGGTGTAAGAGGTGATGTTTATTGTCTGGCAAAATATGGTAATAATATTTATGCGGGTGGTCAGTTCGATACCTTGAGTGGTTTTAACAAAGGTAGAGGTATTATGATGTGGAATGGTTCAACATGGGTAACCTTAGGTGGGGCAATAGGAGACGGTGTTGGAGGAGCTGCTGGATTTAAAGTTAAAGCCATGCAGGTATATAATGGTGAACTTTATGTTGGTGGCAGCTTTACAAAAGCAGGTGGATTGAATGTTAGCAATATTGCAAAATGGAATGGAACATCATGGCAAACTGTGGGAAGTGGAGTTAACGGTGAAATAAATGCTATGACAGTTTACAATAATGAACTGATAGTAGGAGGTGAGTTTACTAATGCGGGCGGACAAAGTGCAAATAACATTGCGAAATATAATGGAACAAGTTTCTCGGCTTTTGGTGCCGGTAGTAATGGAAAGGTGAATGGACTCAATGTATATATGGGAAATCTTTATATAGTTGGAGCATTTACAAATGTTGCCGGTGTTAATGCACAAAACATTGCATCTTATAACGGAACTTCATGGGCAGCAGTTGGACTGGGGTTGAATTTTGACGGATTTTGCCTGGCACCCTTTAAAGGTGACCTTTATATAGGCGGGCTATTCAGCGTTGCAGGAACTGTTTTTGCAAACAATGTGGTAAAATATAATGTCCCAACTGGTATCAATGACCTCACTAGTTTGGAGGCAAGCATTTATCCCAACCCGGTGAGTGATATCATGTTCTATGATCTGCGTGATTTTTCAAAAGTTGAACTGATAGAAGTTTCCGATATCACTGGCAAAAAGCTGATCACTCAGCTGGTTGATCATAATCCTGGAGCTTATCACTCAATAGACTTGAGTAGTCTTACAAACGGTGTATACTTTGTCAGGTTTTTAGTTGATAATGCGGCGGTCACAAAGAAGGTTTTGAAGCAATAGTTTTAAAATCGCAGACTTGCTTTAAGCATGTAATTGATACCTGCCTGCGGGTAATAGTAATTTTCACTGGTCAGCTCTGAACTATAGAAATAACTATAGGTGTAGCCATTCGATTCGTATCGTGCATCAAGCAGATTATTGACCATAAATGTGAATCCAATGTTTTTCATGAATGATAACTCAAGTGTGTAGTTGATTACAGCTGAAACGGTATTGTAAGCATTGATTCTTTTGGAGTTGTTGGTTGTGTTGTCAAGATACTGATCACCAACGTATTTATTAATGAATGATATTTCAAGATCCTTTAAGGGCATAACAGTCACTCCCAGCATACCAATGACATCCGGTGAAAAGGCTATCCGTGTGTTGTTATGAACATACAATAATTGTCCTCCATTATCATAATCATCGATATATTCTTCAAATCTCCTGATCCGGTTATCGCTAAGTGTGAGATTTCCATTTACATGAAACCATTTGTTAAGGATGTAGCCGGCAGATAATTCGATGCCTGCCCTGTAGCTCCTGTCAATGTTGGTTCGGGTATAATTTCCCACATCATTCACTTTTCCGGTCA
>JAHEMF010000066.1 GCA_024643795.1 Bacteroidota bacterium | reverse complement strand
TGAATGTTTTCCTCAATTATAAGATCTCCAAGGATCTCATTACACCCCGGATAGTTCAATAGGAAGGAGTCTATCTGTACCTGAGAAGACAATACCGTTGTACCTGGCAAACAGGACTGGCCAAACATAGTTTGGGTAAATGGTATGATGAGAATGAGGATGCCCAACAATAAATGATATGCTGTCCTTAAGTTAAACATGAACTGATCATTTTAATGGGTCTGAAGTTTTCAATCTCAAAATGTAGCAAAAATCTGTGAAAATGCATTGTGATACCCCCTTTCTATTAATGGCGATATCCTTACATCAATGTAATTGACTAAATTTGAGATATCTTCATCAGATTAAAATAAAGTTGATTCCGAATTTATGCAACTAAAATATTTCATAATCATATTAATGTTCCTGGCTCTTGTATCCGTTTCATGCAAAAAAGATAAACAGGATTCCAACGTTGCGAAGGTACCGGTTGACTTTTATCTTTACCTTAATGAACCTTCAAATGTTAACCTGAATGCCATTGGCGGCTGGCTTTACGTAAATGCAGGTACCAAAGGTGTTATAGTATACAGATCAGGTGATGAAACATTTACTGCGTTGGAACAAAACTGCCCGTATGACCCAGATAAGGAGTGTTCATTAGTTGAGGTTTATAGTGGCATCAGTGCTGTAGATTCATGCTGTAGTTCACAATTCAGCATTTATGATGGTTCCGTTATCAATGGCCCGGCAACTCAGCCAATGTACCGATATCAATCAGTCCTCAATGGAACAGTTTTGCATATTTACAATTAAGTTGTTCTACATAAATAAAAAAAGGGGATTCTGAACGAATCCCCTTTTTGTTCTTACAAAGTAAGAATATCAATATCTGTAATATTCCGGCTTGTATGGACCTTTAACATCCACACCGATATAGTCTGCCTGATCTTTAGATAAGGTTTCAAGTTCAACTCCGATCTTGGTCAGATGCAATCTGGCAACTTTTTCATCAAGATGTTTTGGCAACGTGTAAACTTTATTTTCATAGGTACCATGGTTCTTCCACAATTCGATCTGGGCAAGAGTTTGATTTGTAAATGAGTTAGACATCACAAAGGAAGGGTGGCCTGTAGCACAACCCAGATTAACCAGTCTGCCTTCCGCAAGCACAATAATGTCATTGCCATCAACTGTGTATTTATCAACCTGTGGCTTTATCTCATCCTTTGTTTTACCATATGTGCCATTTAGCCATGCCATATCTATCTCATTATCGAAGTGGCCTATGTTACAAACAACTGCATTGTGCTTCATTGCACGGAAATGTTTTTCGCCGATGATATCCTTATTACCGGTAGCTGTGACAATTATGTCAGCTTCTTTAACTGCATCTATCATCTTCTTTACTTCATAACCTTCCATTGCAGCCTGCAGTGCACATATCGGATCAATCTCAGTTACTATCACCCTCACACCGGCACTGCTTAGCGATTCAGCGGAGCCTTTTCCTACATCACCATATCCGGCAACAACGGCAACTTTACCGGCCAGCATAAGATCAGTAGCTCTTCTTATTGCATCAACCAATGATTCGCGACATCCATATTTATTATCGAACTTAGATTTGGTCACTGAATCATTTACATTGATAGCAGGCATTGGAAGAGTACCATTTTTCATTCTCTCATATAGCCTGTGAACACCTGTAGTGGTTTCTTCAGAAAGCCCTCTGATGTCTTTTACCAGCTCAGGATATTTGTCAAGAACCATATTAGTAAGATCACCACCATCATCAAGGATCATATTCAGTGGTTTACGATCTTCTCCAAAGAACAGAGTTTGCTCTATACACCAATCGAACTCTTCATTATTCATCCCTTTCCAGGCATATACTGCAATTCCTGCATCAGCTATAGCTGCAGCTGCATGATCCTGGGTCGAGAATATGTTACATGACGACCAGGTTACTTCTGCTCCCAATGCCTGTAATGTTTCAATGAGAACAGCTGTTTGAATGGTCATATGAAGGCAACCGGCTATACGGGCTCCTTTAAGAGGTTGAGAAGCTCCGAATTCTTCCCTAATAGACATAAGTCCGGGCATTTCAGCTTCAGCAAGATTAATTTCTTTTCTTCCCCATGATGCCAATGAAATATCTTTGACTTTATAGGGTATGTACTTGGTTTCAGGCGATTTGATCATAATTTTCTTTTATTTTGTGCAAAGTTACATATTAACACATTAGAGGGCAAATAAGTTCACCCTGAAACACCTCATTTATAGTGGGTTTATACTACAAAAAAGACCTCCCCGGAGGTGGCAAAGTGACGATTTGGCAGATTACGGAAAAACCAGCCGAACTTATCAGCTCTCTCAGGGAACAATCACCCGGATTTAAAGGTATTCCACCTTCTGATAAAACTGACCGACAGGCAGAATGGCTGGCCTCCAGACTGTTGATCTCATTGATTGGGCTTGATCCCAATATCCACTATGATGAAGATGGCAAACCACATGATTCAGAAGGCAAGTACAACCTGTCACTCTCGCACTCAGGCGAGTTTGTTGCGGTTATTTCACACCCTGTAAAAAAAGTAGGGATAGATATTGAACTTACTGGTGAACGGATTTTAAGAGTGAAGGAAAAATTTGCCGGAATCAATGAAAAGGCGTTTTTAAAAAAGAATTTGGAAGCTGAAATGCTATATGTAATTTGGGGAGCTAAAGAATGCGCATTTAAAATTTATGGTAAAGGAGATATAGATTTTAAAAATCAATTGTTTGTTTCACCATTTGACTTCACTGTAAAAGGCAAAACTGATGTGGTACTCAGAAAAGGAGATTCAGATACCAATTACAATGTTGAATGGGAATATTTTGGTAACTTGATGCTTGTATTTGCATCAGAGTAAAGCTTGTGATGAATGTAATTGATAAAATACTGACAAGGAAAGCAGAAGGCAGAAAGCAAATTGCACTTTTAATCGATCCTGACAACATTGATACTGAACAGATCATTTCACTTAGTCGTGATTCTGAGCAGCATAAAGTTGATTATATTTTTGTTGGAGGAAGCTTGCTTACCAAACAGCAACTTGGGCACTGTGTTGAAGTTTTAAAAAGATCCTGTAATATTCCTGTTGTCCTGTTCCCCGGCAATTCAAATCAGTTGAGTGATAAAGCTGATGCTATTTTATACCTGTCACTGATCTCCGGTCGCAACCCTGAACTTTTAATTGGACAACATGTTATCAGCGCACCTTTCATCAAACAAAGTGGACTTGAAGCCATACCTACCGGGTATATGCTAATCGAAAGCGGCAGGGTCACTACTGCGTTGTATATGAGCAACACTACTCCTATTCCCTACCTAAAGAATGACATTGCTTCTTCAACAGCTTTGGCAGGGGAATTATTAGGCATGAAGGCTATATTTCTTGATGCTGGTAGTGGTGCATTAAATCCGGTTTCTGAGGAAATGATACATGCTGTCAGGAATACTATAGATATACCATTGATCGTAGGTGGTGGTATAAGGACTCCAGAAAGTGCTATCAGGGCTTTGAAAGCTGGTGCTGATTTGATTGTAATTGGAAACTCAATTGAATCAGACCCTTCACTGTTATCCAAAATGACACAGGCCGTTCATTCCGTACCGGTATAGCGATTAAAGGATAGTTGGATCAGACCGTCTTACATCCTTTGCAACAACATTGAAATGCTTCTTGAATCTTCTTGAAAAATATGCCGGATCTTTGAATCCAAGTCTTTGAGCTATCTCCTGGATGTTATCATTACTGGACCTTAACATTTGATATGCCTTTTCTAGTCTCCTTTGTTCAATATAGTCCTGTAGGTTTAATTGGGTCATCGCCTTAAAAAACTGTCCAACATAATCTTTTGATACAAAAGCTACAGCAGATATCTTTGAATTTGTAAGTTCCCCACCAAGGTTCTCCTGCACATAGTTAATAATGTTAATAAGCCTTCTGTCCAATAGATAATCCAACTTTTCCACTTTTGATTTGAATTCTGGCCTATCAAAAAACAGTCTTGAAATTAATATTGAAAGCTCCTTCCCGTATGCACCCAAAATCATATTCTTACCCAATTGAGAAGTATCTTCCTCAATCAACATCCTTTTCAATACATCATTGATCGAGTCGTTTCGTTCTATCTTAAAAGCAGGAATCCCCAAAAGCAGGAAAATTGAAATTGCATTGTGTATTAACATGCTAAAATCTACATATCTGATAACACATCCGTTAGCTGGAATCTTATCTTTCAAAGAGACAGGTTGTAAAAATCTTTCTTGGTCTTCTAGTGTTAAGAGCCCGTCAGGTCCCATATCCGTATAGGGCCCCCTCCCATACCTTATGGTGATTTCCGCACCACGAGGTATAAAATAATATTCGCCCGGATTAAGCTTTTCATAATCCTTACCTACAAACGATTCACCGCTGACCTGCTGAATCAGCACACTTTCAGCCCTCACCTGAGCTTTAATTTCAAATCCTTCCTTTATTAACGTTGTTCCACTCTTATGGTAAATCACCTCAAGTGAATCAATTACCCTGTTAAATGTTGACCTGCTCATTATAAATTTGCTTTTAATTGGGTATTACAAGCCCATCGTACAAAACTATAAGGTGAGTTCATAAATTTTCGGACAATAATACGCATTTATCACTTCATTATTCACACTTCTTATAATTTATAATATTGATTTTCAATATATAACAATGTTATAAATTTAGAATTTATCGTTTTTGTATTTTTCTCAATTCACCATGTATTTGCATTGATGGAATTCCTAGTCTCAGATTTTCTTATCACAAGTGTACATTACATTTGCACACTTCCGTTAAAGTTAGTGTACATTTTTACCAATACATGAATATTTGGCACTTTATTGAGGTTTTAGGCTTTGTGTTCGGAATAGTTGGCGTATGGTTAACTTTGAAAGAAAACATCCTTTGCTTTCCTATTGGAATAGTAAATGTTATAGCCTCCTTTTTCCTTTTCTTCGATCAAAAACTTTACAGTGACGTAATTCAACAGGTTGTTTATCTTATTCTTCTCACTTATGGTTGGTATACATGGAAAAAGAAAATAGGTAAGCCTGATATTGGCATTTCAAATTCTTCGTTTCAATTTTTATCAGTTCATTTGATGGCTGCAGCAATTTTATCCCTGATAATGGGAGGATTATTTAGTCGGTTTACAGACGCGTCTGTTCCATATATCGACTCAGCAGCAACCGCACTTTCTTTCCTGGCTCAGTACCTGATAGCACGCAAAAGAATTGAAAATTGGTTGTTATGGATGGTTGTTAATGTGACCTATATTTCAATTTACTTTTATAAAGGATTATATCTTTATTCCATTCTATTTCTGATTTACTTAGCATTGGCCGTATTAGGCTACAAACAATGGAAATCTAAATTATCAACTGAGGCACACCATTGAACAAGCTAAAAAACAATATCGTTCGGGTTGCTCTTATTGGTCCTGAATCAACAGGCAAATCAACCTTAGCAGAACAACTGGCAGTTTATTTTAAGACAGTCTGGGTGCCGGAATATTCCAGAACTTATATCAGCAATCTGAATCGAAAACCTGAACCCACAGACATCATTAAGATCTACCAAAAGCAAATGGAGATCGAGAACGAGCTAATCAGTAAAGCTGATAAGGTTATCTTTACTGATACCGAATGCATCAACGGATTGATCTGGTATCATCATCTTACAGGAGAGTTTTGTGAATCACTTGAAAAATCCATTATCAATAATTCCTACGATCTTTATCTTTTAACTAAACCGGATATCGAATGGCACCATGATCCGTTGAGAGAGCACCCGCACCTCAGAGAATACTTTTTTTCGGTATATAAGGCACAGCTTAACAAAAGGTCACTGGAATATGTCACCATTTCAGGTCGGGATGAACAAAGAATAGACGGCGCTATTCAAGCAATCGAACAATTACTAAAGAGTATAGGCTGAAGCTGATTTTTAACCCTCAAACCACTTCCGGATATAAAAGTTTAATACATTTGTAACTGCAAAGGGGTGCTGTGTACCATATCACGGCTGAGATTATACCCATTAAACCTGATCCGGATAATGCCGGCGGAGGGAATTGGAAAAAATTTTTCGGTAAGCAACCCACGCATTTATTTACAAATCTGTTCATCGATATTCGATCTTACGGTGAGCATAAATTTATAATAATGAAAAGCATTTTATTGCTCAATTTATTCCTGTCGCTAACTTTTTATTTATCCGCTCAAAATACCCTTACGGGGATAGTTACTGATAGCACAACCTCGCAGGCTTTACCCGGAGCAAACATTGCTATCGAAGGAACACAAAACATCACCACAACCGGGTCAGATGGTTCATTTAGGTTAATTGTTGCTGATAAACAGTACGTAACCCTTGTGATTTCATATATCGGATATACCACCTTAAAAGTGTCGTTAAATGAACCTTTCAGTGTACCTCTTAGCATCCAACTGACTCCGCACACCTACATGACAGGCTTGGTAACTGTAAATTCTACCCGCCTTTCGAAAGCAACACCAATGTCGTCTACCGATCTCTCTTCTGTTGATATCCAAAAGATGAATGTAGGAAAGGATCTTCCTTCAATAATTGAAAATACACCTTCTGTTGTAACCACTTCCGATGCAGGTAATGGTGTAGGTTATACCGGCATTAGGATCCGCGGATCAGATCCTACAAGGATCAATGTAACAGTAAATGGCATCCCTATTAATGATGCCGAGTCACAGGGAATGTACTGGGTAGACATGCCGGATCTTGCAAGCTCTATTGAGGATATTCAAATCCAAAGAGGAGTAGGAACATCAACAAACGGAGCTGGTGCTTTTGGAGGTAGTGTTAATATCAGAACATCTGACCCATCTGACCAATCACATGCTGAAGTCAGCAATGCATACGGCTCATTTAACACTTTAATGAATAACGTAATTGCAGGAACGGGGTCAATAAATGATCACTGGAAATTTGAAACCAGACTATCCCGCATCAAATCAGATGGCTACGTCGACAGAGCTGCTTCAGACCTGAAGTCACTTTATTTTACAGGCGGTTACTTCGGAGAAAAAGATATTTTAAAAGCAGTGATATTATCAGGTAAGGAAGAAACATACCAGTCGTGGTGGGGAGTTCCTGAAGCGGCATTAGATACAAACCGGACCTGGAATTATTACACATATGAAAACCAGGTCGACAATTATCAGCAAGATCACTATCAACTCTTCTATGGAAGAAAGATTAATTCTGAACTGAGTCTGAATACGGCAGTTCACTATACATATGGCCGCGGCTATTATGAAGAATACCAGGAACAGGATGATCTTGCAAACTACCTTTTAGAATATCCGGTTATTGGAAACGACACTATCATATATAGCGATGTGATACGACGAAAGTGGTTAAAAAATGATTTCTATGGCTTTATAGCATCACTAACATACAAACCAAGCATCAACACTGAAATGATAATTGGCGCTGCCTGGAATGAATATTCGGGTGATCACTTCGGTGAAGTGATCTGGGCTCAGTTTGCATCTACCAGCACCAAGGACCAAAAATACTATGATAACAACGGATTGAAAAATGACGTAAATGGGTTTATAAAAATAAATAAAAGAGTATCCGACAAAATATCAGTATATGGAGATATTCAAATGAGAAATGTGAGATATCGATTTACAGGAATCGATGACAATGGCAAAGAACTTCCTGATAACGACAATCTGCAATTCTTCAATCCAAAGGCCGGTATCACATTTAACATAACAAACCAGAGTAACATTTACTTTTTTGCCGGTATCGGTAACAAAGAACCTTCAAGAGATGATTATACTGAATCAACCTTAAACAGCAGACCCAAACATGAACAATTATATAATGCAGAATTAGGTTACAACTTAACCGGTAGCAAATTAAAAACACAGCTCAACCTTTATTACATGTATTATAAGGATCAACTGGTGTTGACCGGAAAAGTGAATGATGTGGGAAATTATACCCGAACCAACATTGACAGGAGCTACAGGGCAGGCATCGAATTATCTGCCGGCTACATCCTTAACAAATGGTTTCATGTAAATGGAAGTCTCACACTTAGCGATAACCGGATCAGGAGATTTGAAGAATATATCGATGATTATGATAATGGAGGACAATTATTGTATGTTCATAACAACACACGGATAGCCTTTTCACCGGATGTCAT
>JAHEMF010000005.1:56928-104203 GCA_024643795.1 Bacteroidota bacterium | reverse complement strand
GCTTTGAGCCCGGTAATATTAATTCCATGCTCCTTAAAATTATGTTCAGCATTATGATAGTGTTCTGATGAATCGAGTAGAGCTTTTGAAGGAATACAACCCACATTCAAACAAGTTCCGCCCAGTGAATCATATTTCTCAACAAGAGCTACTTTCATACCTAATTGGGCACTGCGAATTGCACAAACATATCCCCCGGGTCCGGATCCTATTATTACTACATCAAATTCTTGCATAATGTGATTGATAAATTGAATGAGGGTGCAAAATTAACACATACATGCCAAACGAGCCACCTAAAGCGCAATTAACGTTTAAAGCGCAATACCACTACAGTTAAGACCACTCCAACAGAAAAAAGCACCATTAGCTTACCAAGAATGTCTCCTGTAAGCGCATAAATGGTCATTGTTGTATTCCTGTTCAGTTCACCTTTAAAGGCTGCAGGAACCCACCAAGAGGTCCGATCGATTATATCTCCTCTCTGATTCACAAAGCATGAGATACCGGTATTGGCTGATCTGGCGATGCTTCTCCTCAGCTCAATAGCTCTCAGAGATGCATAGGTGAGGTGCTGGCGATAACCGGGAGTGTTGTGCCACCAGCCATCATTGGTGATGATAAAAATGAGCGATGCCCCTTTTTTGATGTATTCAGTCAGGTAATCGCCATATACAGATTCATAACATATAACCGGAGCGATGCTTACACCTTTACTGTTGGTAAAAACAGATGGTGAGCTTTGTGTACCCAAGCTGCCCGTTGTACCACCCAGATCTATTGCAAACCGACTCAGATAATTGAAAATGGCAGGGTATGGCATTCTTTCCACTCCGGGTACCAGTTTCGATTTATGATGTATTTGTATCGGCTCATCGTGTTCTATCTGAATAGCAGTATTATAGGAATCGTAATATCCGGGAGCCTCAGTGAAACGTCGTGCGGTAATCGACCTCTTTGTGCTGTCTTCATAATAATAGTTGGATGCCATTCCTATAACCCAGCTTAACCCGGGATAATTCGACTGAAATTTTTTCAATAATTGAATATGCGGATGTGTTTCAAGATCATTCTCCCATAACCCGTCAGGCAGTGCCGTTTCAGGTGCTACAACATACTCTGTATTCTCATCAACTACTGAGTCGGCCAGGGCAAGTATTCTATTTAACTGTTCCGATGATGACATTCCTGAAAATTTCTCATTGTACGGATCTATGTTGGGTTGAATAACTGCAATTTCAACAGGATCATTCACCTCTACATAATTTATGTACCGGAATATGGAGACCAACACCGGTATTAGAATGACCAAAGAAAAAACTCTGATCAGTTTAACAGCTCTTGCACCATCTTTATTAAACATGGCAACCAATGAGGATGCCCCGATCACATTTGCCATCAACGCCCATAAAGTACCACCTAACACACCGGTATATTCATACCACTGCACTATCTGATACCAGGCTGAAAATCCGTTGCCAAGGTTCAGCCACGACCATGACAGATCCCAGTTCATATGCAGGTACTCAAATGATATCCAGATTACAATGAGGGGGAAAAACCCAAACTTGTGAGGTGCAAGCTTCTTGATCCTGTACCCAAAGTAAAATGCCAGCGTCATGAACAGTGAATTAAAGACCACCGCCATGCAAACACCAAACAAGCTTGCAAAATAGATCCACCAGGTAGTGAGAAGGTTGAATATGAAAAATGAGAGATAAACCAGTCCGAAAAATGTTTTGTTGCTGAAAGAATCAGGCAAAACATAACTTTCGCCTACCAGCAACAATGGAATCAGGGCAATGAACAGCAGCGGAGCAATGCCTGCAGCTGGCCAAGACATCCAAAGCAGCAATCCGCTGAGCACAGAAAACCATACACCCGACTTAATATTGATATTCATTATGGTAAAAATAAAAATTCCCGCCATTTATACGACGGGAATATATTTTATCAGATATTATAACCTTATCGCATAAGGTACATCTTACCCCAACCTTTTTTGAAATACTGGTCGGCTGTGGTTTCTCTCTTTTCTATGGAAGACCCCTCAATACGTGTAATGACCCTGTACAGATACACCCCATTGGCAAGTTGGTCACCAAACTCATCTCTGCCATCCCATGCATAATCGGTGATGTTTCTCCCTACTCGGATAGGACCAATTTCATCCTGAGTTATCTCTCTTATGATCTTACCGGTAACGGTCATGATCTGGATCTTGAAATAATCGGGGATCTTTGACCCGGTAAGTGTGAATACAAACCTGGTAGAAGTAGAGAATGGGTTCGGATAATTGATCACCTCCGTAATGGTGGATTTGTTTATCACTTCGAATGTTATGCTATACCTATTATCGCCTGACAGATTTGAAGAGCGGTCAGTTGCCTGAACATAAAGTTCATACACTCCATCTTTTTCAAACAGCGGATTGAATTCGATCTTGAAGGTATTATCAGGAAGGTTGGCCGGACACCATTTCATAACATCTGTTGCTGGTCCGCTGCATGATAGTTGTTCAAACGCGAGTTTTGTCTGGACGCCTGAAGGGTCGGTCAGGAATACCTGCCAGTCTGAAGTATCATTCAACGCAAGGAATTTATTTTCATCCTTTAACCGTATCTGAATATTAGGTTTTCCGGATATCAGGTCACCATCCAGAATATGAATACCATCGAAGGTGACATCAAGTATCGGGTTGGTGATATCCTTGTTCACTTCAAAACGTATCTCAGCAAGATTGTTAAAGTGATATTGTTCAGGCTGATCATCGTCAGGGTTTGCTTCTATCCACAATGATAGTGATCCCGGATATCCGTCAGTACTTAACGTTGTGCTACATATCAGCGTATCTCCGGGTTGTAAAGGCTTATAACGAGTCATGGGAAGCTGATGCCTCACCCTGTTATTATCGTAAAAATAAAAATTAACAAGTACCGAGTCCATCGGTCGGTCACTGATATTCTCTACAGCCATTTCAACAAATATCACATCACCTTCCTGTATTGAATCCTTAGAAACATTGAAATACTTTACCGGACTCAACGCCAGTTCAGGCACTTCATCATAGTATATCTGCCATCGATCGAGCTGAGGAGGAGTGTACAACTGTTCATCCTGCATGTATGCCCGTAGCTTGAGCTTTGGAAAAACATTAGCATCTACCGGAGTGATGCTGATATCAGGAGTATTTACAGGTATGCCCTGATAGTTAGGTAAGGGTGTTTCAACACCTGTTTGCTGAATACCTATTATATCAATGTAAATAGAATCAGCCCCGGGCACAGCCTCAAGTGGTGATTGCCCCCAGTGGAATGATGTCCATTGTGAAGCTGGTCCTATAGTTCTGGAATTTACAAACCCTTTAGACCAGTTACCACCCATAGTAGCACTGAGAGTTATATAAGTGCGGCTGCTGTCGCCAATAGATTCCTGCTCATATCCTGTATTACATTTCTTGGTGAAGAAGATATAAGGCTGGTAATCCTGAAGATACTGAACCGAATCAGCTCCCAGATTCAGAATCTCCTGCATCAACGACGGTGTCCATTGCGAATACTTACCACCATACACGGTATAAATAAGTATATAATTCCCACAAGGAATTGAATCTCGCAACATGTCTTCTAATGCCTGCTGCTGCTGTAGGTTAGGTTGCTGCTGGAAATCAACAGGTTTAAAAATGAAATATTTTTCCGCCCTATTACGACAGGTTCCCTGATTGGTAATCGGATCAAAGGTGTTCACATTTCCAAATGCATGCTCGGCAGTTGTCCAGGGTTGAAGAGTAATTGAGTCAATTACAGCAACATGAATGGCAGTGTTTCCACCGCACGTTTGGTAATCCTGTACAACGCTGTTTATTTCGTACGTAGGAGTATCAAAAATATTCAGCGTTAAAAAGTTTCTGGCAAATAAAGTAGATGCATTGGTAACAAACTGGAATGTACTGTCAACTGTATTGGAATAATCTATGTTGTTAAATATATCATTCTTGAATTGCGAATAATGTGCCTGTGACCAGCCTGTAAGCCCCGGCTTGTGAATGAATGAACTTTCTTTCCATGTTGGATGGATTGTATCGCCTGGCAAGGAGTCGCGACTCACCCTCCAGTAATATACAAGGTCTGGCTGCAATGAAAATGATAACGGCCAGGTAACCACACCACCGGTACTTGAAATAATGTTCTGTTTCATGAAAGGACTGTTGAAGCGGTCGGTAGTGTCTATCTGAAACACATAGGGCTTTAACGGCGCAAGTATATTTGAGGTAGTGGCTTTTAAAGTGCAGGCACTATTGGGCACAATTGAAAACTCATATGGGAATACCGGAATAATATCAGTAGACTGTATCAGCAGCTGAACCCCTAAAGCTGAATTGTTATTTTCATTGTACTCAGCAACTTCACTGTAATAATCAACATATACATCAAAGAGGTTGAGACCTACTCCCCGGGCCTGATCAACCGGCAGTCGGAAAGTGATAGTGTCCCCGTAAGGGATATATGACAACACTGTATCCTTTTCAAACACAGCGCCCCCGTCGGGGAACCTTCGTTGTATATGCATTACAAATGGCTGGCTGGTGGCCATACCCAGATTACGCACATAAACATGCACATCAAATGAATCAAGATCACTGGTAATCAGCTCCGGCTGAAATGAAACACTAGCATTGGTGATCTTGTAATCAGGTAAATTGAATTTAGTCATCTGCAATGCCGGATCACCATGAAGGGTCATACCCATGGCGGTGGATTTATACAGATAAAAGATGTACGGGTTGCTCAGTGCTACCGGATCGTTGATCATAGTATCAATAGCATACTTCATAGTATTACCGATTGTACCTCCGTAATTATAATTACCGAACTGATGATAAAAATTACTGCTATATACCTGTAATTGTTCCAGGTAACCAACGCTGGGCTCGGCAATAAAGCCAATGGCACCTTTCTCGGGCAACAACAAAAAATCTTCACTTATCAAACGGTCAGGAGAGTGAATGTCACCAACAAAACAACTGTTTGCAAGCACTATCGGATAACGTCCTTTATTACGGTAGTTTTCCGGAAGATCAGTACTTATATCAAACGATGTTCCGGAAGCATGGGCGATAAAAGTCATAAGGGTAACGCCACTGTCAATGGTTGCCTGCAGATATTCTGACAGATTGACCTGTATAGGATCAGACGATGTTTTAAGGAAGGTAATAACGTTGGCCCCCATCAGCGTGTCTTCCAATATGTGTTTATATCCTGAAAGAATACTTTCAATAATGCCCTGCTGTTGGATATCGGTACCTCCGCCAAAATGTAAAACTTTCTTTTGCCAGTCTTGTGGTGGTTGAGATAACAACATCTCATGCTCCACCATTTTGTTGTAATAGTTTTCAGCGTCTGTCTCGTTTTGCGCTGATAATCTTCCAACTGCAATTGCCGGTCGGAATACAGAATCTGTAATGGCTGACACCAGCATGAGGTCGCTTGGTGGAAATCCATAAGTAGGCACCAGATTCTTATCCCAGTTGGAGTTTACAAAACGTGTACGATGTGTTACCACACTCTTACCAAACAGGAATAAATATTCGGGCTTGGTATTAAATGCATTGAGTGCATAACGACAGAAATTACGGATCGATAAAGGATGCTTTTGAGTACCGTATGCAAACTGATTGTAAAGCTCAATCACATCAACCAGTAAGGTCTGATAACCCGACATGGTTCGGAGGTTCTGATACTGTACAGCTTTGTTCCACAACAACGGATGCGTAATGATTACATAATCTGCGTCACCGATATACTGATAGTTAATGAATCGCGCAAAGCGTTGAGGATCTTCTGTGACAGGTTCAATGTAGAAGTCGTTTCCGGTAGAAGAAGAATAAACCGTATCGGTGATAACACATGATCTGCTGTTACCAAAAGTGGGTATCAAAGCCTGCCAGTTGCTACCTGAACCAACCAGTGAAACCCTTTTAAGTGTATCGTTTGAAAACATGTACAACCTTGGTGAGTTAACCGAAAGGTTGGTCATGTTGATCAAAGACTTCCCCGGAGCAAGATTGCCGGGAACATCAAACTCCTGATATTTTCCAGACTGTCCGCCCCAGCTGAGGTTATGAGGATACGTTACTTTTATAAATGGAGTAGTATTAAGGTTAGTTACCCCGGTACCTACTGTATATGAAAAACTTGCTGTGCCACTTGATATTGCCGAAGGTGGCAGATTGATCATAAACCGGTTGATCTCAAAACCAATAAAGTTGACTGATGTACCTATACCATTAACACTAACTCCTATTGTATGTGGTTGACCATCGTTATTTGCACCCATTACAATAGTTTCGGCTATCGCCTGAGGAGCTGTAAAGTTGGTACTAACATTGGGAACAGACAATGTACGTGTTGGGCTACCTCCAAATTTAGCACCCGACCACCCTTCACCGGCCGAGTACGAAGGATCGATCACCTGAGCATAATTACTTTCAATATACTCCTGATGGTATCCTGTGAATGCCGTATAAATGCAATATGGCAAAGGGTTATATCCGATGAAGTTCACATCTGTTTCATTACCCATACGGCGATTAACAATCAAAGGATTTGAGTTTACCGTGATAAAGTAAACAGCTGTATCAGTTAGTAAGCTGAAATCAGGGTTCAGCTGATCTTCTGGTTTTGCATATAACTGCGTATCAAAACTACCGTCGTTCTTTTTACCGTAAAATTCAATGAAGTCTGCAGGATCAAAAGAACCATCATTCTCACCCTCTACATATATGAACTGCTCCTCCCCCTCATGAAAGATCTGAAACTGCTTTGGACTAAAGCTGCCAATAGGAAATGCAGCTGCCTGAAGATCGGAATACGTTATACGGTAGATTCCATCTTTCCAAACATTGATCTTAAAATACTGTTGGTTTGAATAGGGTTGGTTGGTTGAAAAATTGATCCACTCATTACCATAAGGCTGTGCCATCCCCGTAAGGGAACACAACATAAACAGAATTACAGCCAGAGTATAACGTTTGATCATTTCTTTTCTTGCTTGAACAGTGCCAGACGAAGAGAGAATATATTTGAATACAGCTTATCGCCGCCACTGCCGCCGAAGTTTGTGAATGCATAGTCAACCTGCACATTCTTGATCTTAACACCAATACCTATGCTGGGTGATACTATCTTGGAAGTAGAACCATCAACATCCTTAACATCCTGGATGTTACCTACACCACCACGTATGAACACAAAATCATCATAACCGAATTCAACACCCATGTGTGGTTCAATACTAACCGGATCTGATTTGATTAGTACATTACGTTTACCATCAAAAGTAACATCAAGATTCAGCTCAGGTTGGATACTGAACTTGGCACCGATAGGTGATCTCCATGCAGCACCTAAAATTAATTTTGGTAAAGTTACTTCCAGTCCGTTCTCCGGGATCTCGTTACCAGTTTGAATAAACACCGGTTCAAGTTTTTCGGTATTAAAACTCCAGGCATTGAATGTTGAAGTTATATCACGTGCCATGGCACCAAAATGCCATTTGTTTTTATCATATTGAATTCCCAGGTCCAGACCGAAACCCCATGCTGTAGCAAAGTCGCCAACCTTACGGTGCACCACCTTCACATTACCGCCGTAACGCAACCCTTCAATGTTGGTTCTTTTAGCATAAGAAAAAAGAAATGCATAATCGGCAGCGGAAAATGATTTCAGTCTGTCATAGTTTATATTACCATCTGCATCAATTAATTCAGTTGAATCAATGATATCATCAACAGCAAAACGAATCACGCTGAAACCAATAGTTCGTGTTTCATCAATGGGTGCCGCAAGTGCTCCATAGTCGAACTTACCTATCCCGGCAAAATATTCAGAGTGCATCAAACCAATCTGCAGATCACCAACTCCCTGTGTAAGTCCGGCAGGATTCCAGTAACCCGAAGTAATATCGTTCACCGATGCCACTTGTGCACCTGACATACCCAGTGCTCGTGCACCAATACCAATGGAAAGAAACTCATTACTGTATTTTGGCGCCTGCGAAAACACAGGTGTAATACATACAGTTGCAATGATCAGTGAAATGATGAGGTTTCTGGTCATGGTTAGTTGTGTAGGTTTGCCCTTCCAAACGGTAATTTTCGATAAAAATTACCAGAAGTTGCCCGGTGAACCTTTATACATAGATTAACAACGAAAGTTCCCCATCAAAGTTAATAGTTTATAAAATAAAAAGATTTTTGCAAATAGCTAGTTTTCAATGAGTTTTAAACATATTCACATTATATAGGGTTAAAAACCGATGAAGGAAAACCCTATTTTTGCCCTTTCAACACTATGGCTGCTCCCGAGAAACAGATTCCGAACCTCATAACCGCCCTCAACCTCTTCTTTGGATGTATTGCGCTGGCACTTATATCACAGGGAAATATGGCCGGAGCTTCTATGCTCATTGGCCTGAGTCTGATTATGGATTTCCTGGATGGTTTCACTGCCAGATCGCTCAATGCCTATTCCGAATTAGGAAAGCAGCTTGATTCGCTGGCCGACGTGGTTTCATTTGGTGTAGCACCGGCATTCATCCTCCATGAACTCATCCTCAAAAGTCATCCACTGCTAAATAATGTAGGTGCACCATATTTCTTCCCAATCTCTTACTTCCCATTTATTGTAGCAGTGTTTTCAGCGATCCGTCTGGCACGCTTCAACATCGATGATAGTCAGAGTACAACATTTCGCGGATTACCTACTCCTGCAAGTGCTATGGTAATTGCTTCTCTCCCACTCATCCTGCACCATGATTCGTTCGGGTTGGCGGCTTTGCTTTCCAATACATATGTGCTAATGGCTATAAGTGCTGTCATGTCGGCATTGCTCATTTCCGACATCCGTTTGTTTTCTCTAAAAATAAAATCTGTTAGCTGGACCACCAGCAAACCCCAGATCATCCTGGCTGCACTATCGGTAGTGCTTATTTTTAGTTTGGGTTACACTGCAATACCTATTATTATCTTATTATATATAATTTTGTCGCTCCTTTTTAAGGGCACTATTTCCAATTAAATCGATCGCGAATATGAAATTCACTGCCAGTATAAATGTAATGCCACATAAGGCACTTCTTGATCCTCAGGGAAAAGCTGTTACCCACTCCATGAAAAACCTCAATCTCGAACAAATTCAAAATGTTCGCATAGGCCGACATATAACACTTGAAGTTGAAGCGGGTGATGAGAATACTGCGCGTGAAGCTGTTGATACGGCATGCAAAAAACTACTTTCCAATCCAATCATGGAGAGTTATGACTTCAAGCTCGAGCAGGCTTGATCTTAATTTAACTACACTTTTTTTCAGAAGCGCTACAAATCACACTGAGCAAAGCCCGGTCCCGCTATCGGCTCAGCAGAGTTCGCCTCTATCGGGGCTAGGTGGCAAGGTTAGGTTTTCAGGGGCTGTGAAATAAAGTTTCTCTCTTCAAAAAATTAAATGGTAGCTGCGATCCGGAATATCCAAACCGACGGGTTGAATTATTTTAAACGAAGAGAGCATATGTGGTGGAAATTGTTCCTCCCAACCTCAGTTAAACAACTACAACAATCAGAAAAAAACCTTGGCTTGAAATGCTTTAAACGGTGAGGGCTTTGGCGGGGGAAGATGCTCCTCCCCACCCCATTATAAATTTAATGAAGAATTGAATGTTTGTCAATAAGCATTTAGGGAACGTCTGGTTTGGTTTAGTTAACGGCAGGTTTCATTGAGGGAACGGAAAATTGAAATTACAGCGATAAGACTCACAAATTCATAGAGAGTGCCTGCATACACCCTACCAGATTCAAACTCCAAAAAAATTATCTGATCACTTCCTAAGCTCAAAATTCTGCCCTAGGTAAACCCTCCTCACATCAGGATCTTCTGATAATTCCTGAGCTGTTCCGGCTTTCAAAATAGAACCTTCAAACAAAAGGTAGGCCCTGTCGGTAATACTCAGCGTTTCATGCACATTATGATCGGTTATGAGTATACCGATATTTTTTTCTTTCAGCTTGCTTACTATAGCCTGAATATCTTCAACAGCTATCGGGTCAACACCTGCAAAAGGTTCATCAAGCAAAATGAATTTCGGGTCAACAGCCAGTGCTCTTGCGATCTCCGTACGTCGGCGTTCACCACCCGATAAAAAATCGCCCCTGCTTTTTCTGATCTTTACCAATCCGAATTCCTCAAGTAATGTCTCAACTTTTTCGTCTTGTTCCTTTTTAGGAAGTTTGGTCATCTCAAGCACAGCTTTCAGGTTATCTTCAACACTAAGCTTTCTGAATACAGATGCTTCCTGCGCAAGATAACCAATACCCATCTGAGCTCGTTTGTACATAGGCTCAAACGTTATATCCTTCTTATCCAGATATATTTTTCCGTCATTCGGACGAATAAGTCCGACTATCATATAAAATGAGGTTGTTTTGCCTGCACCATTCGGACCAAGCAATCCTACGATCTCACCCTGCTTAACCTCGATAGACACATGGTCGACCACAGTGCGGCTTTTATATTTCTTTACAAGGTTATCTGATCGAAGTATCATAATGGGCAAAAATATCCAAATAAATCAGAATTGCAGTTGCAGGCTTCCCCTGATGCCAAACTTGGAAACATTGGGATTATCAAGAAATGAGAGTCTGTAAAGGAAATCCAGCCTAATAATCTTAAGTATATTCTCTATACCAAATCCGGCTTCATAATATGGTTTGGCCAACGCATAAAAATCATTGGGGTTTACAAGTATGTCAAGGTTCTCCTGACGCATACTACCCGCTACCGCTCTCATACTTACCAGTTCACGCCACTTCAGCTTCCGCATAAGCGGTATGCGATTCAGAAAAAACCCATCGAAGTGATGGATGATATGAAACGAAACAAACTGATCGCTTACAAACTCATAGTAGTTCATCATGTTAAAGGCAAGGTAATCGTAGAAGTATGATTCATTACCTACATGCACGTCCAGTAGAGGATAGGGAACTGTACCCCATGTTTTTCCTGCTTCAATTGCATAATAAGTATGACCAAATGGCGGCACCTTGATATCATCATCGATCTTCGCCTGCAACTTCTGATAACTGAAATCACTGTTCAACACACCTTTTAAACCTTGCCTGAATATCAACTGTACAACCGGATAATCACTTCCTAAACTTATACGACCCGACTTGCCTTCAACAAATTTTTCACGATATGCAAATCGTGTTCTTATGGAGATCTCAGTTACATTTAACCTGTTACGTACCGCTGTTTTTTCCTCATCTGTATAATAACTGTAATCAAGTGAACCTAATGGCTGAAAAAATCCATGACTGAACGAAAGTCTGTGTGAGTAACCGCTCACCCACTCCTTCTCATAATAAGTGGTAAGATATTCTGTGGATGTAAGCTTCAATGAAGGTAACCTCCGGAATAAAGAGGCAAGTATATTATCATCCTGAAATGCATTTTCACTTTGCCCAAGCTGTTGCACATCATTTTTATACATGGCACCTATAGCTTCCCGCGGTCGTGTGTTCAGATAATATCTGAATCCTCCCATATACTTAATGGTCTCGTCGCGGGTACCATATGCCACATAACCCTCTAGTCGCAACCTGTCACTGAATTCATTACTTGTTCTTCCTCCCAGCCTTATCCTGTAACCTTCAATTGCATTATAACTCAAAAGCGTAAAATAAGGACCTACCTCTACCTTACCGAATTGTTTATATCCAGTGATAAAAAGTGTTATGATATCAACATAAGTTTTAAATGCAGGCAGGGTTTTTATGGTATCCACCATATGGTAGATCTTCTTCTCCCGGTCTGATAAGGAATCATGCCGTGCTTCATTCCAAAAATCATCGGGCTTGAGAGTTGCTTCATCAAGTACCTTTATATCTTCCGACCCATAGAACACTTCATCAGGTATTGGCTTATTGATGTTAATATCTTTGTATGAAGTAGATTTTCTTCCGATAAAACCAATACCATCTTTGGCTGCTGCAAAATCTACAACCAGTAGTTCCTTGGTAAGCATCCAGTATTTGTTCTCAATCCTTTCATACTCCTTCACAACTGCCAGGTCTTCCACAAAGTTGATGTTGGCATCCTGTGCGATACGCATGTCAATTTTACGTATGGCAAAAGTTGTATCGTGTACCCAACACTCACCAGTAAAGGTAAGCTCCTGTTTTCGCTTGGGTTTGAACTTAAGTTTATAACACCACTGGTTTTCAATAAATGTACTGTCAAGAAGATAGTACTCATAGAATACTGTACCAACATTTGAGATCGGACTAACAAAGCTTTTTCCAAAGATGTCCATGTAGTTGGCATATATGTCAACATTCTGGTACATATCTCCCAAAAACTGAGTAATAGTTTCATTTTCCAGACCTGAGATCTTACTGGCTTTGATAACTTCTTTTCGGGCTCGTGGTGTTTGCCGGTAATAAACATCTGATAGCGATTCCGTTATAAAAAAAGGCAGGAAAGGTTTACTGTTGGTTACTGTGCTATCTACATTATCAAAAATAAATGCAAAAGGTTTTATAAGCTTTTTCTCTTTAAAGTCAGGAGGAATATCTGTGAGATCAAATTCCATCTTATTATAGGTCTCGTAATGATAAGAATCGAATTCCCTTTTATCGTTTTGATCTTTATTGTCGATGATCTTTCTCAATAAAATTATAGCAGGGTTCTCCCCTGCTTTTATCTCCACTTCCATCAGTTGCACCTTACTCACCTTCAAAAGAAAATTTACAGTTTGGGCTTTTCCTTTACTTATACCCAGAGTAACAGGAATGTAGCCGATATATGAAGCAGTTAAAGAATCGGAAGCTGTTTTAGAATCTATAGAATAATAGCCATCAATATCAGTTACTGCTCCAACACTGGTGCCTTTGAAGGCCACGTTGGCAAATGGCACCGGCTCGCCGGTTAACGCATCAGTTACCCTTCCTGTAACTTTTGTGTTTTGAGCAACTGCAGAAATGGCTGATAAGAAAATCAGGCAGATCAAAAAAAGTATTTCCCGTGAGGTCATAGATCTAATTGCTGGCTATCGGTTCAATTAACTTTCCAATTGTTCCCAAAATTCTACAGCCCGCCTCAAATGAGGTATAACGATAGTGCCACCTACGATATTGGCAACGGCAAATATTTCGAATACCTCTTCCTTGTTGACTCCACATTCATAACATTTTTGTAAGTGATATTTGATACAATCATCGCATCTAAGTACCATGCTTGCAACAAGCCCCAGCATTTCTTTTGTTTTTTCATTCAGGGCACCCTCCGAATAAGTATTGGTATCCAGATTGAACAACCGTTTCAGTACAAGATTATCAGCATCCAGTATCTTTTTATTCATTCTGGACCTGTATTCATTGAATTCTGTTACCTCCTGATTCATTTTAAGTTTTTGGTTTCAGACAAAAATATCCTTTTACAGGCACACATAGGAATGGGTTCCGGTTATTGCCAACAAATTGGTGTTCAATTCAGGGGCTTTATATACTGATTAATTAATAACTCACTCCGTATCAGCGCTTTTTTTATAAACCATGGCCGATACCCATATGCTTACTTCATAAAGCAAAAACAAAGGAATAGCCACTAAAAGCTGGCTGGCCACATCGGGTGAAGGCGTTATAAAAGCAGCTATGATAAGGTTTATCACCATGGCATGTTTACGGTATTGTCTCATGAACTGAGGCGAGATGATACCGATCTTGGATAGGAAAAAGACCACAATCGGCAGCTCAAATACCAATCCACATGAAAATGTAAGGATGGTGATCGTAGAAATGAAAGAATCAAGGCTGATCTGATTGGTCACTGTTTCACTGATCTGGTAGCTTCCGAGAAAATTCACTGATAATGGGCTGATAACGAAATATCCGAATAAGATCCCGATAAGGAATAGCAAAGAGGTGAAGAATACCACACCTCTGGAAAAACTCCGTTCTTTTTGTGAAAGGGCAGGTTTTATGAACCTCCATAATTCCCATATAAAATAGGGGAATGCCATTATGAAACCGGCTGTTAATGAAACAAATATATGCGTGGTAAACTGTCCTGAAATGTTGATATTTATGAGGTTGAATGGTACTTCAGTGATACACATGTCAATTCCAAGTTTATCACTTAACTTACAAAGCACCCTGTAAGTAAGGAAATCAGGGTACTTGGGAGCCAGAATGATCTTATCGAAAAGGATCTCTTTATTGGTAAAAGCGGCAATGGCCATTATAACAATAGCTGCAGCAGAACGCACCAGATGCCACCTGAGGGCCTCCAGGTGGTCCAAAAAGTGCATCTCTTTATTGGGATCCTTCCGTTTTTTGAAGTTCATGATGGCAAGATTACAGATATTATATGATTCCCTCGTTCAAAAGATCATGTAAGTGAATCATACCTGCATATTTACCTTCTTTTACAACTACCAGCTGGGTGATGTTTTTCGATTTCATCATATGAAATGCATCAACAGCCATTTCATCAGCATCAATGGTCTTGGGTGAAGCAGACATGATATCTGATGCTATTATGCCGGAAATGTCGCCCCCTTTTTCCATCATTCGCCTGAGGTCGCCATCTGTAATAATGCCCTTAACTACATCATTTTCAACCACAGCGGTTGCGCCAAGGCGTTTGGATGATATTTCATGCACCACCTTAACAAGGCTATCTTCAACCGTAACTTGGGGTATAGGATTGTTAGGGTAAAGGTCTGATACCTTAAGATATAACTTCTTTCCTAATGAACCACCGGGATGATATCTTGCAAAATCGTTTCCTGTAAACCCCTTACAATCAAGCAAACACACTGCCAACGCATCCCCCATAGCCAGTTGAGCTGTAGTACTGCTGGTAGGTGCCAAATTGTTAGGACAGGCTTCCTGCCCTACAGTAGTATTTAAAATATGATCGGAATTCTTGGCCAAAAAAGAATTAATATCACCTGTCATGCCGATCAATTTATTGTTTCCGGATCTGATCAACGGCACCAGCACTTTTATTTCGGGGGTGTTCCCACTTTTGGAAATCACCACAACAATATCCTGATTTTGAACGATGCCAAGGTCACCATGAATAGCATCGGCTGCATGCATAAATATGGCAGGAGTTCCGGTAGAATTAAGGGTGGCTACAATTTTTGAGGCGATAATTGCACTCTTGCCAATCCCTGTGAAAATCACCCTTCCCTCAGAAAAATGTATTAATTTTACAACCTCAACAAAACCCTGGTCAATTGATGTTTTTAATGCAAGGATAGATTCGGCTTCGATGTTAAGGGTCAGTTTTCCCCTCTCAATAATTTCCTGATCAGATTTCAAAATTTTAAAATTTGCTTGTAATGTTTTCGCAATTATTGTATATATTTAAGGAACAAAATTATCAATATTAAATAATGAGTACTGCTGTTGTTGAAAGTTCTTTACTGGGTAGCCTTCAGAAATTCTTCGGATATGAAACATTCAAGGGGGATCAGGAGGAAATTATAAAGAACGTTTTGGATGGTAACGACACCTTTGTTATTATGCCAACCGGGGGGGGTAAATCAATGTGCTATCAGCTACCTGCATTGCTAAGTGAAGGTACTGCAATTGTTATTTCGCCTTTGATAGCTCTGATGAAAAATCAGGTGGATGCCATAAGAGGGTTTCAATCCGATGATGGTATTGCACACTTCCTAAATTCATCATTGACCAAAGCCGAAGCACAACAAGTTAAGAAAGATATCTTAAAAGGGCGCACAAAACTTTTATATGTTGCACCAGAGTCGCTTACCAAAGAGGATAATGTGAGCTTTCTGAAGGAGATCAACATTTCCTTTTTTGCAATCGATGAAGCTCACTGTATCTCAGAATGGGGTCATGATTTCCGCCCTGAATACCGCAGACTACGTCCTATCATTGAACAGATAGGTAATCTTCCGATAATCGCCCTCACTGCAACGGCAACAGAGAAAGTGCAACAGGATATCCAGAAAAACCTGGGCATGATGGAAGCTACAATCTTTAAATCTTCCTTTAACAGACCTAATTTATATTATGAAGTACGTCCTAAAGTGAACGTGCTAAAAGAGATCGTTAAATTCATCAAGAGTCATAGCGGAAAATCAGGTATTGTATATTGTTTAAGCCGTAAAAAGGTTGAAGAAGTTGCAAGCACCTTAAATGCAAATGGAATCAAAGCACTTCCTTATCATGCCGGCCTCGAAGCAGGTATGCGTGCCAAGCACCAGGATATGTTCCTGATGGAAGAAGCAGATGTTATTGTTGCTACAATAGCATTCGGAATGGGAATTGATAAACCCGATGTACGGTTTGTGATACATCATGACATTCCAAAAAGCCTAGAAGGTTATTATCAGGAAACAGGACGTGGAGGTCGTGATGGAAGAGAAGGAAGGTGCGTAGCTTTCTACTCCTATAAAGATATTGAGAAGCTTGAGAAATTCATGAAGGGCAAACCCGTTGCCGAACAGGAGATCGGAAAGCAGTTGCTTCTTGAAACCGTAGCTTACGCCGAAACTTCTGTGTGCAGAAGAAAAGTATTGCTACATTATTTCGGTGAAGTATATGAAGAAGAGAACTGTCAGAGTTGCGATAATTGTCTTCACCCGAAAACTCAAGTTGAAGCTCAGGACGAAGTTCAGCTGCTGCTGGATACCGTCATCGCCGTAAAGGAAAAATTCGCTGCCGAACATGTTGTGAATGTGCTGGTAGGAAAAGAAGACCAAACGATCAAGTCATACAACCACAACCAACTTGAAGAGTTTGGTGAAGGTGCAGACCAGGATCCTAAATTCTGGATGGCGGTAATCCGTCAGGTATTATTGGCCGGACTGCTTACCAAGGATATCGACAACTATGGCCTTTTGAAGATAACTCCGGAAGGCAAGTCGTTCCTCAAAAAACCAACTTCTTTTAAAGTGACCCAGGATCACGATTTTGATGAATCTGAAGAGGAAGATGACGATGAACCTTCTGCAAGTAAAGGTGGCGGTAGTGCTGCAGATGCAGAGCTGTTCTCTATGCTGAAAGACCTTTGTAAAAAGGTTGCAAAGCAGAAAAATGTTCCTCCTTTCGTTGTATTCCAGGAGACCTCATTGGAAGAAATGGCAATACAATATCCTATCACCATGGATGAGCTTAAAAACATCAGTGGTGTAGGTAGTGGTAAAGCTGTCAAATTCGGAAAACCCTTCATCGAGTTGATCTCAAACTATGTTGAAGAGAATGACATTGACCGGCCGGTAGACTTCGTTGTGAAATCTGTGATCAATAAATCAGGACTGAAAGTTTATATCATACAGAACATTGACAGAAAACTTCCTCTTGATGATATTGCAGAAGCTAAAGGGTTGTCGCTTGCCGACCTTATCAATGAACTTGAATCTATTGTTTCTTCAGGTACCAAGATCGATATCAAATATTATCTGAATGATGCACTGGATGAAGACCGTCAACAGGAAATTTTTGATTATTTCAGATCTGCTACAACCGATTCCATTCAGGATGCATTAGATGAGCTTGGGTCTGATGAATATACAGAAGAGGAGATCCGTTTAATGCGCATCAAGTTCATGAGTGAACTTGCCAATTAATCTGTAATTTTCCAAATGAATCTGTTGTGAACTTCCACATTAGCTGTGTGCAACCTTGGTCATTTATTGTCAAGATCCTTTAGAGCCAGCCAGGCCATCAAACCTGTTCCGACTTCCAGCGCATTCTCTTCAATGTCAAAGGTAGGTGTGTGAACCGATGAAGTGATTCCTCTTTCTTCGTTACGCGTACCCAGCCTGTAAAAGCATGCACGGGTCTGTTGCGAATAAAAGGCAAAATCTTCTGCAGCCATCCAAATATCAAGATCTACAACATTATCGCTTCCTAAATATTCTTCAGCGGCAGCTTTGGATGATGATGTGAGTTCAGGGTCATTGACAAGAGCCGGATACCCTTTGCGGATCTCCAGATCAACTGAACCACCCATACTTTTAGCCAATGTTTCAGCCATAGTACGAATCTTTATGTGCGCCTCATCGCGCCATTTTTCATCAAGCGTTCTGAAGGTTCCTTCAAGATACACCTCATTGGGAATCACATTGGTGGCGCCGTTAGCAATAACTTTACCAAATGATAATACACTGGGCATAGACGGGTCAGCAACTCGACTTACTATTTGTTGCAGTGCAGTAATAAGATGGGCGGTGATCAACACAGGGTCTATATTAAAATGAGGCATAGCACCATGCCCTCCTTTACCTTTAACAGTCATATAAATTTCGTCGGTTGAAGCCATATACATTCCTGAACGAAATCCAACTTTACCGGCCGGAATGAGAGGCATCACATGTTGTCCTATCATACCATCAGGTCTCGGGTCTTCCAAAACTCCTTCCTTTATCATGATCGATGCACCACCCGGAAGTTTTTCTTCTCCCGGCTGAAAAACCAGTTTTATTGTGCCTTCAAAGTTGTCTTTAAGTTCATTTAAAATATATGCCGCACCCAATAAAGATGCTGTGTGAGCATCGTGCCCGCACGCATGCATCACACCTTCGTTCTTAGACCTATATTCAACCTCATTCGACTCAAGAATGGGTAAGGCATCCATATCAGCCCTGAGTGCAACAGTGCGGGAATCAGGGTTTTTACCTTTTATATGCGCCACAATCCCGGTAGTAGCGAGCTTCTTCTTATCGGCAATTCCTAAAAGCTCAAGTCTGCTCCATACATATTCGCTTGTATTGTATTCCTGAAAGGAGAGCTCCGGGTTCTGATGTAGGTGTCTTCTTGTTTCCACTGTTTGCTGAAAACACGATTTTGCCAGCGCCTTCACTTTTTCCTTCAACTGTTTTGTGTTCTCATTCATTTGAATTCTGTTTAATGGTACAACTTGTTAAAAGTCCAGTCCTAAAGCCAGATAAAACACAGGCTTACGAACTACACCGTCTTCATAACCCCAACCCCAGTCGGCTCTTAGAAAATATCCGAAGATTCTCGAACGTAATCCTCCTCCGAATCCTGCCACCACAGGATCAACCTGCCTGTCAAGCACAACAGTTACAGGGTTTCCTGAAATTACCTCTGTATTAAAGCTATTATTGTTTGAATAGGGTGTATCTCCGGTCCATGCTGTTCCAATATCAAAGAAACCTACTATCTGGAAATTCCTGATAAAGTCTGAACGTATGGGTTTATTCAACAGATATTGAAACAAAGGAACCCTAAGTTCAGAATTTATCAATGCAAAGCTATTTCCATTTCTTATGTTCTGCTTAAAGCCTCTCAAGTGAGTGGCCACCGCCTGAAAACCATAGTTAAGCGACTGGTCTATAGGAATGCCGTAGTCAAAATTATTTGATGGCACTATAGCATTGTCAGTAGATCCCAGATAGTATAGTAGTTTCTGATCGCCAAACGAGGTACTAGTAGCAAACCGGTTTGCCCATATTATCTGACGATGAACTTTCATATAATATCTGAAGTCTGCCCCAACCACTCCAAGCCAGGTCTTCTCCTGGTCGATCTGCCTGAATGATTCTACAAAGATCTTATAACGTATACCGTTATATAAATTCAACCCTTTATTTATAGTGTTGTCATAAACGAATTCGATTTTTCCGGATCCCCAATAGTTATGAACTGTAGGTTCAATTAAGGAGGCTATATCCGTACTTAAAGTAACAATGCGATCTGTACGGAATGATAATGAAGGCCTGATGGATGTGAGGTCATTGAGAGGAAATTTCAATTGCCCTTTCACCTCATGTGTGTGAACTTTTAAATAGGAAAATCCACTGGTATACTCTCTTGCCAGTCTGTAAAAAGAGAGTTTTTTGTCGATCTTTTTTTTCTGATTCTCATAACTCATGAAATATTCATTGGAGTTCAGGTCTCCTGCCAGTCGGAAACCACCGGTGATCCGGTAATCATTCATCAGATCATTAACTCCAACTTTTATCAGTATGTTAAGTCCGGGATCAAAGTAAAAAGCACCACCTGTAAAGGGCTGGTAGGTTGAGTTTTGCAATGTATTATCCAGCTGAGTGAGAAAATAATCGGCTGAAAATGCGGGGTCATAATTTCTTTGTTTGGGTAGCATAAACTCAATCTCGCCACTGTCTGCCAACGCCAAATTAGTTTTCGGATTTGAGGGTAATGAATCCGACTCAAACTCCGAAGCCTCTTCTATAGCTGCTTGTTTGGCTGCAGCTTTCTCTTCACGTTTCTTTTCTGCACGTGGCTTTTCAAATTCACTCTGAAAAACATAGTTATTGATATCAATTTTATCTGTAGCATTGATCTTCGGTTTACTATCAGCAGAGTCAACTACTTCTGTTTTTACCGGTTGTAAAATTTCCGGCACTATCTTCTTTTTAACTTTATTACGAATAAACCTTCCTGCCTGCAATTGCTTGAGCATGGTTGTAGATGGCGTAACTGCACCTGTAAGGTCTGGCCTTGGAGGAGCATTGACGTACATACGGTACCGCCCTTCAGAGTATATCATTTCAACATATCTGTTTTGCTTCTGGCTCATATGATGGTCTATGAGTCCGCGAGAATAATCTGATTGCGGAAAAGCTTCTGAGTAATAACGGTAATGTGCCGAAGTATCAATGAATGCAATGGTACTGTCAGTATACCCAACGTATCGATTATATATTCCTGAAGCATCGCTTAAAAAATAAAACCTGCCTGAATCTAATGGCTCAGGTCTTATCTCGTTGGCAAGCGGAGTATTTGTTACTCTTTTTAAAACATCTGATCGGGAAGCATAGTCCAACTGGAAGATATCGAAATTATTGGATGGTGGTAACACATCACTCTTGTCAACTCCAATAGTATCATTGACTCTGTTAGAAGAAAAAACTATCTCTCGTGAGCCGTTGATAAACCTGGGATACAGATCATCATAGGCATCATTCGTAAGGTTTGTGGCTGTTCGACTGCGAACATTATAAACAAAAATATCTGAGTGACCATTTTGAATTCCTGAGAGAACAATATCCTGGCCATTATCAGAAAAGGAATAATCCAAAACCTTGTCGAAATAAAAGAATTGACTACGCTCTATTTTCCCTTTACCAGTAGGGTAATATTCAAACCAGATCTTACCTTTTTTTTCACGCATCACCGTAAGGTAACTACCCGATGGGTGCCAAGCTAACAGGGGAAACGAAAGGTCGGTTATTTGTTCCAGTGATTTATAATGGTCTTTTAAGACCTTATGTCGTTTCTTCTTGTTCACATCAACAACATATACGCGGTACTTACCCAGATCATTTGAAACATAGGCTAGTTGAGATCCATCAGGACTCAGATGAGGTTGTGTAATTATTCGTGATGGCTTTTTGTTTATTGCAACAGGGTCGCCTTTTGGCATTGCCCTGCCCTTATCGTCATCCTGATAATACTTTTGATTGTATGTTAGCCAGTTTCTGGTAAGTTGTTTGATATTGACTCCTATAACATTCATAAAACTGCTTTCCACACTCCGGTTCACTCTGGTAACATAGAGGAGATTGGCAATTGCATGCCTTCCGTAGTTTTCTGATATATAATGCCACATGGAATGTCCTGCAAAAACACTTTCATTTTCAAGCAGTTTATTGTAACGCTTATATTTACCTGAAAGAATACCGTCACGCATCTGGTTATCTTCAACAGATGTCCACCCTTTAGAAACATAGGATATCAATCCTTGTTCGTACCACTCCGGTATGGTCAGCAGCACAGCACTTTGAAGTCTGTCCTTTATATTACCACCATACATCAACTGGTTAAAATATACCTGAGCAATACCTGCACGAATCTGCTGTCTCAAGTGTTCATGATCGCCGTCAAAATAAACCAATACTTTATTACCAACAATGCGTGTCAACCCTCCGGTATTTTGAACAAGTTCACCCCCATCCAAACCGATATTGGTTTGTTTCATATCGGACAAACTGTTGAATATCATAAACTGGAGTCTGTTAAATCCCTTATAGTCAAATAAAGTCTCTACATCTTTGATCTCCTGGTCGGCAGTTTTTCCAACAAATACTGCCAACTCTTTACCACCCACATAGAAATAAGTGTCAAAATTTTTGAACCGGTAGTATGTCCAGAGAAAATCTTTATGCTGTACTCTGTTCTTTCCAAAATCCATTTGATAGCCCTGGTAAAACTGGGCCAAACTATTCGATACAGGCAATACCAGTACCAATACAAAACACAAAGAGAAAAAATATGATACCTTTAACTTCATAAACTACCTGGGGAGATTCAAAAATATCCGGTAATGCGAATTTAACGATTTCTCAGGCATTAGATTGCTTTTCAGCCAACTAGACAAGTAACCCACCACCAATTATTGCGTATAAATTACCAATGTTTCCAAAAGTATTGATCAATAGACTGTTAACTGTGGCTCTGATCTACTGTTTTACGGGCTCTTTGTTTGCATCAGAGCCTGTGAAACTCTATGAGTTTCAGGCCAGTATGAAAAACCTGTACCAGGTTTCATGCAATACGGCAGGTGAGCAGGGCTGGACGGTATCAAAAAATTCATGCAATTTTTATTCTGCCGCTGTGGCACTCCCAACCACTGATGAAACTGCAAACAATAAGGTTATAATAAAAACACAGCTGATAAATAGTGGCAATCTGGAATCAAGAGATTTTGCGTGGTTATTCTATTATGTTAATGATAAAGTGGTCAGATCAGTTACTGTAAGAGGTGACGTGGTAACTCAGGATGGCTTAGTGCTTACCGATACTTTAGTTGTACCGGCCAAAGGTAACGTACGTATGCGCATCTCTTTTGTTTGCGATGGAGCAGATGAAATATGGCGTTTACCGAACAAGGGAATAACGATTTCAGTTGAAGGAACACCATCCCAAATTATTGAGATCTTTGAACCTGAGACAGAACATACCATTCTTGTAAGATCTGAAAACAACTCAACAAATGTTACATGGACAGAAGATGATCTAAATAAGACCGGCTACTACTTGGTAGAAAGATCAATTGACGGTAATAAATATGTATTTGCAGGGTATGTTAATTCGGGGACGATTAAAAATGATAAGATCACTTATTCATTTACTGATTACACCACTCTTGAAGGACCAGTTTGGTACAGGGTTGTTGTTTTCAGTGAAAACGGTCAAAAGCTGAATGCCTTGGGGCCTGCAACTATCACGGAGGAATAAGAATTATTTTAACCTATTGAAATGGTCAAATACCATTTTAGCTTTTGCCTGACCGATCAACCCGGAAAGCTCATCAAAACTTGATTCACTAATCTTTTTTACTGATTTAAAATGACTCAGCAATAATTCTGCTGTGGTATTGCCAATTCCATTGATCTCCGACAATGAAGTATTTTTCATTTTCTTTTCTCTGAGTTTACGATGATGCGCGATACCGAACCGGTGAACCTCATCTCTGATCTGTTGTATGATACGTAGTGACTCTCCCTTCTTATCAAGATAAAGTGGAACAGGGTCGCCGGGAAAGTAGATCTCTTCTAATCGTTTTGCTATTCCAATGATGGTGACCTTGCCATAAACGCCTAGTTTCCTCAAACTCCCGACAGCCGAACTTAGTTGTCCCTTTCCACCATCTATCACTATTAGTTGTGGCAGTTCAGCATTCTCATCTATCAACCTTTTATATCTGCGAAATATCACCTCCTCCATGGATGCAAAATCATCAGGTCCTTCCACCGTTTTGATATTAAAATGGCGATACTCCTTTTTTGAAGCTCTGCCATTGCGGAAAACAGCTACTGCAGCAACAGGATCAGTTCCCTGCAAATTGGAATTATCGAAACACTCGATATATCTGGGCTGAACCCGCATCCTGAGATCGTTTTTCATCTGTTCCATGATACGGTCTATCTTTACCTCAGGGTCTAGTTTCTCTTGCTTCAACTCCTGCTCTCGGATGTAATAAGTTAAATTCTTTATTGACAACCCAAGCAAATGTTTTTTATCGCCGATCTTGGGAATCGTAAAAGTAACACCAGGGAGTTCCATATCAGGAAGCTCATTCACAATGATCTCATTGGATTCACTGTTGTACCTGTTCCTTAATTCTGCAATTGCTAGAGAGAGTAATTCCGGTATCGATTCATCCAGTTTCTTCTTGAGCTCAATGGTGTGCGACTGTATTATAGCACCATTCATGACCTTTAAAAAGTTCACATACGCAATCTTACCTCTGTCAATTATGCAGAATACATCAATATTATGTATTGATGAGTTTACCACAACTGACTTGCTTCTATAATTATCCAGGATCTCGATCTTATCTTTCAACACCTGTGCTTCTTCGTACCTGAATGCATCGGCACTCTTTTTCATTAACCCGTTAAGATAGGAGATAACCGTGTGGATGTTTCCTTTAAGTATCTCCTTCACCTGTTGAACAGATTGATCATAATCATCCTGAGTTTGCAAACCTTCGCATGGGCCCAGGCAGTTTCCAATTTGATATTCCAGACATACCTTGAACTTTCCTTTGGCTATATTTTCCGGCGTCAGCGCAAGATGACAGGTACGGATCTTGAAGATCTTATGTATCAATTCCAACAATGTGTTTACCATCTTAGCCGAAGCAAAAGGTCCAAAATATTGCGAACCGTCACGAATGAATTTACGCGTTGAAAAAACCCTGGGAAAGTTCTCATTTTTAATGCATATCCAGGGGTATGTTTTATCATCTTTTAAAAGTACATTATACCTTGGCTGATGTTTTTTAATGAGATTATTCTCCAGTAACAATGCGTCAAGTTCTGTTTCAACCAATATGTACTTGATATCCTGAATATGTCTTACAAGTATGGCTGTTTTGGCGTTGTCGTATTTTCCTCTTGTAAAATAGCTGGATACTCTTTTCTTTAAACTTTTAGCCTTGCCTACATAAATGAGTTGCTCCTGATCGTTAAAGAACTGGTAAACTCCGGGGGTATCAGGCAATCCGGATATGATTCTTTTAAGTGTTTCAGTTCTCTTCATTGTAGGCACCACTTACTTCCCGATAACATGCCAGGGTTTTTTCTGCTGTTGCCGAAGTAGTAAATAAGGTCAAGTGTTCGGATGCATTTTCTATGATCTTATCTCTGAAATTCAGATCTGCAAGCATTATTTCTACATATTTGGCCAGTGAAACAGAATCCTTTACAGAAGCAAGCAGACCCGTATGTTCATGAACTACGATCTCGGGAATACCGCCTGCAGCAGTAGCAACAACCGGCACTCTGCAAGCAAAAGCATCCAATATGGTGGTTCCTAAACCTTCGGTTTCAGAAGTTATCAAAAACACATCCAGTTCAGGAAGAATCTCGGGGATATCTGTTCTGAAACCGGTCATGATGATTCGCGAGGCAAATCCACTTTTTTTCACATATGCTTTTATTTCTGATTGCAAGGGACCATCACCGATGATAAAAAAGCAGATGTTATCATTTTTTCTACAAAGAATAGCCGCCGCATCAACAAACGTAAAATAATCTTTATGTGGTGCCAGTGCAGCCACATTTCCAACCAACTTCATGGAACTATCAAGCGAATATTCTGTGTGGAGTTTACCAGAATTGGTCTTGCCGGCGAATCTTGAATAGTCTATTCCGGAATGTACAGTGAGTATCTTGGAAGGGTCTTTCAATGAACCGGAGGTTATCTCCCTGATCTTATCAGAGACACATAATATTCGTTTTACCTTACGGTGATTATATTTATACCTAGAGAATGCACTCTTACTTACAGGAAAATCAACCCTTCTGCTTACAATTATTGAAGATCTGCAACCAAAGAAATCACAGGCCAGAATGCTGAAAGTATGAGCATGGGAATCATGAGTATGAATAAGTTCTATCTTGTTCTTTCTGCAAATAGAAGCTATCCTGGAAGCAAAAAATATATCCACCGATGAGCGCTTTTCAGTTGAAAAATACGGGATGTGGGAATGCCTGCAATATGTTTCAACAGCTGAATCTTTTACACATAGAACGTACTGTTTGACATTCATTTTTTTTAATTCACCAACCAGATATGCCAGCTGTTGTTCTCCTCCTCGCCATGAACGTGCTGTAGAAATATGAAGTACCACTGGTTCAGTCATGCTCCCTCTTTTTGAAGTTTCAATAGTTTCGTGTATTTCATATAAGACGCCTTGGCTGTCATTTTAGCAATTGTAAAGCCCGCCTTACCATCCAATACACCTAATTTGAAAATGTATGATTTAATGAATCGGGCCAATGGCTTATAAATTACTTTTATAACACTTCCCTTCACACCTCTTTTGTACAAAGACCTTGAAGCTATATCAGAAAACCTGTTTATCTGGTTCACATGTTCTTCAAAGGTATAATAACTGTAATGAAGGATATCACCTCGCAACTGCTTTACAATTGACCCTTTGTTCATGATCACCTTGTCATGAGGATTACTTCCACCCCATTTTGCTTTTTGCTTATTGAATAACCTTAATTTACTATCAGGGTACCATCCACTGTGATATATCCACTTACCACAATAATTTGTAAGCCTGTTCAATAAAAATCCATCAGCTTTCCAGTTTGATTTAACTTCTAAAATTGATTTGATAAGATCTTCAGATAGCTCTTCATCTGCATCAAGCGATAATATAACATCATATTCTGTTTGCAATGCGCCAAAACTTTTTTGCTCAATATATCCTAAAAACTCCTGTTGGATAAACCGAACCCCAAGCGACTTGCATATTTCCGGAGTAGAGTCGGTGGAATAAGAATCAACCACCACTATTTCATCAGTGACTTTCAGCAAAGATCTCAGACATCTTTCGATATCCCGCTCTTCGTTGAAGCACACAACCATCCCTGATATTTTAACTTCTCCCATATCTACCGCAAAGTAAAACATTAACTATTTCATTTACGAAATTGACCTCACTTTAATGGCTAAAATCATACATTAGCACTCTATCACAGGAAAATCATCAGATGCTATTATTTTATAACAAACTCTATTTAAAGGAACTGGAAACACTGGGGTCGGAACTGTTGCAGTTAAAACATTCTAATGAGCTTTGGAAAGTATTACCAGGGATAACAAACAGTATTGGGAATCTTACCATGCACATATGTGGAAACCTCCGACATTTTATAGGTTCAGCCATAGGAAATACTGGCTACATCAGAGACCGTGAAAAGGAGTTCACCGGATCCGGACTTACAGTTGATGAATTGTTAGAGTTGATACACATTACCAAAGATGAAGTTCAAAAGTCAATTGATGGTCTTGCTCCTGGCGATCTCACAAAAACATATCCGTTGGAGATAGGAGGATTTAAAATGGACTATTCAGAAACCCTGTCATTTTTACTGGCTCATCTCACATATCATTTGGGACAGATAAATTATTGCAGGAGAATATTAACATCTGAAGTAAATAGTTAATTTGAGCCGGAAATGGATGGATCTGTACAGGCACTCATAGATAAATTACATGCAGGTGACCTGCGTGCACTAGCACGGTGCATAAGTAAAGTGGAGGATAATTCACCTGACGGAGAATTCATACTTCAAAATCTTCATATCCCAAAAAGCACTCCTGTTATAGGTATCACCGGTCCTCCGGGTGCCGGTAAGAGCACTATGGTAAATGCCCTTATAAATGAGCTGCTCAAAGATGAAAAGATCAAGGTTGGGGTTCTGGCTGTAGATCCTACATCACCTTTTACCAAAGGGTCATTGTTGGGTGATAGATTACGAATGAGCTCACACTTCAATGACCCCAGGGTTTATATAAGGTCGTTGGCAACCCGTGGAGCATTGGGAGGTCTATCATCGCGCACATATGAAATAGTTGATGTGATGAAAGCTGCAGGGTTCGACTATCTGATCATTGAAACAGTTGGTGTGGGTCAATCAGAAGTGGAGATTGCCGGACTGGCAGATGTAACATTGGTGATATTTGTTCCTGAATCAGGTGATGAGATCCAAGCCATTAAAGCAGGGATCATTGAAATAGCTGACATATTTGTTGTCAACAAAGCTGACAGAGCAGGTGCGGATAAAATGATTCAAACATTACAGTTAATGGTCCACGAAAGGCCTGATACAAAAAACGATATTCCTGTTATAAAAACTGTAGCCTCAGAGGAGAAGGGTGTAGAGGATCTTTTTTCAGCTATCAAACAACAACTTTCAACAACTCACCCGCATAGTAGTGAGCTGATGTATCGCCGGGCACTTCACCTGGCAGGTGCTTATCTTCTAAAAAAATACGACCAAAAAGCACTCCGCTCAGCCCTTGATCAGGCTTCAAAATCCCCTGAATTCAATATTCACAGGTTTTTAGCAGGGTTTCTTGACCAAAACCCTACTGCACCGAAATAGCTGATTATGAAACCTTAAGGGGGTACTTTTGCGTACAAAGCCAGTGGTAATTTAATTTTTAAAATGCCACTACAATAGTGAGAACCAAAAACAAACCTTTTAAGTTCCTCTTAATAGAAGATAACCCTGTTGATTCAAGGGTGTTCAGGCAAACTTTATCTCATACGAACCTGAAAATTGAAAAACTTCACGTTTCAGATAACCTGGCTGATGGGATCTCTATGATTTCAACTTTGTATCCTGATGTTATTTTCCTCGACCTTAATTTGCCCGATAGTTTGGGCATCAACTCATTCAGATTACTGAGAACAATAGCTCAAAAGATACCTGTGATAATCTTAACAGCTATCGATGATGAAAAATTAGCCAAAGAGGCATTAAGAGAAGGTGCACAAGACTACCTCTTGAAAAATCAATTATCGTCAAACCTGCTGACAAGGTCGGTGAATTATTCTGTAGAGAGGAAAGAATTTGAAAATGAACTCTACGGAAGTAAAGCCACTACTGAAGCATTAATTGAAAACACTCGTGACGGAATATGGTCGGTTGACCGGAATTACAGGTTTATAACCATCAATTCCGTATTTCGTGATAGCTACTATCGAATCTCGGGTCATGTACCTATAATTGGCGAAAGCTTGCCTGAAACAATTGGAGCCAAATACAGCAAATGGTTCAAGATGCTGATGGACAGAGGTTTTAACGGTGAGCAGTTTACTGAAGAAACTTCCTTCGCTTTTGGAAGCACAACATTGGATGTTGAAATATCTGTGAATCCAATTTTGGGAAAAGATGCCTCACCGGAAGGGATCTCTTTTTTTGCAAGGAACATAAGTGATCGTAAAGTTGCAGAAAGAACAATTCGCCAAAGTGAATATGCGTACAGACTGCTACTAGATAATATATCAGAGGGCGTTGTACATATCGATAATGATGGTATAATAAGATTTGTTAACAAACAATTTCTTGCTGCATCAGGATACAAGCTTGAAGAGGTGAATGGAATCCAGTATAGCTCATTGCTACAAGCAGGTGAAAAGAGTGATGAAGAAACAAACCGATCATTACGTCATTCCAGTAAGGTCATTGAATTGCAGATCATGAACAGGTCCGGAATCAAAACTTGGTTCAGAGTCCGTTCAACTCCACTCCATGATGATCAGGGTGTCATTACAGGAACCTTATTGACGCATGCTGAGATCACAGAACAAAAGGAGGCTCAGGAAAAGATCCGTAGGAAAGAGGAAGATTACAGGGCTCTTGTTGAAACTATGCATGAAGGATTATTACTTGTTAATTCGTCTGGCGAGATGATGCTGGCCAATAGCCGTTTCTTTGACATCACCGGTTATGATAAAAACTCCCTTCAAGGCAAGACCTTACCTCAGGAGATGTTTCAGATACCATTAACTGATTTGTTGGAAAGAGATGTGACAGAAACAATGTTTGAGCATTATGAGACGCAAGTGCATACAAAAGACGGGTCGTCAAGATGGTGCCTTTTCAGTTATTCAATCATAAGAAATAAAAACGGTGAGCCTGATGGGTTGCTGGCAACGTTAGCTGACATCCATGATAAGAAGATGATTGAAGAAAAGTTAAAATCAGCCCGCAACGAACTTCAAACATTTATTTATCGCTCTTCTCATGATTTAAAAGGTCCTTTATCATCAATACTTGGATTGACAGATCTGTTAAGAAAAGAAAACGCCTCTAAAGTAATCCATGATTACAATGAAATGATCCACACATCAGCAGAAAAACTAAATATAATGCTGGAACAACTTCTGAATGTTGTTAGGATCAGACGTGAAAAGATATTTCCGAAAAAAATAAATTTTGCTGAGACTATTCGAAGAGTATTAGATAAATTAAAATCATCACCCGATTTTGATTCCGTCAGGAAAAAGATCAAGATCAGCAATAACACGACATTCAAAACCGATCCTGATCTTTTATTCAACATCCTCCACAACCTTATTGATAATGCTATTAAATTCAGTGCCGGTAACCCGGGACGGATAGCAAGTATAGAGGTTTCTGATTTTCTGAAAGGTGTGATGATCCGCATCGAAGACAATGGAAAAGGCATTGATGAGCAGGCCAGGAATAATATGTTCTTTATGTTCAACCGAGGGAGTAATTCATCAAAGGGCAATGGTCTGGGATTATATGTTGTAAGGAACGCAATAGACCGATTGGGAGGGGTGATAGAATTTTCATCACTTGAAGAAAAATTCACCCGATTTGAAATATACCTCCCCGACCTATCATATGCCGAAAAAGTTGACGACTCAATTCAGGAGTTCGATCTTGATAAAAGCAATTAACTGATATGTAAATTCTGGCCCGGCATTAGTTGATCACGAATACTTTTTCTTCACCTGACAACGAAGAATAGATTTTTCTGCCAGGTCTATTTCATCTCCTGAGAAAGAAGCTAAAATGGCCTTTCGATAAGCATCTATAGCGTCATCAAAATTCCCCTGACTCTCTTTAAGTAGTCCCACCTTGTATGATCCTGTACTCTTACTGACTCCCGTTATCTCCATCGCCTTATTTACCATTGCATTCATTTCCGCAAACCTGTTCAAATGCAATAGCAAGTCGCTGTAAGAAAGAAAAGCTGCAGCACTGGCACCGGGAAGTCCAACCGCCTTTTTGTAATATTCTTCTGCCTTTTCAAGGTCACCAAGTTTATTGTAATATATATTAGCCAACCCAAGCCACCCCCTGCTATCTTCAGGGTATTTTTCCGCCATATCTCCAAAAGCTCCAGCAGCTGAACCTGTATCATTAGCCGATTCATGTTCTATTGCTTTTAAGTATAGCAACTCAATATCAGGTAGTTTGCCTGCCATTTTAATATTCCCCGTTTATATGAGCTGTAGGATATTTTCCAGCCTTGATAATCAGCCACTTACAATTACAGCTCTAATCTTATTTACCGTATTGCAATGTACAAAGCGAGGTTGGCAAACACCAGAGATTTTTTGGTCAACGGTCTTCAGCTGTTGGGTAAGTAAATAAAAACAGGCTGCTAAAAAAGCTGAAGAAGGTAATTCCGGCCTGAGTTTCAAGAGTATCTTCAGTGAGCATAGAAAGTAATGCCACTATAAAAAATGAAATGAATAGAAAATTCCTTTGTCTTATAGCAACACCGCACAAGTACCAAAGAACAAACACAAACCAAATCATTCCCGGAATACCAAATGCAACCGCAAATGATAAGTATTGATTGTGCGCCCGCAAACGCCACTTATCCGAAAGCCTGCTGTTCATTTTTTTATATTGTAATGAAAACGCACCTGGCGGATCACCCGTACCAACACCAATGAAGGGCTCAGCTTTAATAATAGCAATGGCAGCCCTCCAATATTCAAGACGCTGGGCAACCGAATGACCACTGGGGTCTCCACCTTTATGATACCTGTTTATTTCCCAGAATATCTGATGTAGTCTGGCACCTATTAGTCCCGGATGGTTATATTTATAATTGGCAACACCACCTTCAATACTGTTAATATCATCAGAAGATAAACTTGAGAAACCGGCTGAATCCTTCCTTAGCCCTTTTGATGCCATGTATCGGATTAATGTAACATTTAACGACTGACCACGCTTATCATTTCCATGGATAGGCATACTGCTCACTTTACCCCATTCATATTCCAGTTCCTGTTCACACACATACATCCAGATGTAATTTCCGTTTTCATAAGTTCCCGCCACTGGATCATTACTATATGCGTTACCGTTAACAGTAGTTTTATCAAGTGATGTGAAATCGATCGCGGGGCTTGCACAAACCTCATCATTGACCTTTTTAAGGTACCATAAACTTGACAATATCATGACCCCAATTGTTGCAACAACAATATACCTCAGTGAAATTGTTCTAATTCTCACAACAAGAAAAATAAGTCCACTGATCATTAGCACGAATAAAATTGCAAAACCCGTAACCGACTCGATAAGCGATAGAAAATAAATAAACCATCCGGTTAGGAATAAATAGACTATGGACAACTTTTTATCCGAATCCTTATACCATAACCAACCTGATAAAATTATTGAGACAGTGATCAGCAATGACAACCTGATGTGAGAAATAAAGATTGAGATATCCCTAATATCTATGACCTCTCGTTTTATTATTCCCAGGTAAACAGCAAAACTGATAAGTGTTGAAACAAACACACCGGCTATAATTAATTTCAATATTTTATTGAAGTGCCCCGACTTTAATGGAGGAATTGTAGCCATTATGAAAGGGATCACAAATAATGGCAGCTTAATGCGAAGATCCTTCATTGCATAAGTAAAATCTGCGGTCCATAGCAAACCAATGATATGAAGCAGATATACCGATATCAATAAGAGTGCAGCTTTACTGGTTTTTAGCTTTTTGAATTTTTCAGAAAAGTTTGATGACAAAAGCCAACCTGCTCCTAGAAAAGCCTGCGAAATACTCATGCCAAAGTTGGAAAGCGAAAGAGAAGCCGCAAGAATAAATATCCCTGTGAACAACAGGTAGTAAGAAACTTGTTCTCGGCTCATAAATTTATGGTAAATCAGAACCGAATGATTACTCCTTCATAGTTTGAGGGTCTCTGTTCATTATGGAAGTATAAACAGTATTATCTTTTAGAGCCTCCATAGCTTTGATGATCTCAGGGTCAACATTGAATGATGCTTCAATTCTTCCATCCTGATAATAATACCGTGAAACAATCTCATCTGTAAGCAACTTAGATATCTCGTCCTTATATTTAACAAGATCCTCCTGTTTGTCGTGGATCATCTTTTTCTTCAAAGCTTCGTATTCAGGCTTGATAGCATTAAAATATTTTTCCTTCTCTGCCGAAGCCATCAGATCATTAAGATTCTTTTCACTTTGTGTAGTATAATCATACTCTTTGTCGGCAATGTATGCTACAAAATCCTGATAGTCTTTTTCAGAGATCTCAAAAGTACGAGCCGGTGCTATTGATTCATGCTTGAGTCTGTATTGGGTTGCAAAATCAAAGATCAACTGCTTTGAGTACAGGCTCCTTGAGATATTGCTCAACTGTTGTGGTTCAAGTGCAAGGTCAGGCGACACTCCTCCACCATCGAATACTTTTCTGCCTTTTGAAGTTTTGAATTCGGTTATTAACGAATCCGGCACTTTCCCAACACTGCCATCATCGTTCCTGTGAGAGTAATCCAAAGCCTGAATACATCTTCCGCTTGGAATGTAATATTTAGCTGTGGTCACCTTTAGCTGTGCATTATATGTTAGAGGTCTTGTGGTTTGAACCAACCCTTTTCCAAAAGTACGCTGTCCTATTACGATACCTCTGTCAAGATCCTGGATGCTACCTGAAACGATCTCCGATGCTGATGCCGATCCGCTGTTGACAAGAACCACCAATGGGATACTGGTGTCGATAGGGCTGTTAAGTGCCTTATATGCTTTATCCCATTCTTTTACTTTACCCTTGGTAGTTACAACTTCGGTTCCCTTGTCGATAAATATATTTGTGATATTCACCGCTTCGTTCAAAAGTCCTCCAGGATTACCACGCAAATCAAATACCAATGATTTTACATTATGTTTGGCTTTCAGATCCAGCAAAGCTTCCTTCACTTCATGACCTGCGTTATCAGTAAATCCTGTTAGTTTGATATAACCAATTTCATCATCTAGCATTCCATAATATGAAACGCTGTTGATCTTGATCTCATCACGCATTATCTCTTTTTCGAGCAATTGTGAGGTTCCGGGGCGTTCAATTGTAAGCTTCACAGGGGTTCCCGGCTGGCCCTTAAGGAGTTTTGAGACCTCATCATATTTCAACCCGGCCAATTCTTTGTTGTCAACTTTTATCAGAACGTCACCTGCACGCAAGTCTGCTTTCTGAGCAGGAAAACCTTCATATGGATCTGTGATAACTACTTTATCATCCTTCTGACCTATCAAAGCTCCTATGCCTCCATACTGACCGGTGGTCATAAACCTGTAATCCTCAACTTCTGACTCAGGAATATAATTTGTATACGGGTCCAAGGACTCAAGCATGGCATCTATTCCAGTTTTCATGAGGTTACCAGGCTTGGTCTCATCCACATAATAAATATTGAGCTCTCGGAACAGGGTGGCAAAAATGTCCATGTTACGGCTGATCTCGAAGAATTCATCGGTGTAGGAATAAGAAAAAACACCTGCAGATAATACTGATACAAATGCAAATATCCGGGTTGCTTTTTTGAGGAGTGACCTTTTCATATCGTTTTACTAGTTTGAAATAGAAATTCTATCTTTAAATAACTCAACTCCCGGTCCGATATTGCAGTGCCGTGAGCCTTTATGATCAGAGACTGCTCTATCACCATAAGGGTTGCAAATACCCATTTCCCAGGAATTTCAAACTTACGGATTACACAGTGGCTATTGACCAATATTTCGTAAAAATACACCAATGAAATGTGGATAACTGCAAACTTGCACCGATGTCTTTCATTTTAACCCTATTATGGGACAGGATCATGGCCATGCCCCCCCCAGGGATTGCATGAAAGGAAGCGCTTCAAAGCCAACCATCCTCCTTTAAAAGGCCCATATTTTCTAATAGCCTGAAGACCATATTCCGAGCATGTAGGAGTATACCTGCAAGCAGGGGGCAACAAAGGACTGATGGCATTTTTATAAAACAAAATGATACCGATGAACATATAGGAAATGACCTTCCTAATCATAGCTCAACACTTTTTAAGTGCCGGATCATAGCCGACTCAATGGTTTGATAATCCTTAAATTCATGATTAAGATAAGTGAATAATATCAGCAGTGTAAAATCGCTATTTTTTATCCCTTCTCTTACATCATGGCAGTTCAGGCGGTACGACTCCCTCATTCTTCTCTTTAACAGATTTCGGTCAACAGCACGTTTGAATTTACGTTTAGGTACACTAAAAGCTACCTGCAAATTGCTTTCACCATTAAATGGTATTTTATAAACGGTCATTCTGAGGGGTGACAAGTTAGAGGCCCTACCATTTTCCAATAGGAGCTTAAAAAGGTTCAATTGTTTGAGCCTTTCAATCGCAGGAAAATTATACTTGTGCCGATCCATGCCTAAATGTAAAATAAAAAAGGGTGGGAACTCCCACCCTTCTTCAACCGGAATTCCGGATATTATTTGTTAGCCTTTTTTAAATATTGTTCAATGGCCATGGTCATTGAAGGGGCCTCAGGAATAGGAGCCATAACATCAACCCTCAGGCTTGCTTCTTCAACTGCTTTTGTAGTTGTAGCACCAAAAGCGGCTATACGTGTTTTATTTTGCTTGAACTTTGGAAAGTTCTTCAACAACGACGTAATCCCGGAAGGGCTGAAAAATACCAGCATATCATAATTGACATCTGCAAGGTCAGAAAGGTCACTGCATACCGTACGATACATAATAGCCTTGGTGAACTCTATATTGTGTTCAGTAAGCGTATCAGCTATCTCCTGCTTATGAATATCGGAACAGGGTAACAGGAATTTTTCCTTCTTGTGCTTTTTAATAACATCTATCAGATCATTGATACTGGACTTACCATAAAAGATCTTTCTTTTGCGAAACACAACATACTTCTGAAGATAGAAGGCCGTAGATTCAGATATGCAGAAATACTTTAACTGATCCAGATTAGGAATACGTAATTCGTTACACATCCTGAAAAAATGGTCAGCAGCATAACGGCTGGTTAATATTACAGCTGAAAAGTCGGAAATATTGATACGCTCCTTTCGAAAGTCGTTGGAAGGCACACCCTCAACATGAATAAAAGGTCTGAAGTCGATCTTCAAACCATATTTCTTAGCCAAATCATGATAAGGTGACTTGTCCGATTCCGGCTTAGGCTGTGAAACCAAAATAGATTTCACTTTCAAGTCTTTACTCACAGTCTTTTCCAAAGTGAATGTGAAATTTAATTATACTTTAATACCACGAATTCGCTGCCAATCGGTATACCACCAACAGAGGTGCGATTTCGAGCGTGCAAAAGTACAAAATTAAATAGAAGAAAGATACGCCCTTAGTACCCCGCCAAATAATCATTCCTCTGAAAAGCCTGTATATAAATGAGATAAGTGCCAGAATCATCCCTGCAACAATGAACTCTCTGATGAGGGCTGAATCCATAAATGCTATACACAGTACTACCGGCAACATAACCAACCCAAGGATATTATTGATAAGCAGGATGTTGAATATGTAATGCGACAAAGGCCTGTCGCCCCCGAATAACCACCCCAGTGATTTGAGTATTACCAGCTTAAGCGAATAAGCAAATGCCATGAGCAGAGCAAACAATACAAATCTCAGAAAGTTGTTGGACAGGTCCGGTACTTTCCAATTGTAATAAATACTTAGCTGGTAGAGGAACAGGGCACCCGTGATGTAAAATATAAAGGATAGCATTACTGAAGACCGTTGAACCAGGGTATTCTCCTCTCTTACCGCTTGAGTTGCGAGGGCGTCATTGAACAACAAACGTACTATCTGTTTAAAGGTCTTGGGATATATGGCTCTTACGTAAGCTACTCCTGCCAGTGCAACCAAAATAATGATGATGAACCAGTCCGGTGTGCGGTCGATGACCGGCTGGGGAGATTGATTTACAGGCTTTAACAGATGATCTTCAAAAATTCTGGGTATTTCACGCAGTTGTCCGGGGTCCTCATGTTCGGAATGCATCACCGAAACCCCCTCATCGCTGAACCTGAATTCAACAGTGTCTTCCTGCAAACTATAGGATGCGGTTGATAGGACTGAATCGGGATATTGAATTTGCTGATCCAATTGAGTAGTTACTTTCTGATATCTGCAAAGATAAATTCCTGAACTCCAATATCTGAAAGTCCTTGATCCGAGATACCAACAACACCCTCTGACCCGAAATGCTTATTTTCGCCCATTCTCAAAGATTATGAAAATTTTAAAGCAATATATTCCGCTGTTTGTTGCCGGGATTCTGGCAGCATGTTCCCCCAACTCACAACAAGGGAGCGATGAGCAGGAACAAAAAGATGAGCAAATGACCTCACATGACATTCATTCTTATTCACATCCCGCAGAAGCGGTGATCACCCATCTTAATCTGGACCTTACCGTAAGTTTTGAAAATAAAACTTTGGAAGGCAGTGCTGAACTCGACATTGAAAATAAGACCGGCGTGAATGAGATCATCCTCGACAGCAGAGATCTGAATATCACAAAAGTTATTCTTGACAACGGCGAAGAAACCACTTTTAACATTGCTGAACCCCAGCCTTATCTTGGAAGTGCACTTACAATTGCCATCAAGCCAAATACCAAAAAAGTAAAAGTGTTTTATTCAACCAGCCCTAACGCGGCTGCACTCCAATGGTTGTCGCCGGAGCAAACTGCAGGAAAGAAACAACCATTTTTATTCACTCAATCACAGGCTGTTCTGGCGCGCACCTGGATACCCTTACAGGATAGCCCCGGAATTAAATTTACATATAATGCTACCGTTAGGTGCCCTAAAGAACTGATGGCACTAATGAGTGCAGAAAACCAAACCTCACGCAGCAAAGATGGGATTTACCATTTCAGCATGCCACAACCAATCCCCTCATATTTGATGGCACTTGCAGTTGGTGATCTTGAATTTCGTGAGCTAAGTGATAACAGTGGTGTGTTTGCTGAACCTACATTGGTGGAAAAGGCAGCATGGGAATTCGCAGAAATGCCTCAAATGATCAGCTCTGCAGAAGAACTATACGGTCCTTATGCTTGGGGTCGCTACGATGTACTTGTATTACCACCCAGCTTTCCTTTCGGAGGAATGGAAAACCCTCGTATCACTTTTGCTACACCTACTATAATTGCCGGCGACCGGTCACTTGTGGCCCTCATTGCACATGAACTGGCACACTCATGGTCAGGCAACCTGGTAACAAATGCCACATGGAACGACTTCTGGCTCAATGAAGGGTTTACAGTTTATTTTGAGACACGAATCATGGAAAAGATATATGGCAAAAACTATGCTGACATGCTCACACTTTTGAGCCTGATGGATCTGAAAGAAACCATAACTGAAATGGGAGACACAAGTCGTGATACCCATTTATACCTTGACCTTGAAGGTAAAGATCCTGATGACGGTGTAACGGATATCGCATATGAGAAAGGAAGATTTTTTCTTACTTCAATTGAAAATGCAGTTGGAAGAGAACGATGGGATCAGTTCCTCAACAAATATTTTACATCCAATGCATGGAGAACCATGGACACTAAAACATTTATCGAATATCTAGAAACAGAGCTGATAAAGGGCGATAAAGAGCTGAGAAACACCATCAACTATGAAGCATGGATATACGGACCGGGATTACCCTCCAATTGTCCTGTGATAACTTCTTCCGAATTGGAAAAAGCAGAGGCTGCTAGTCAGGCATTCATTGGCGGTGCCACTGCTTCTTCCATTGACACCAGTGGATGGACCACTCACCACTGGCTTTACTTCTTACGAAAGGCCGGTGAGTCAGCACAGACTATCACAACCGAAAGGGTTGCTGAACTTGATAAGGCCTTCGATCTCACAAATTCAGGAAACAGCGAGATCCAGTGCGAATGGTATCAGCTTGCCATACTCAATAACTATGAAAAAGCTTATCCGGCTATGGAGTCCTTCCTGATCCATGTAGGGAGACGTAAATTCCTGAAACCGATCTACACTGCGCTGATGAAAACTCCGGAAGGAAGTAAACTTGCCACTAGTATATATGCGAAAGCCAGGCCAGGTTACCATACTGTATCTATTCAAACACTTGACGCTATCACCAAATACGGCAAGTAAAAGTATAGCCAGTGTAATAACTATTATCCTTACACGTTGTTAAAAGTACATTACCTCAATAGAAAAATGATGAGGCGATTACTGATACTAATCACACTTTTATTCTATGGTTTCCCTTCTTCAGCTCAGCTGCAGGGCGATAGTGTGTTTGTATACTTTGCTGGGCAGCAAACCTCAGATGGAATTCTACTTGCTTTTACTGTAAAAGGCGGCGTAACTTGTCAGGGAGTAAAGATTATGCACTCAACAGACCTACAGAATTTTGAAGAGGTTTATGAATTTCAGGGAGTATGTGGTAATCCGACATTTGATGAGTCGTATGTGTGGACTCATGATTCACCGGAAAATAACAGCATTAATTACTACCGTATCGAAGTGAGCTCTCTCGGCATCACCAGTAAAACACTATCGGTTTTGTATATAGGATATAATACAGATGGGTTCAATATTTTTCCTAATCCCTGTAAAGGAAGTTGTACATTATACTTTTCAAACAGCAATAACGAGATCCATAATTATGAGGTCTTCGATACCATGGGTAAGCTTATACTTAAAGGCGAAACACGCGAGAATAGCATACCTATAAAAGCTGAGAAATTTACACCGGGCGTATTCTCTATCACAGTAAGCCGCAACAATTCACCACGCTTTACAGGCAGTTTCATGGTTATTCGTTAACCGCATTTAACAAGGTCTAAATTTTTATCTTTGCAGCCCCAAGTAAACTTATTCAAATAAATCACCAGCCTATGGCCACCGATCGCTTTATAGCACCCGACTACTATTTGTTAGACGAATTACTCACTGAAGAACATAAACTGATACGTGATTCGGCCCGGGCCTGGGTTAAGAAGGAAGTTTCACCCATCATTGAAGACGCATGTCAGAAGGCTGAATTTCCAAAACACCTGATCAAAGGGCTTGCCGAGGTTGGCGCTTTTGGTCCATATATTCCTGTTGAATATGGCGGGGGCGGATTAGATCAGATCTCTTACGGACTTATCATGCAGGAGCTGGAAAGAGGTGATAGTGGAATACGCTCTACTGCATCCGTTCAGAGCTCACTGGTCATGTACCCTATTTATACTTATGGCAGCGAAGAGCAACGTAAGAAGTTTTTACCCAAACTGGCATCTGGTGAATGGATGGGTTGTTTCGGACTAACTGAACCTGATCATGGTTCGAATCCCGGAGGAATGGTTACCAACATCAAAGATGATGGCGACCACGTTATCCTTAACGGCGCAAAGATGTGGATCAGTAATTCACCCTTTGCACAGGTAGCTGTTGTATGGGCTAAAGATGAAGAAGGTGTGATACGTGGCTTAATTGTTGAACGTGGCATGGAAGGATTCACTACTCCTGAAACTCACAATAAATGGTCGTTGCGTGCATCGGCAACCGGAGAACTTGTATTCGATAACGTTAGAGTACCCAAGGAAAATATTTTACCCAATGTAAAAGGTTTGAAAGGTCCATTAGGTTGTTTGAATTCCGCCCGATTTGGAATTTCATGGGGAGCTATAGGTGCTGCAATGGACTGTTACGATTCAGCATTGCGTTACTCAAAAGAACGCCAGCAGTTCGGTAGGCCGATTGGAGGTTTCCAGTTACAACAAAAGAAACTTGCTGAAATGATCACCGAGATCACCAAAGCACAACTGCTAACCTGGCGTTTGGGAGTGCTCAAAAATGAGAACCGTGCCACACCGGCGCAAATTTCTATGGCGAAAAGAAACAACGTCAACATGGCTCTTGAAATAGCCCGCGAGGCACGTCAGATCCATGGCGGCATGGGCATAACCGGCGAATATCCTATTATGCGCCATATGATGAATCTTGAGTCTGTTATAACATACGAAGGCACACACGATATCCATCTCCTTATTACCGGAATGGACGTCACCGGTGAAAACGCATTTACCTGAAAATTTTTTAGTAAACGTATTTGAAGCGCCTGGGGTGGTTCTTATTTGATCCTGCGGTCCCGCTATCCGTTCGGCAGAGCTCACTGCTATCGGGGCTATGATGCAGCGTCAGGCATTCCAATAAACGTTGTCACAAATATGATAAAATTCTGCTGCGGGTACGCTCCTTAACTCCTGCAAACCATTTGCATAACGGGTATAGTGCCACCACTATCCCGATCCAAACAAGATATACCACCCATAATCCAAATCCATAATCCTGTGGAATATCACGGAAACTACCGGTCATTTCTGAAAACTCAAAACCCGCCATCACACCTGCAATTATAGCCAGGATGTGAATTAGATAAATGTGGAGTATGTAATAAAAGAATGGAACTTTGCCTATGGTGATCACCTGATCGTGAAATGGAAGCTTTACCTTTTCAATTACTGAAAGCAATAAAAATCCGACTCCTAAAGTAGCCAGTGTATACAGTAGTGATGGAGGGTATTTTTGAACGTCCATAAACCTCATAAAGGTATCTAAATTGCTTACCCCCTCTACCCACACATCCGTGTCACCATAAAAATTCGTGAACCTTAAAAGCGCGAAAACCAGCAGTGAACCAAAACCCAAATAGGCAAATATACTGGCACGTTTGGCTGGTCGTAAATTGAACAAGGGAGATAAACCATATCCTAGTGCCATGATCCCAAGCCAGGCTAAAAATGGATATGCTACAAGAACCCTGAGACCTGCAACCTCAACAAAGATCCGCCTTTCAATTCCCATCCATGCTGGATCAATTGCTGGTATCGATGATTCGGGCATCATATAGCCTAACAGGTTATGACCGGCTATTACCAATATTCCAATGATCAAACTAAATCTTGTTGAAAAGAATACCAGAAACGACATAAAAACCATGCTTATTCCTATGGCCCAAATTACCTGCAGGAAAAATGCAGGATGATTTGAAAAATTAAATTTCCATCCCAGCGAAACAATAGTTATTTCAATAAAAATAAGCCATAAACCACGAGACAACAAAAATGCCGAAAGCTCGCTTTTGCTTCTCCTTTTACCAACCAGCCCGGCTGCTATTCCTGCAAGGAGTACAAATATAGGAGCACACAAGTGTGTTATCCAGCGTGTACCGTACAAAAATGGTCCTGCGTCAGGGCCGAGCGGATCTCCATGAAAAGAATGAAAGAAATCGCGGACATGGTCAAGCGCCATCAGTATCATTACAAAACCGCGCAACCAATCAATTGATTCTATACGGGAAGCTTTCAAATAAATACCGGATTGAATTAAACGCAGTTAAAGTAGATAAAATCTCTCTTTAATTAAAAAGCGTTCGCTTTAGGGAGTACTGCTCAACCTGCTTACAGATCCGGTAGCGGGATTACCACCAACAACAAGTACCATTTCACCTCTGGGGTCATTTTGTCTGAAGTGTTCTGCAATACTGAACAAGGTGCCTCTAATTGTTTCTTCATGTAGCTTGGAGATCTCACGGGTTAAGGAAGCCGGCCTGTCTTGTCCGAATGAATCTGCAAGCTGCTCAAGAGTTTTTATGATCCTATGTGGTGACTCATAAAAAATAAGGGTTCTTTTCTCATCGGACAGATCATTGATACGCGTCATCCTTCCTTTTTTAACCGGAAGGAAACCCTCAAACACAAATCTGTCGCAGGGCAAACCGGAAAGTATAAGGGCAGGAACAAATGCGGTTGCTCCTGGTAATACCTCAACATCAATATTGTTTCTTACACTCTCTCTAACCAAAAGGAAACCGGGGTCAGAGATCCCGGGAGTGCCGGCATCGCTTGCCAATGCAACTGACTTACCACCTGTAAGCATTTCTATTACGCCGGCAACACTGTTGTGTTCATTGTTCTGATGATGAGCGAAAAGTTTTTTGTCAATACCATAATGCTTGAGAAGGTTACCGGTTACACGGGTGTCTTCAGCAAGTACTATATCAACTGTGCGTAAAACTTCCAATGCCCTTTCCGTGATATCCTGAAGATTCCCGATCGGGGTTGGTACTATGTAAAGCTTTGACATTTCTCAAATATCTGAATTATTTGAATCAAATGTTGTTGTTGAGTAGTTTGAGCTGCTCCTGATGTAATTCCAGAAGCATAAATAATCGGGTGTCAAAGTTTGCTCAGAAGGATCCGTAATATCGCAATGATGCTACAATCATTGGATCATTAGCCTCACATATCGTTGTCGGCCTCCATAATTGATGTATAAAAAGTACATCCCGGTGGGTACCTGTTCAATATTGATCATCCTGGCGGGGTCATTAAACCGTCTTATCAGTTGCCCTTGTATGTCGAACAATGCGGCTTCTGAGATCTCTGATTTCCCATCGGACTCCAGGTATATGAATTCGGTGGCCGGATTTGGATAAATAGTTAAACCAAACGGGTCTTCAATTTCGATATTACTTAACAGAGGAATAAAATAAACATCAGTATAAAAAGTATCGATAGCAACAGAGAGGTTAACAACCGGCCAAACCACCACAATATTATTACCGGTCTTAAATGTGGGCTGGGTAAAGGAAAAGTTATTTATGCCTTGGGTGAATGTTGAAGAACCCGAGACCGGATTATTTATTGTATCAAGTATAACATCAGTGGAATCTACCCTCATCATCAATGTGATTGGACCTTGAATGGTACTTCCCGTTGTGTTTGAAACAACCACCTGAAAATTGTATAGCTGCCCTTCCTTGGCTGAATCCGCAGGTAAGTCAGGAAACCCAGGCATAGAAATCACACCTAAAGAACCCTGTGCCAAGACACGGTTTGTGGTTACAAGCATTAATGCCAATGCGGCGTAGACTAGAACAGACCTTTTCATAGGATTGATTTCTTGTTCAAATATACATTCCCTTAAACCTCATTACTAATTTTATTTTTTAATATCTTACGTGTTCAAATGCCAACTAATGGACACTATTGCACAGATTATTCATTCATTACAGAAGGAAGAGGTCAGGTATTACAAGCTATATACCTCCCGTATTCAAAGCAATGACAGAAAAGATCTGAAACTTTTTGATCACATCCGCAAGTCGGGAAACGGCTATGATGAAAATAAGATCATTGACAAATTATATCCAGAGGGCGACCGTAACGCATACTATCGGTTACGAAACCGCATCATGACCGAACTGAATAAATGTTTGCTGAGTCTGCACTTTCAGGAAGATGAACATATATACCTGCTTAATCTTCTTTCGCTTTCAAAATTGTTCGCTTCCCGTGATGAATCTGAACTGGCTTTGTGGTACTTACGCAAAGCAGAAACAAAAGCATCGCAGATCGAGAACTTTGAAATTCTTGACATGATTTACAGTGAACTTATCAGAGTATCACACGAAGCACTTTCAATAAATCCTGAAGAATATATTCTAAAGAGAAAAGACAATCAGGAACGGATCAGGCAACTCAGATCCATTGATGATATTACTGCCGTACTAAGTTACCGTTTAAAATTTTCTCAAACTTTTTCCGGCGACGACACAACAGTAACCGGGATGCTACAACAAACCATTGAAGAGTACTCAAACGACCCCAACCTGTTTAATTCTCCCAAATTCAAATTCCATGTATATAACGCTGTAAGCCGTATCCTGCTTACAAAAAGAGACTATCATTCACTGGAAGAGTACCTTATTAAAACGTACAATGAATTTGAGAAAGATGGTCTGTTCAATAAAAATAATCACGACACAAAACTTCAGATGCTGACCTACCTGGTCAATTCTCTTTTTAAAAATAACAAACTGAATGACTCATTGGAATTTGCATCAAAACTCAATGTTGCCATGAGTGATTATGGCAACTTGCATTATGAGAAATATGTATTCTTCTATTACAATGCACTTGTGATCAATTACTCCAAATTAAACAAACCGGAGGCTTTGAATATTTTGGAAGAACTAAGAGCAAATAAAAAATTAAAAGGTTCTCCTTTCTACGAGATTTTCATATATCTTAATATGGCCATATTATATTTTGACCTTGGTAATATCCGGGAATCTTTACGAAATTTTGGAAAGCTCAACCAGCTTCCGGGATTCAGAAAAGCTGACAACTCTCTTAGGTTAAAGATATCTGTAGCGGAGATGATAGTACGGTTTGCTGCAGAGGATATGATATACCTTGACTACCTTATCAAGCGGGTTCGCAAGGAATTCAAAGGTCTTTTACTTGAAAAACAATTTTTGAAAGAGAAAGAATTCATCCAGCTTATATTGGCTATGAGCAAATCTGTCAATTTTAGCCAGGATGAGGCCATAATTAAGAAAATTAGCAAGTATTTAAACAATTACAACAAGAATACCGACGAAGATAATGAGGTAATCAATTACTCTCAATGGCTTCAGGAATTTAAAATAAAGCACTCTTGAACAGGTAAGAATATTAAATTTCTGATGTTGTATGAACAATGGTAGCTATGTACCTTTGAACCTGTAATTGCTAAAATCCATAAACCACAGTGATATGAAAACGTCTTTTAATCTTAAATTGCTCATTGCAGCCTTTACATTGCTGTTCTTTGCAACAGGCCAAAATGCTAACGCGCAGAATCCGTGTGTAGCTGCATTTCAATACATGACCAATGCCGGTACCACTAGTGTATCATTCTTTGATTCATCAACAGTTTTTTCCGGAAACATAGTTTCTTGGATATGGGACTTTGGAGATAACGGAAGTTCCACTACACAAAACCCGGTTCACACTTACAATTCCCCAGGAACTTATTTGGTTTGTCTTACCATTGTATCTGCTAATCCGGCATGCACTTCTGTGTATTGCGATACTATATCAGTAGGTGGCGCCGGCAGTTGCAATGCCAGTTTCAATTATTCTCAAAATTTACCACAGCCAATTATATCTTTTACAAATCAATCAACTGGAACATATACATATCAATACTGGACATTTGGTGATGGTTCCAACTCAACCAGTGCTAATCCTGTACACACTTATGGCAATCCGGGAACTTACTTGGTCTGTCTAACAATTGGTGATTCAGCCACCAACTGCTTCGACACTTATTGTCAAAATATTACAGTGACAGGATCAGCCACATGTTCAGCGAATTTCTTTGCTAATGTAGGTGGTGGTGGTTCAGTATTATTCACCGCTTCAAGTGGAGGTTCTGGTACTCCGGTTAGTTGGTTCTGGAATTTCGGTGACGGAGGGTCAGGTACCGGACAGGCACCCACGTACACATACAGTGCTCCGGGAACGTATTTAGTCTGTCTGATTCTTACTACATCAAACCCACAGTGTGTTGTCACATATTGTGATTCAGTAATTGTAACTACAGGAAGCGGAGGCACATGCACTGCTAACTTCACCTACACTCAAAATACTTCGCAACCGTTTTTAAACTTTACCAATACCTCAACAGGGAATTTTATTACTTCTGTTTGGGATTTCGGCGATGGCACAACCAGCACTCAAACTAATCCCATTCATACGTATCAAAATCCAGGCTGGTATATGGTATGCTTAACTATAGGTAACCCTGCTATCGGATGCACCAGTACTTATTGCGACTCTGTTCAGGTATTAGCCGCAAGTAACTGTCAGGCAGCATTCAGTGTAAATGCCGACTCAACAAATTTCAACTTTACTTTTGGCAATAACTCAACCGGAACAAATCTGACATACTTCTGGAGTTTTGGAGATGGCAGTACTTCAACCATGCAAAATCCGCAACACAGCTATAGCAGCTCCGGGATCTATGGCGTATGCCTTACCGTTAGTAACTCGAATTGTGTTTCTACTGCATGCGACACTGTTTATGTAGGCTCAACAAGTTCGTGTTCAGCATACTATACATGGAATCAAAATGCCGGTACAATTGCAATCAACTTTACGAGTTATTCTGCAGGTGCACAGTTATCATATTTATGGGATTTTGGCGATGGAAGTACTTCAACACAACAAAACCCTATTCATATTTTCGCCAATGCAGGCACATATACCGTTTGCCTGACCATAAGCGACAGTCAGACAGGTTGTACAGACACAT
>JAHEMF010000005.1:11088-56828 GCA_024643795.1 Bacteroidota bacterium | reverse complement strand
CGGGAAAACCTGCAAGTATTGAACTTTACAATTTGCAAGGCCAGCGTACCATGGATCTGGGAACCATCAATGAGCCATCGGCTACTTTGAATGTGGATCTTAATAACACACCTGCAGGTATCTACATCCTAAAGGTGTCAGCCGGAAATTGGTTAGAGCATCACAAAGTTGTGGTGAAGTAAGTAACTATCATCATCTATCAATTCATTACTGAGCCCGGAGCTTGAACAAAGCTCCGGGATACTCAGACCTCTATAATAATTTATCATTTTCCATTGGCAGGAATCTGTGAAGTTGTTGTGAAGAATGCCCATTCAAATGTGGTGGGATTAATGGTGTTCAATTTAAATATCAGCAACAATGAAAACACATCTTAAGATAATTAAAATGCTGGCGCTGATCATAATGATCCAAATGTCAGCTACAACATTTGTTCATGCACAACCATCATGTGATGTTGGATTTATCAGTGCATCAAATCAATTCTATGGAGGCAACGTAATGTTTTTTGATACTTCTTTAGTGTATCAGGGGAATATTACAAATTGGAATTGGACGTTTGGTGATGGAACAAGTTCTAATCAACAACACCCATTACACTCATACAGCAGCACTGGAACCTATGTTGTATGCCTCACAATTACAACTGCAAATCCACTCTGTACCTCAACCACTTGCGACACCATATTTGTAACGAACAATAATAGCATATCATGTGCAGCAGGATATACATATACTGTGAACGGACTTACTACATCATTTAACAATAGTTCATTTGGCGCATACGACAAGGTATTTTGGTTTTTTGGTGATGGCAGCACTTCAACTGCACAGAACCCAGTACACACATATGCTAACAGTGGGTCATACTTGGTTAACTTGATCATTAGCGATTCTTCAGGAAATTGTACAGATATATATGTTGATAATGTGATTACAGGATCAACTGCTTGTCAGGCAGATTTTAGCTGGACCCTTGATCCACAGACAAACATTACCACATTTAATGGCAGCCCGTCACAGTCAGGAAATGTACTGACCTATTCTTGGGATTTTGGTGACGGCACTACTTCCACGCTTCAAAACCCTGTTCACACTTTCGCATCTAACGCGCACTTTAATGTTTGTCTCACTGTGTATGATCAGCAAATAAATTGCCAGTCCACCTTCTGCGTTTTAATTGCTACCGCTACAGGCTCCGGACAAACTTGCCAGTCTGCATTCACAACTTTACCTGACAGTTCAAATACACATTTTCAGTTTATAAATTCCTCTACAGGAATTAACCTAACCTACTTCTGGGATTTTGGCGATGGAAGTACTTCAACACAACAAAACCCTATTCATATTTTCGCCAATGCAGGCACATATACCGTTTGCCTGACCATAAGCGACAGTCAGACAGGTTGTACAGACACATACTGTAGTGTGGTGACCATTCAAACCGGAGGAGGAAACTGCTCGTCTAACTATGCTATTTATCCTGACACTACAGCTGCACACAGTTATATTGCATACAATCTTGCAACAGGAATAGCTCCTCTGACTTATTTATGGAGCTGGGGCGACAGCACTTTCAGTAACACTGCATATCCAAGCCATACTTATGCAGGTCCAGGTTTGTATGATATCTGCCTCACTATTACGGATGCGGTTGGATGCAGTAGCACAACTTGCTACCAATGGTCATTGTTAAGACTTTCTGGTGGTGCCCCTGTAACCATCAATGTTGTACAGGGCACAACAGGAATCAATGAAGCTGAGTCAACAGGATCACTCAATGTGTATCCAAACCCTGCTTCAGGTATGCTTAACATCGACCTAGCCAACCCTACGGGAAAACCTGCAAGTATTGAACTTTACAATTTGCAAGGCCAGCGTACCATGGATCTGGGAACCATCAATGAGCCATCGGCTACTTTGAATGTGGATCTTAATAACACACCTGCAGGTATGTACATCCTAAAGGTGTCAGCCGGAAACTGGATCGAATATATTAAAGTAGTGGTGAAGTAACCTGACATTCAACCATTTATATACAAAAACCCGTGTCATGTACTGACGCGGGTTTTTTGTTGGACCCCTTTGAAACTAAAAAGAGGCCCGAATGTTATGAATGCAGGCGTAAAAGAGCTACCTTTGCAGCCTGTAAACAGTTAATAATCAACAATTCAGGACATGATCACCATTACAGATTCAGCTAAGGAAAAACTTTCAAGTTTAAGAAAGGAAGCTAATCATGATGAAAACTATTTTGTGCGTGTAGGAGTTGCAGGTGGCGGTTGCTCAGGCCTTACTTACCAACTAGACTTTGATAATGAGATGAAAGACGGTGACAAGGTTTTCGAAGATAAGGGCGTCAAAATAGTGTGCGATAAAAAGAGCTTTCTATACCTTATCGGCACTGAGTTAGAGTTTTCTGACGGACTTAATGGAAAGGGTTTCGCATTCAACAACCCTAACGCATCCCGTACTTGCGGCTGTGGTGAAAGTTTTTCAGTTTAAAAAAATTTGACTCCTTATTTATATTGAGTCTAAATAAACATGACAGAACAAGATAAAATATTGGAAAAGGTAACCTCCGGTGAATACAAGTGGGGGTTTGTGTCAAACATTGAATCAGATAATGCCCCAAAAGGGCTTAATGAAGATATCGTAAGGTTTATTTCAGCTAAAAAGAATGAACCAGAATGGTTGCTGGAATGGAGGTTGAAAGCCTTCCGAAACTGGCTGAAAATGACAGAACCCAAATGGCCCAATGTTCATTATCCAGAGATCGATTTTCAAGACATTATTTATTACTCTGCTCCGAAGCCTAAAAAGCAACTCAATAGCCTTGATGAGCTTGACCCTGAGATAAAAGCAACATTCGATAAGTTAGGTATATCATTGCTTGAACAAAAAAGACTTGCCAATGTTGCAGTTGATGCAGTGATCGATAGTGTTTCAGTGAAGACCACTTTTAGGGAAACGTTATCAGAACTGGGAATTATTTTCTGTTCATTCAGTGATGCCGTTCAGGAGCACCCTGAATTAATTAAAAAATATTTGGGTAGTGTTGTTCCACCATCAGATAACTATTACGCAGCACTTAATTCCGCCGTATTCAGCGACGGATCATTTTGCTACATTCCTAAAGGTGTTAGATGCCCGATGGAACTCAGCACGTACTTCCGTATAAACTCTGCCGGAACAGGTCAGTTTGAAAGAACACTAATTGTAGCCGATGAAGGTGCTTTTGTAAGTTACCTTGAAGGATGTACCGCTCCTATGCGTGATGAAAACCAACTTCACGCTGCAGTGGTTGAAATAGTTTCTCATGAAGAAGCCGAGGTAAAATATTCAACTGTGCAGAACTGGTATCCGGGCGATAAGAACGGAAAAGGCGGTATATATAATTTCGTTACCAAACGTGGCATCTGCTTGGGTAACAGATCAAAGATATCATGGACACAAGTAGAGACCGGGTCTGCTATTACATGGAAATACCCCAGTGTGATACTCAAAGGAGATAATTCTGTTGGGGAATTCTATTCGGTTGCAGTGACCAACAACATGCAACAGGCTGATACCGGAACCAAAATGATCCATCTGGGAAAGAACACACGCAGCACTATTATTTCGAAAGGTATAAGCGGTGGAAAAAGCGATAATAGTTATCGTGGACTGGTAAAGATCCATAAGAATGCACACCACGCTCGTAATTTCTCACAGTGCGACTCATTGTTACTTGGCGACAAATGCGGTGCTCATACTTTCCCTTACCTGGAAGTTCATAACAAGTCGGCACGGGTTGAGCATGAAGCCACTACATCCAAAGTTGGTGAAGACCAGATATTTTATTGCAATCAACGCGGAATAGATACTGAAAATGCAATAGGACTTATTGTTAACGGATATTGCAAGGAAGTATTCAATCAGTTACCGATGGAGTTTGCTGTGGAAGCTCAAAAACTTTTAGCGATCAGCCTTGAAGGAAGCGTTGGCTAAACATCATTAATTTATCACAACTAAATAAAACCATAATGCTAAATATCAAAGATCTTCGGGCAGGGATCGAAGGAAAAGAGATTCTGAAAGGACTTAATCTTTCAGTTGGAGAAGGTGAAGTACATGCTATCATGGGGCCAAACGGCTCAGGAAAGAGTACACTTGCCAATGTTCTGGCAGGTCGTGATGATTATGAAGTTCTCGGAGGATCTGTATTGTTTGAAGGCAACGACCTTATCGAAATGTCTCCTGAAGATCGTGCAAGAGCCGGTATATTCCTGGCATTTCAATATCCGGTTGAGATCCCCGGAGTTAGCAACGCTAACTTTTTAAAGACGGCAGTGAACGAGATCAGAAAATCACAGGGACTTGAACCGTTAGACTCCAAAGATTTTCTTATCCTCATGAAAGAAAAGCTGGCATTAGTTGAGATGGATAAACAAATGACATCACGTGCCGTGAATGAAGGATTCAGCGGAGGTGAAAAAAAACGGAATGAGATCTTTCAAATGGCAATGCTGCAACCTAAACTTGCTGTGCTTGATGAAACAGATTCAGGCCTTGACATTGACGCACTTAAAATAGTGGCAAATGGTGTGAACGCTTTGCGCGACGGAAAAAGGTCGTTCGTAGTTATTACTCACTATCAACGTTTACTCGATTATATTGTTCCGGACTTTGTACATGTTCTTTACAATGGACAGATCGTTAAATCAGGAACCAAAGAACTGGCATTGGAACTGGAAGAAAAAGGTTACGACTGGATCAAAAATGAAGTAGCGGTTTAATATTTAGATGAAGAATAAGGTGATAGGAAATACGGACATTGTTTCAGGGATACTGGATGAGCAAAATGAATTCACCAGCGTATATTCCAAAGGACAGGCTTGGTTGAATGAGTTAAGAATAGCAGGAAAAAACGCATTCTCAGAACAGGGGGTACCTAAATTCAAGGATGAAGAATGGAAGTACACGCATATCGCGAAAGCATTAGGTGAACACTATCATCTGCCACACACATATTCATTACCCGCAAATCAGGATCTTTCAAATTACAAGCTGCTCGATGCAAATACCGTCACGCTTGTTTATATTAATGGAATACCTGTGCCGGAACTATCAGACAAACTCATTTCCGAAGGTGTTACAGCAGCCCCTGCAAGCGATGTTGAGAATAGTTCAGAATTCAAAACATTCTTGGGTAGTGTTGCCGACATAAGCAACCACAATTTCAGCGCATGTAATACTGCTTTTCTAAACAACCCTTGTATCATTAACGTAAAAGCCGGAGTACAGTCTCCTAAAACCATCCAGATCATTCATTTGCTTGGCACTGATGATAATGATAGCATGTGTTTCCCTCGAACTTTGATACATACAGAAAAAGGCGCCTATGTAGAGGTTGTTGAGAGTTATTATTCACTTCCTAATTCTAATCAGAATTTTTGTGCTGCCGTTACTGAGATCATCGAAGAAGAGAACTCACACGTCGATTACTACAAGTATGAAGATGTAAGTGATAGCACGATACTAACTACCAATACATATTTTAAGTTGCAACGCGACAGTAGGTCAGAATCCTTTACATTTTCATTGAATGGAAAATTGATACGGAACGACCTGGATATTAAGTTAACCGCAGAAAATGGTCATGCCGAGCTGCATGGAATATATTTACCTAACGGGCAACAGCACTTCGACAACCATACACTTGTAGATCATATAAGTCCACATTGCTACAGCAACGAGCTTTACAAAGGTGTAATGGGAGGCAGTGCGCATGCAGTATTCAATGGTAAAGTTTACGTTAGGCGTGATGCCCAAAAAACCAATGCGTACCAGTCCAATAACAACATCCTGCTTTCTGATGAAGCTCAGATAGACACCAAGCCTCAGCTGGAGATCTATGCCGATGATGTAAAATGTTCTCACGGTGCCACAACCGGTCAGCTTGATGATGACGCTTTGTTCTACCTACGTGCCAGAGGCATCGGTGAAAATGAAGCACGAAATCTATTGGTTACCGCATTTTCCGGTGAAGCTTTAAATGAGATCCCTAACGAAACATTGAGAGATGTATTTGCGGATAAAATACATAGGAAACTCTCAGTGATGAGCCATTGATCAAATAACATGAGTCAGCAAGATCTGCAGAAAACCGGTTTTCACATTGAAGGAATCAGAAAGCAATTCCCGGTTTTGAGGGAATCAGCGTATGGTCACCCGTTAGCCTATTTTGATAATGCTGCTACTACTCAAAAGCCGCAGGTGGTAATTGATGCCATCAATCTATACTACTCAACTTACAATGCCAATATCCACAGAGGCGTTCACTACCTCAGTCAAAAGGCATCGCAGGCATACGACAATGTAAGAACCGGTGTCGCAACTTTCATCAATGCTTCAAGCGATAAAGAGATCATATTTACCAGAGGCACCACGGAATCCATAAATCTGGTTGCCTCAACTTTTGGAAAAAAGTTTCTGAAACAAGGTGACGAGATCATCATCACAGCCATGGAACACCACAGCAACATTGTACCCTGGCAGATCGCATGTGAATCATCAGGAGCCACTTTGAAAGTGATTCCCATGAATGATTCCGGTGAACTTGATCTGGCATCACTGAACAGTCTCATAACCAACCGCACAAAACTGATATCTGTTGTTCATACAAGTAACAGTCTGGGTACGGTTAACCCGATAGCGGAGCTTATCAGAATTGCAAAGCAGTTTAATATTCCGGTAATGATTGATGCCGCTCAGGCAATGGTTCATGAAATTATTGATGTACAAAAGCTTGATTGCGATTTTTTAGCTTTCAGCGGACACAAAATGCTCGGACCAACCGGTATTGGAGTGCTATATGGAAAGTCTGAATGGTTGGAAAAACTCCCCCCCTATCAGGGAGGTGGTGAAATGATCAGTAGCGTGAGTTTTGAAAAGACCACTTACAATGAGATACCTTTTAAGTTTGAAGCAGGCACACCAAATATTGCAGGGGTCATAGGCCTGGGAGCTGCTATTGACTACATAAACGATCTTGACAGAGAGCTGATCCACCAACATGAAATGGCTTTGCTTAAATATGCTACCACACAATTAAAGAACATCCCTGGATTGCGGATCATCGGTGAGTCGACAAACAAAGAAGCAGTTATTTCATTTGTAATTGAAGGCCTCAATGCGCTTGATGTTGGTATGTATCTCGACACCAAAGGTATTGCAGTACGCACCGGACACCATTGTACAGAACCTGTTATGGCCAGGTTTGGGATCCCGGGCACAATACGGGCTTCATTTTTATTCTATAATACTACCGAAGAAATAGACAGGCTTGTAAAAGGCATCCACGAGGCTAAGAAATTACTCGGCAGTTAACCAGGCCCAACAGTTTTTAAGGCTTACGAATATCCATTTCACGAAGCAGTGCTCCTGCCCCACCCAATTTATCTATTAAAAACATCACATACCTGATATCGGTTGCGATCGATCTTTTGTACTTGATATCATAGGCTATATCCCCACTCATAGCTTCCCAGTTGCTATCGAATGAGATACCTATCAGCTCTCCGGCACCATTTATCACCGGACTACCGGAGCTGCCGCCTGTTTGATCACATGTATGAATAAAACATACAGGAAGAGTATCGTTGACACCATATTCACCAAAGTCTCTGTTTGAAAGAAGATGAAACAATTCGTCAGGAACAACATAGTCAGGATATGAGTTATCTCTTTTTTCAAGAATACCATCACCGGTGGTTTTCCAGTCGTACTGAATAGCATCGGCGGGAGCATAACTGCTTATTGTTCCATATACCAACCTTAGCGTGCTGTTAGCATTGGGATAGAAATTCTTTAGAGTGTACATTTTTCTCATACCCTCAAAGTATATACGCTCATATTCATTGATATCATTCCTTATCTTCCTCGACTCTTTTCCCGCTCCGTTGGAATAATGTGTATAAACTGAATTAAAGGCATGATATAAGGGATCGTTGTCAAGTTTTTTTACCGATGGATTATCAAGAAACCTATTCAGTCTTCCGGCATCAGTAAGTATGGAGTTGGCGTAAACGTCTTTTGCATATTTATAAAAATCTGCTTGATACTTTTTGTCTATTTCATTAAAAACGGGAGCAAGTTCAGATGCATTGAATTTTTCGGTGTAAACACTAAAAGCAGCTGCATACAACCTAATCTCTGTATCCTGGTCCCACAACTTAAAAGCTTCACCTGCTGCCTCTCTCACTTCTGATATAAATGCCTTCATCTCCTCTTTACCTGTTTCCTTATCACTAAGCATACTGTATAGTTTTCGGTAATAATAGTAACACATATTCATGGCTTCAGCACCTGTAATGAATGCTTCATTGAAATAATATCGCTGACTTTCATACTTAGCCAATGACCTATAACTTGATTCAAGACTATCAAGAACGAACCCAAACCGTTCCTTCGTTTCAGGAATACGAGTCGCCCAATCACGAAACTTTTTCTCTTCTGTTAACTTCTGATCTACAACATTCATACGCTTCAAGCTCTTACTCTGGCCAATGTAGAACTTATAATAATTTGAAATGGATTCATATTTATCAGAATACTTTAGGTATAAATTTTCATCGCGAGCCATGGCAGGTTTAATGATATTCAGTTTCGCTGCTCTTGTTTTTACAGTTGATGGGCCTACAATTTGCAGTTCATGGTTTACACCAAATGAAGACAGATACCTGTTGGTACTTCCCGGATATCCCATTGAAAAAGCAAAGTCCCCCTCATGAATTCCTTTCAGTGAAATGGGAAGATGATAAGGAGCCTTGTAGGGTATGTTATCTTTTGAATATTCTGATGGCTTACCATCTGCTGCAGTGTATATTCTAAACATGGAAAAATCTCCTGTATGTCTGGGCCACTCCCAGTTGTCGGTTTCACCACCAAAATTCCCTACCGATTCCGGTGGGGTTCCAACGAATCTTATGTCATCAAACTGTTCATAGAACAACAGGAAGTATTCATTTCCTTCAAAATAACTTTTGACCTGCACCTTATAATGCGTGTCTTTACCTGCCTCTTTTTCGATAGACTTAATTCTTTCAGCCATGACTTTTCCCCGCTCTGAACGAGGCAAAGCCATAGTAGCGGAATCAACAATCTGATCAGTGACATCTTCCATTTTCTTGAGAATCCTGACAAAGAGCCCTTCAACAGGGATCTCTTTGCTATTTTCTGATGCCCAGTATCCGTTAACAAGGTAATTTTCTCCTTCAAGACTCAACTGTTGAATGGATTCATATCCGCAATGATGGTTTGTAAGTAATAACCCTTGCGGGGATATTATTTCGCCTGTACAATAACCTCCGAACGAAACTATTGCATCACTTACACTGGCTGAGTCTTCATTATAGATCTGGCGAGCTGATAACTTTGATCCCATGAACTGCATTTCAAACTCATTAAGCTTTTCAATATAGATAGGAAGCCACAACCCTTCATTAGCATGTGAACTATAAGTAATGCCCGATAAGATTAATATTAGCAACAGCGTCTTTTTCATATCAATAATTTATAGTTGCAATATTACCATTCAGTACTCAACCTGCAAATTACACATTGATGTGAATTGAGTATGATCTTCCCTGATTCAGAAGAGCCGGTGTTCAGATAAGTCAATGTATCAGGTACATCAACAAGGTTATTACAATAACGCCGACGATATCCATCATTACACCTGCCTTGGCCATGTCGTGCACAGTTATCCTGCCGCTTCCAAACACAATAGTGTTGGGTGCTGTGGCCACCGGAAGCATAAATCCTGTTGAGGCAGCTAGCGTTGCAGGGATCATCAGTATAAGCGGATCAACTTCAAGTTCTCTTTGTAACACTATCAATACCGGCATCATAAGCTGAATGCTGGCAACATTGGATGCAAACTCGCTTATTACACACACCAGTACGGTAAGCGACAATCCTATTAATATGATATTCGCATCCTTGAAAAGGCTTAGCTGAGATGCCAGCCATTCACTTAATCCGGAATCATCAAAACCCTTGGCCAAAGCAAAACCACTTCCAAACAATAGGATGATGTCAAAAGGGAGTTTCTTGGCTTCGTTCCAGGTCAATAAAGCCCTGCCTTGTTCATTTCTTGACGGGATTACAAAAAGCAACATCGCCATTGCTATCGCTACCGTACTATCCGTTACATAAGATGGGAATGCAAATAACCTGTCCCACCCCGGTAATGTAAATTCACCAAGTTGCAGATCCGATCGAGTGAACCACAGAATTGCAGTAGCAATAAAAACAATTGCAACAACAGTTTGCTCGTAGGTTCTTTTACCAAGGTCGCGGTATGAGTTTTTAAAATACTCTTTACTTAAGCCACTTTGTGTATACTTTCCTAAAAAAATGAACCTCAAAATAAAAAAGCATGCAAGAAATAGGATCATGGAAACCGGTAATCCTATCTTAAACCAGGAGGCAAAGGTCATAGGTTCTCCCGCAGGGTAGGACTCAGAATAAGCTCTGAAGAAGATCATATTAGGTGGGGTTCCTACCAGCGTAGCCATACCTCCTATGGATGCTGAATAAGCAAGACCGATCAAAAGCGCTTTCGTCAACTTACCGTGTTCGAGTTCATTTTTATTGTTCTGTTCAACCAGATATACTATGGCCATTACAGCAGAAATAAGCATCATTACTGTAGCAGTATTCGATATCCACATCGAAATGATATAGGAAGTGAACATTACTCCAAACAGGATGTGATGATTTCTGGTACCAACACCCATCAGTATCTTAAGGGCGATCCTTTTGTGCAACTCCCACTTTTCAATGGCAAATGAGATGAGGAATCCTCCTATGAACAGAAATATTATAGGATCCATATACTGAAACGCCGTTTCTTTGGGAGAGGTTATTCCGAATAGCGGGATCAGTAGAAAAGGTAACAAAGCTGTAACGGCCAGATGTACCGCCTCGGTCAACCACCAAACAGCTACCCATACGGTGATCGCAGCCATTGCTGTTACCATTGGCCTTTCAGGATCCAGATCAGTGTATAAAAAGATCAGGACACCCGCTATCGGCCCGAGCCAGATCTTTATTCTGCTAAAAAAATTCATGAGAACTAAGGTAGAAACACCTCCCGGAAATCCTAAATAAAAAGAGAATTAATTCTTCTTATACACCGGTACGGTAGAACAGGGCTCTCCATACATCAGGCTTTTTACTACCGGCCTCAGCATCCTTGATATTTCTGTATAAGCAGAAACCGGGATGCTGATATCACCACACCCTTTTATCACAACTCTTTTATCCCTGAATGCATCTGTATTAACACCGGAAAGGGCATTCATAAACAAACGCGTTTCGAGTTGTTCCAGGTCCCCCACTACTATAGTTGCTGCATATGGAGTAAGTGATGAACTGACAAGCATGTAAGCCCACATTGGAATAATTGCATCTGCAGTACAGGTAACGGCTATATGTTTACCTGCGTATGCCGACCAGTCATGATCTTTGATAAACTGACGAAAGTCTTTTTCCTTTAAAACAAGTTCTTCAAATAAAAGTGGCTTCAGGTCAAAAACTAACCTTTCACCCCCGGTATAAAAATCTTCCAGGTTAAGCGTAACAATGCCGCTTTCAGCAACTTTATTTTTTATTTCGTTATCTGTTACCAAGAAAAATAGATTTACTGTTTTACAAATGTTAAGATCTTACCACATTCCCAGTTCAAGCCTCGCTTCTTCACTCATCATTTCTTTATCCCATGGCGGGTCGAACGTTATAGTAACTTTTGCAGAATTAACATCCGGCAGCTCTCTGATCTTTTGTTCTACTTCAGGGGGTAAAGTCTCTGCCACCGGACATGCGGGCGAAGTGAGCGTCATCAATACATCAACATCGTTGCCATCATTAACATCAACGCTGTATATAAGTCCCAGATCAAATATATTGACCGGGATCTCCGGATCATAACATGACTTAAGCACATCAACCACCCGTTCATTCAAAGGTTTGATATCGTTATCTGTAATGTTGGTCATTGGTTTGCCGAGGCTAATCCTAATGCGTAAAGTTTCATTTGTTTGATCATTGATGCTAATCCGTTGGCTCTCGTAACTGCTATGTGTTGCCTTAGTCCTATCTCATCTATGAATTTGAGGTCTGACGCCAGGATCTCTTCAGGTGTTCGGTTACTCAGCACCCTGATAAGTAATGCTATCTCACCTTTCACAAATGTTGAGTCACTGTCGGCTTCAAAATAGATCTTGCTGTCTTTATTGTAGGCATGTAACCATACGCTACTCTGGCAACCTTTGATCTTATTCTCATCGATCTTATAACCCACATCAAGTGCAGGAAGTTTTTGCCCTATCTCAATTATGTACTGATATTTGTCTGACCAGTCATCAAACAATGAAAATTCATCAACTATCTGGCCTTCTATTTCCTCAATGGTGAGTGATTCCCTCATAAGTGGCACAAAATTAAGCCTTTATTTAAAATCATTATAAATAAGATCATATATATTTGATATTCAGACTATTAATTATATTAAATTCGCTAATATTGCATTTCAGAGTCTATTCTGAAGAATTTCTTTCAGGCAGTGAACAGGAACATCAAAGACATAATCAATCTAACAGGCCACCTTTCGGCGGGAAAAATTTCCAATGCTGCCAGTCTTACATCCAGCTATATCCGTAGCAGGATAGGTAAAAAGAACCACCACTCTGGGATGCCCCTGGCTATTTCTATTGAACCTACCACTTCGTGTAATCTGAGGTGCCCTGAATGTCCAAGCGGGCTGAGATCTTTTACACGGCCAACCGGAATGCTTGATCCTGAGATGTTCAAAAAAGTGATCACCCAGCTGGAAGATGAGCTGGTGTACCTGATCTTTTATTTTCAGGGAGAACCTTATCTCAACCCAGCATTCCTTGATCTGGTAAATTATGCTTCATCCAGAAAGATTTATACTGCCACTTCCACCAATGCACATTACCTCAATGATGAAAATGCACGGAAAACTGTTGAATCAGGACTTGACAGATTAATTATTTCAATTGATGGAATCGATCAGGAAACTTACTCATCGTATCGTATTGGCGGCAATCTTGAAAAAGTAATTGAAGGAACCAAGAATGTGATCTATTGGAAGAAAAAGTTAAAGTCATCTACTCCTCATATCATTTTTCAGTTTCTGGTTGTAAAGCCAAATGAACATCAGGTTCCGGAAATAAAAAAACTGGGACAAACACTTGGTGTAGATGAAGTAGCTTTAAAAACAGCACAGATCTATGATCATGTAAATGGCCATGACTTGATTCCTGAAGATCCTGCTTACAGCAGATACCGGAAAGGTAGTGATGGAAAATATCACATTAAGAACCAGCTATCAAACCATTGCTGGAAGATGTGGCATTCCTGTGTTATAACCTGGGATGGCAAAGTGGTTCCCTGTTGCTTCGACAAAGATGCAGAATATGTTATGGGCGATCTGAAAGAGAATTCATTTAAGGAGATCTGGACCGGCAACGAGTATCGCAAATTCAGGGATTCACTTATACGGTCGAGACAGGAGATTGAGATGTGTAAAAACTGCATTGAAGGCACTAAGGTCTGGGCCTGATCAATTAGCAGGTGTGGTTGTAAGTTGCTTGATCGCTACTCCGGTAGTTTTGATCATCTTCATCCCACCTTCTACATTCACAACATTTTTAAAACCCCTGTGCTTTAATATTGATGCCGCCACCATACTGCGGTAACCACTTGCACAATATATATAACAGGTTTTATTGCTGTCGCAGGGAATGGGATCATCCATTAATTTAGATAAAGGTATCAGATGAGCACCTGCAACAATACCGGGTATCCATTCATCTGGATTCCGAACATCCAGCAAATTACTTTCGTTATAACGGAATTCTTCTGAAAATTTAACAGCTGAAACACCTGTGATCTTATCTAAGGGTTTACCTTCATTTATCCAGGCCTTGAACCCTCCTTCCAAATAACCACCCACTTTTTCATACCCTACTCTTGCCAACCTAAGAATGGTCTCCTGCTCCAATCCTTCATCACAAACAAGTAATAACTCTTTGTCTGGATCAACAAGGGTTCCAACAGTTACAGCGAAACTTCCTTTTAAACCAATGTTGATTGATCCGCGGATATATCCTGATCCAAATACATTTGCATCACGGGTATCAATTATCAATACATCACTACGGCCAACCTTTTTTTCAAACTGATCAACTGTAAGCGGATTTGTATTATCACCCATAACCGAATCGATAGACCTGTAACCATTCCTGTTAATGGCAGCATCCATAAAAAAATATTTAGGTGGCTCGGTCAGTCCATCTGTCACTAATTTTATAAACTCATCCCGGCTTGAAGCCTTCAGAGCGTAATTAGTTTCTTTTTGTACACCTATAGTAGAATGTGATTCACCTCCTATTGCTTTGCCACACGCCGAACCGGCACCGTGCCCGGGATATACCACCACATACGATGGCAATGTTTTTATTTTCGATTCCAATGAATCGTAAAGCATACCCGCCAGTTGCTCACGCGAAAGATCCTGCTTCACGGCAAGGTCAGGTCTTCCAACATCTCCAACAAATAAAGTATCTCCGGTAAAGATGGAATGCGGCACCCCGTTCTCATCAAGTAACAAAAAACAGCTTGATTCAAGTGTATGTCCCGGAGTATGCAACACCTTTATCGTGATCTCTCCTACTTTAAATAATTCTCCATCACCTGCAGTGTAAATTTCATACCCTGCCCTGGCACCCGGGCCGTAAACGATCTGTGCACCAGATTTGGCTGCAAGATCAATATGACCACTAACGAAATCGGCATGGAAATGTGTTTCAAATACATATTTAATAGTAGACTTGCGACTTTTGGCCAGTTCCAGATAAGGAGCTGTTTCGCGCAAGGGGTCAATAATGGCTGCCTCACCATTCGACTCAATATAGTATGCTGCCTCAGCCAGACATTTGGTATATAATTGTTCGATGTACATATTTTTTACCTCCGGACGATAAAAATAGAGGATGCCTGCGCCACAAAAGCTGATTTTTATCATCAAAACCACGTTCCAGTGTAGCCGAAATGTAAGATTCAGGGTGGTTCCAAAAAGCTGAATCTGTATGTTTGCAGTGTTATGGCTCTGAAAAAAAATAACAGAAAAGTTGGAAAAGTGGAGGTTATCTCATTGGTTGCCTTATCCAACATCGCTATTTTTATACTGGATAATTATTTATTACCCGGAAACGGTTTGTCTATACTATATGTAGCAACTGTATTATTAACACTTTTTCAATACGGGCAAAAGATCACAGTTGCTACCGGAATACTTACAACCTTTTTACAGGTCGCCGGAATACTTACAAATTTCGAGCAGCTTTCAAGCCCTATGATCATCCAGGTTATAAGCAACCTTGCAGGAGTTTGGTTTGCTGTTTATTTTATACTAAGATATAAGGCAGGAGTAAATGAAGATTCAAAAAATCGTGAACGTCTTCGAGCATTGTTTGAGTATGCTACTGAAGGCATAATCATTGCCGATTCATCTGGTACAATCATTATGGCTAATCCAATGGCAGAAGAAATGTTTGGATATACAAAAGGTGAGTTATTAAACAGAAAAATTGAAATCCTTATACCTGAAAGTGTTTCAGAAAGACATGTCAAGCACCGAGAAAAGTACAGTAAGGCTCCACGTCCGCGACCTATGGGTGGAGGAAACCCGCTTCATGGAAGAAAAAAATCAGGTGACGAATTTCCGGTTGAGATAAGCTTAAGCAACTTTAAAACATCTGAAGGAAATTTTGTTATAGCCTTCATTATTGATATTACTGAAAGAAGAAAATCAGAACGTCAGATACGACACGAAAAGGAACTCGCACAAATGTATCTTGATATTGCTCCGGTTGTATTTGTGGTGCTTAATTCACAAGGTCTTATCACTTTGATAAATCAAAATGGTAGTCGTATTCTGGGGTATGGTGAATCGGATCTGATCAATAAAAATTGGGTTGATATGCTACTTCCTGAAGATCAACGGCCTCAGGCACATGAAACATTCAACAAAATAATGAGCGGCACAGATGGGCTTAGGGGTGATATAGAAAATAAAGTGATCACCAAAGATGGTGATAGCAAGCTGATGCTCTGGAAATCGTCACTCATTAGAGACGAAAAAGGGAATCCGGTAGCAATGTTAAGTGCGGGCGAGGACATCACTGAAAGAAAACAGCAACAAATTTTGCTTGAACAAGCACATAACGACCTTAAGGTATCTGCTGAGGAAGTACAAAAACTCAATGAAGAACTTGAAGCCCGGGTTCAACAAAGAACTGAAGAGCTGGCTGCTGCAATTCGCAAACTGGAATCTGCCAATCAGGACCTAGCGGTTGAAGTGAAAGAAAGAAAAGAGGCTGAGGAAAAAGTAAGACTAAGCAGTGAAGAACTTGCACAGGCGCTGAGCAAAGAGAAAGAGCTCGGTGAATTAAAATCAAGATTCGTTACCATGGCTTCTCATGAATTCAGAACTCCACTGAGTACAATTTTATCATCTGTATCTCTTATTTCAAAATATAATGAGCCTGATCAGACTGAGAAAAAAATTAAACACATTGAAAGGATAAAGTCATCTGTGAACAACCTTACATCCATACTTAATGATTTCTTATCACTAGGGCGCCTTGAAGAAGGCAAGATACAGTACAATCCTTCAAAGTTTAACATTGTTTCATTTGCCAATGATGTGGTAAATGAATTAAAGGAGATGACCAAAAAAGGTCAGGAGATCATTTACAACCACTCAGGCACAGAAGAACTTGTTGTGCTCGATAAAAACCTCACCCGAAATATATGCCTGAATCTACTCACTAATGCAATAAAATATTCAGGTGAATCCACAGAGATTGAGTTCAGCACAACTATTGCCAACAACACCCTTACACTAGGTGTTAAAGATCAAGGTATTGGCATTCCGGAGTCTGAACAACAACATATATTTGAACGCTTTTTCCGAGCCGGCAATGCTTCAAACATCCAAGGTACAGGACTGGGGCTGAACATAGTGAAAAAGTATGCCGAGTTGATGAATGGTACAGCTTCATTTGTAAGCATCCCCGAAAAGGGTACTGAATTCATTGTGAAACTGCCTCGATTGATTGTCGCTGATGGTGATATTTCATACTAACACTCAATACAATTATTCTTATTTTAGCGACCTGCCAGACATACTTATGAAAAAAATATTACTGATAGAAGATAACGCCGAAATGAGGGATAACATTGCAGAGATCCTTGAGCTTGCCGGGTACGTTGTTGCTTCAGCAGAAAATGGCAAGATCGGAGTTGATCTTGCTCTTAAAACACCACCCGATCTTATTGTATGCGATGTAATGATGCCAGAACTGGATGGATATGGTGTGCTTCACATTTTAAGTAAAAACTCCAAAACATCAGGAGTGCCTTTTATTTTCCTTACTGCAAAAGCCGAGAAAGACGATTTTCGAAAAGGCATGAATTTAGGAGCTGATGACTACATTACTAAGCCTTTTAATGATGTTGAATTGCTTGATGCCATTGAAACAAGAATCAAAAAATCTGTATCACTTAAAAAAGAATTAGTAAAAAATATTGAAGGACTCGAAAATTTCTTCAATCAGGCAGAATCTATTGAACCACTCATTAAACTTACAGGAGAACGAAAGTGCAGACATTACAAGAAAAAGGAAGAGATCTTCAATGAAGGCACTTACCCTAACGGTATTTTTTTCATTCATTCCGGGAAAGTGAAAACTTACAAGATAAACGAAGACGGCAAAGAATACATTACCGGCATATACGCTGCCGGTGACTTCATTGGCTACACTGCTGTACTTGAAGACACGAACTTCACAGAATCGGCTGCTGCTTTGGAAGACTCAGAAATTTGCATGATAAACCGCGCCGATTTCACACATTTACTTTATTCCAATCGTGAAGTAGCCAACAAATTCATCAAACTGCTTTCCAATAATCTTGTTGAAAAAGAAGATCGTTTGCTGAGCCTTGCTTATAATTCTGTTAGAAAAAGAGTTGCGGAAGCACTGTTAATGTTATTCAGCCGCAATGGAAACAACATCAACGACCCAAATCTCATCTTCATTTCAAGAGAGGACCTTTCAAACGTGGTTGGAACCGCCACAGAGTCACTCATCAGAACCTTATCCGACTTTAAAGAAGAAGGGCTGATAGACCTCAAAGCCGGTCAGGTGAAAATTTTAGATGTCAGAAAACTGGAACATTTAAAGTTTTAAGTACTGTACAACCTTTTTTTTCGTAAATTCATTGGAGTAAGTCATTTCAGTATGAATTAATTACTATCCTAAACTTGATTCCGGTTGATCCAAAATACTTCTTTTCAATAGGGGTTTTTATTTTAACCTCGGTTTTTGCCTTTGCTCAAAACAATACTAACATCGGATTTGAAAGTGGTAGTTTCAACGGATGGGATGCATACACAGGAACTTGCTGTCCGGTTAATATTTCTTCCACAGGCTTTGTATCAACACAACATGGTATCACAAGCGGATTAATGACTGATACCAATACTTTTAATCTTGTAACAGCCGTATCACCGGGAAGTAACTACTCCTGCAAACTTGGCAATGCAGACCCCAGTGCTGAGTCTGAAAAACTTAAATATAATTTTATAGTCCCTTCCACATCCACGATCATTGAAGTAAGCTATGCAGTGATACTGGAAAATTATCCTCACCCAACTGTTAAACAACCCAGATTCTCTTTTTCTATTGAAGACTCTGCAGGTGTTAACATCGGGTGTGATATGGAGATCATTGCAGGTGATCCCTCTATACCGTTTCAATCTAATGGTATTATTCAATTCCTTCCATGGACCACCTCTCTGGTTGACTTAAGGAATTTCGCAGGCCAGCAGCTTACATTAACTTTTGTTACGGGCGACTGTGAACCAGGAGGACATTTTGGATATGCTTACGTAGATGCAAGACTTCTTTCAGCTGAGATAAATTCAACTGTTTGCGATTCTATCGGAATGGTTACTCTCTCGGTACCGGGAGGGTTCTATACATCTTGGATGACCGGAGACACTACAGCTTCCATTCAATTTCCTGTTGCTCAATCACCTGATATGTTTCAGGTTTCCCTTTCGGGGGATATGGGTTGTGAAGTGATCCTGGAAACTGATATTAAAGATCTTTTGCCTGTTACAGAATTTACAACTGACAAGAACTGTGAACTGTTGAATCAGTTTTATATTGGATTAAACAATGCTTCAAATAACACCTATTATTGGGATTTTGGTGATGGCACCTCCGTAACCGGCACCGACCCATTGCATGCATATGTCCAACCGGGTATTTACAACGTCACCCTTACGGTAACTACTCAAGGTGGATGCACTGACTCAACCAGTTTACAAATTATTGCCGGGTCTGATCTTAATGCTACTGTCTTGGTTCCGGAGATCTGCGAAGGAAAAGAAGTTCTTTTGACATCGTCGGTTACTTCCGGATTTTCGATACCGGTATCCTGGAATTGGGTTTTGGATAATGTCAGTTATAACTCCTCTTCCGTTTCACACGTGTTCAATGAACCTGGTTACCACATGTTCTCATTACTTGTTACCGATGATTTCGGTTGTGAATATGAACTTACAGATACAATGATGGTCAAAGGTGCTGATGCATGTGATCAGCACCATCTATATATGCCCAATGCATTTACACCAGACGACAATGGTATCAATGACATCTGGCAGCCTTATGGTGATGTTGAAGGCGACTACACTTTGTTGATCTATAACAGATGGGGAGAGGTGCTTTTTCAGTCGAACACAATTCGGTCAGGCTGGAATGGACGTTCTTCAAGTGGAAAATCCCTTCCGGTTGGCACATACATCTATAAAGTGTTGACCAAAACTGAATTTTATACCGGAATAATAAATTTGATCCGATGAGAGATCCATTTTTTAGGAGTTATCTTTTCAAAGCCAGATATCTGAATACCATGTTTCACTATGTTTAAAAAAGTGTGTTAATTTTAGACCCGCATGGCCATTGAGATAACCGAAGTAAAATCCCCCGAACAATCAGACATTTATATAAAACTTCCGTTTCACCTGAACCGGGAGAATAAAATATATGTACCTCCTTTTATTGACAGCGAACATGATTTTCATGATCCGACCAAAAATGACCTTCTAAGAGAAAGCGACACTATAAGATTCCTGGCGTTTGAAAATGAAGAATGCGTAGGAAGGATCATGGGTATTTTCTTACACCCTCAAAACGAATATTCTAAAACTGCCCGCTTTTTTCAACTTGATTGTACAGACTCGATAGATGTTTGTCAAAAACTCCTGACATCAGTTGCCGAATGGGCAAAAAAGAAGGCTGCAACTGAAGTTTTCGGTCCTTATGGGTTTACTTATCGTGACCCGCAAGGTTTACTTATATATGGTATCAGCCATTTGCCGGCGTACAATGCTCCTGCGCTGCTGTCGCACGTGCCGGCAGCACTCCATACTAATAATGTCCGAATCAAATTCGACCTTTTCAGCTATATCATTGAGCTCTCTAAATCAGACCCTCTTGACCTCAGAAGAATTGCTGACAGAGTTAAAAAATATAGCCGCCTAGAAATACTGCAATTCAAGGGTCACAAAAAATTACAGGTTTGGAAAGAACCTATAAGACAATTTCTTAATGCCAACCATAATAACCTGTTTTCGTACTCACCGATAAGCAAAATTGAAATGGATAAAATATGGGCAGAATATATGAGAGTGCTTGACCCTGCTTTTATCAAAATAGCAACTGACCAGTCAGCCAACATTGCCGGACTAGTCATAGCTGTACCTAATCTGAGTGAAGGACTGAAAAAGTGCAACGGCAAAAGTTCTGTTTTAAACAGCTACCACCTTTCAAGGGCAAAAAGAAAAGCTGACACCCTGGATCTGATCCTTTGTACCATTGACGTGAAGTACCGCTGCAAGGGACTGGAAGCATCTTTAATGCTGATGCTTTGTGATGAAGCCAGAAAAAACGGATTGTTGAAGATTGACAGCAACTTGATTCACGACACCAATAAGAGTTACCGAAACTTAATGAAAAGGCTAGGAGGACAATACAAGAAGATCCACAGGGTTTTTAGTGTGCCGCTGAATTAATTTTCAGACTTTACACCATTTTTCTTTCTGAATCCGAACACTCCTTTTTTTCTTTCTCCATTAATTGAGTATTCATCATCATAATATCCGTTTCCGGTATGGTAACCGTATGTATAACCATAACTTGATCCATAGGTGCTGCTGAAACCCGAATCGTTAAGAATGATAGATAAGTTATTGAATTTGCCTTCCTCAAAATATTGATCGAGATTTTCAATATGTTCCTTACGGGTATAATTCTCTCTTACTATATACGCATTGATATGACTGTGTTTCATAAGTATCATCGCATCACTGACAATACCAAGCGGTGGTGTGTCAACAATGATATAATCATAACGAGACTGAAGTTCATTTAAAAGAATGGCCATTTCTTTTTTACTTACCAATTCAGCAGGGTTAGGAGGAACAGGGCCTGAAGGAATAAGGTCAAGATTTTGTATAGGTGTATGCTGAATAATATCGTCGAGTGAATTTTGACCTATCAGAAAACTGCTCACACCTTTATCATTTTTCAAATCGAAATCCTGAAACAGTTTTGGCTTACGCAGATCTACACCCACTATTACCACCTTATAGTTTTGCATGGCAAAAACACATGCAAGGTTGATAGTAACAAAAGATTTTCCTTCCCCGCCTACCGAACTTGTGATAAGAATAACCTTGTTTCCTCCCTGGCTTCCCAGGAACTGCAGGTTTGTTCTAACAGACCTGAATGATTCTGCAATACCTGACTTGGGTCTGTGATGTACAACAAGGTTGTCAGCCTTGGGAGCATGACCAATTGCACCCAGTATTGGGATGTTGGTAAGCTTGCTTATCTCTTCTTTATTACCAATAGTGGTTTTAAAGAGCTTACGTATGAATATCAGCAAACTTGGTATCAACAAAGCGGCCATGAGCAATACTGATAATACTATCTTTTTATTAGGCTCAACCGGCTCTTCTGCCAAAACAGCTTCATCCAACACCTTATTATCAGAAATAGCGGCAGCTTTTGCAATACTTGTTTCTGCTTTCTTTTGAAGCAGATAGATGTAAATATTTTGGTTTACATCAAATTTTCTTTGAATTGATAAAAGCTCTCGCTCGATCTCCGGCATCTGCCTTATCTGTGCCTCATAACCTGCTAACTGTTTGGCAAGCGATTTATTAGTGAGTGCCATGTTGGCACGAATTGATTTAATATTCTCAATGATCGATGCCCGTGTATCTGCTATCTGCTTATCAATAACCTTAACAGCAGGTGTTTCATTCTTAACACCGTACGAAATACTCTGCCTTCGCTCCTGCAATGTTTGATAGTTGGCAATAAGCTCTACCAATAAAGGGTCAGGAATTCCCAATGTTGAAGGTGCAAGCTCTGTCATATCACGGTTTGAACTCACATACTCAAGTAAATTGTTAAGCGACTGGAGATCTATGTCAGACTTCTTCTTCTCAATCTCAATAGTATTGGCTTTCTCAAGAATGGATCGCGATTCTTCACTAAGGTTCACTGTCTTGTTCGACTCTTTAAAAACCTGCAATTCTGATTCAATATCACGAACTACCTTGCTGGTTTGAGATAACTGCTCATCTACGAACTTCAATGTTAGCGAGGCCACTGATGTCTTATCCTGAATATCAAGGTCTATATACACCTTTCCTATTGTATTGAGTACATCACGTGCTCTAGCAGGCAATTTGTCTCTGAAATACAATCTAATTATTGAGGCATCTTTATCCGGCGACTCAACCTTTAGCTGAGACAGGTATTCGCTGATCTGGCCTTCTTCATCATTAATAATGAATTCGAACTGCGTGAAATCAGTATTGTAATCAAGTCCCGGATTTTTCTCAATGGTGAACCCAAAGTAAGGTGAACTAAATCTGGTTCCATAGGTACCTTCCTGTTCGAAGTGAAAATCTTCTAGTGTCTTTTCATCCACATCAATACTGACAACAAATTTATCATCATTGATATAGGTGACAGCAAAAGACACATCTTCAAATAAGGTATTAATGCTGTTTGCACTGTCCATTACAACCAGGAAAGGTTGATTATTGTACATATGCCTGGATGGAAAAACTGAGGCATTGACATAAGTGATGCCCAGATCAAGACTCTTGATAGTTTCACGCATTACACTGCGTGAGGCAAGAATACCTTTTTCGGTAGCGATGTTGGCCTGATCGCCAAAAAGATCACCAGCCATGAAATCATTAATATCTACAGAGCTTTTACTATTCTCCTTAATGAGTATAGATGAAGACGCCTCATACACCTCATGAGTGAACTTTATGTATACCATGCCCGCTATTATGGCGATCAAAAATGCCGATATATACCAAAACCGGTGAGCAACTATCTCAGCAACAAACCAACTAAGATCTATTTCATCGTTGTTAATGCGGTTCTCGTGTTTATTCTTGATCATCATCGGTTAGCCTGAACTATTACACTCCAGATCAATGTTAGCGTTGCTACAACACTGGTTACAATTGCGACACTAGGATTCAGGTTTGCAAAGTTTCTTCGCTTGGTTGGTTTTACATACACTACATCATCGGGATAGAGGTAGGCTACTTCTGAATTCAGGAGATCTTTCCCCGTAAGGTCTATTTCAATTTCCTTATATCTGCCGTCTACCATCCTTATCACTTTCAATTCTTCCCTGTTGCCATAATAGGTGACATCACCTGCCATTCCTATGGCCTCCATCAAAGAGATCTTTTCATTTTCTATATAATATAATCCCGGCGATTTGACCTCACCAAGAATTGTGATCTTGAAACTTAGATGTTTTATAACAACTACGGGATCATCCATGTAGTAGTTGAACTTAGAAATAAGCTTTTCTTTAGCTTCTTTAAGGGTAAGTCCTTCAAGTTTAACTGATCCTATCAAAGGCAGGTCAACTGCACCTTCTGAATCAACAACAAACCCTTTTTCATATTGTGAACGATTGTCTATTGCTTGTTTATCAATTGTAGAAGCTATACCGGGAAAAGCCTCAGCATTAACCGTGAATACCTGAATAGAAAGTACATCGTTGGGTTTTATCACCAATTTAAATTCAGGCACTTGAATTGGAGCACTGGTAGTATCTTCATCCTTATCCTGAAGATATACAATCTCTTCCAAGGGTGTACAAGAAACAATAGTTGCCAGTAAAAAGTAAAACGCGATATTCCGGAAAATCATTTATTTCTGTTTATCACCCGGCATTATTTCAGCAGGGTTCGTGAAATCACAATTTTCTGTACTTCTGAAGTACCTTCATAGATCTGGGTGATCTTTGCATCGCGCATCAACCGCTCCACATGAAATTCTTTCACATATCCATAACCACCATGAACCTGAACAGCTTCTATTGTTGTGTCCATAGCCACCTTTGAGGAGAATAATTTTGCCATGGAAGATGCCAGAGAGTAGTCCTTGCCGTTATCTTTTAACCAGGCCGCCTTCAAACAAAGTAACCTTGCTGCCTCTATCTGAGTGGCCATGTCAGCAAGCTTGAACTGAATTGCCTGATGCTTACTTATTTCTTTACCGAATGCCTTACGCTCTTTTGAGTATTTCAGGGATAGCTCATATGCACCACTTGCTATTCCCAAGGCTTGTGCGGCAATACCAATCCTTCCACCGGTAAGAGTTTTCATGGCGAACTTGAAACCAAAGCCGTCCTCACCAATGCGGTTGGCTTTAGGAACCTTAACATCAGAGAACATGAGCGAATGTGTATCACTGCCTCTGATACCCAGTTTGTGTTCTTTAGGTCCGATAGTAAAACCTTCCATTCCCTTTTCAATGATCAATGCATTGATCCCTTTATGCCCTTTCGAGACATCGGTCTGAGCCATCACCAAATAGACACTTGCAGTATTTCCGTTAGTGATCCAGTTCTTTGTACCGTTTAACAAGTAATGATCTCCTTTGTCTTCTGCGATCGTATGTTGTGAAGTGGCATCAGAACCAGCCTCAGGCTCCGACAAACAAAATGCTCCTATAATTTCACCCTTTGCAAGCGGCACCAGATATTTTTGCTTTTGTTCTTCGGATCCAAAATTTTCAAGACCCCAACAAACGAGTGAATTGTTCACTGACATCACCACAGATGCAGAAGCGTCAACTTTTGATATTTCCTCCATGGCCAGTACATAAGATACAGAGTCAAGGCCTGCTCCTCCGTATTTGGGATTTACCATCATACCTAAAAAACCCAGCTCTCCGAGTTTTTTAACCTGTTCGTGAGGAAAAGTCTCTGTGTCATCCCTTTCTATAACACCTGGCAAAAGCTCATTTTGAGCAAAATCACGTGCCGCATCGCGGATCATCTTCTGCTCTTCAGTAAGTTCAATATTCATAGGATTAGCTAATCGGAAAATGGAGGTCAAAGTTAATTTTTTTCAGGGTCTTTAAGGCAATACGCCGGAACTTTTTTATCCTTGTAGAATATCCGATATATCTAAATTTCAATGAGTTCTACTATAACAGCCACTGGAATCATGTCCGGCACCTCATGCGATGGTCTTGATCTGGCATTATGCTCATTTACCGGGGCTGAAAACAAGTGGGATTTTGAAATATTAGCCTGCGAAACAGTGGATTACGAAAGTGACCTTAAAACCTCTCTTTCAGGAGCTCATTTGCTGTCTGGCGAAGACCTTATGGCATTGGATATGCTTTATGGACGGTTCATTGGCACAGCCCTCAATAAATTTCATTCAAAAACAGGAATTGTACCTCAGATTGTGGCTTCCCACGGGCATACCGTTTACCACCGCCCTGTTTCCGGAAAGTACTCTCTTCAAATAGGCAATGGGGCAGCAATTGCTGCCTTATCAGGCGTAACAACCATATGCGATTTCAGGAACCTGGATATTGCTTTGGGAGGAGAAGGAGCCCCATTGGTCCCTTGCGGGGATATGTTATTATTTCCCCAATATTCCTATTGCCTGAACCTTGGAGGGATAGCCAACATTTCTTTTGAACAAGATCAAAACCGGGTAGCCTTTGATATTTGTCCGGCCAACATGGCTTTGAACTACCTGGCTAACTCTAAAGGCGTGTTATTTGACCCTGATGGTAGCATGGCAAAACATGGCAAAGTTGACAGTGAGTTGTTAAGTGTACTTGAAAAACTTGAGTTTTACCACCAAACAGGACCACGTTCTTTGGGCAGAGAGTGGTTTGAAGCAATATTCCTTCCAGAATTAAATGCATATGATATTTCTGTGGAAGACAAACTGGCAACAGTCTGTGAACATATTGCCGAAAGGATATTTGATACTGTTGAAAGAACAGGAACAATGCTTTGTACCGGTGGAGGTACTCATAATACATATCTCCTCAACAGGATATCACACAAACTTGGAGAAAAGGGAATAGAGACCGTGATACCGGCTGATGACCTGATAAATTTTAAAGAAGCCCTGATCTTCGCCTTCCTTGGTGTATTAAGGTCAATTGGCAGAACCAACACATTTGCAAGTGTTACAGGGGCATCCCGTGATTCATCAGGTGGCTGTGTATACGCAGGGCCTTCATTTTAAAACAACATCTGCTCACGGAATGTGTATTGCTGTTGTGGTTATTGTATTTTTGCCACCAGCTTAAAAAATTATGTGGGAATCATTAAAAAAATTTGAAGAAAAAGAACCTGAAATCGTGTTTGAATGGCACGACCAGGAAACTGAGGCAGTAGGCTGGATAGTTATTAATTCTCTCAGAGGTGGTGCTGCAGGCGGTGGTACCCGTATGCGCAAAGGACTTGATAAACATGAAGTAACTTCTCTGGCAAAAACCATGGAGGTGAAATTCTCCGTAGCAGGTCCTCCCATCGGCGGAGCCAAGAGCGGCATCAACTTCGACCCGGCCGATCCGCGTAAGCGTGGCGTGCTTGAAAGGTGGTTCAGAGCCGTACTCCCTATCTTAAAAGAATACTACGGAACAGGTGGCGATCTTAATGTTGACGAGATACATGATGTGATAGAAATTACATCGCGTTATGGACTTCTTCATCCACAGGAAGGTGTTGTCAATGGCCACCTTGGAGCTGATGAGGCTGTAAAGAAAGATAAGATCCATCGCTTAAAGTATGGAGTTGTTTTGCCGGTAACGGATCCGGCACTTGCTCCAGCTGGCAATAAAAGATACACTGTGGCTGATATGATCACCGGTTATGGTGTAGCACAGTCTGTTATACATTACTATAACGTTTTAGGTCAAAGTGTAGAAGGCAAAGGTGTTATTGTTCAGGGATGGGGTAATGTAGGGGGCGCAGCAGGGTTATATCTTGCTAAAGCAGGCGCAAAGGTCAAAGCAATTATCGATCGTAACGGAGGAGTTATTAATGAAAATGGATTTTCCACAGGTGAGGTTTCAGACTTCTTCACACAACGTGAAGGGAATGCGCTGAAGACCGGAAACATGTTGTCGTTTGAAGAAATCAATCAGAAAATATGGAATGTACCTGGCGAAATATTCATACCAGCCGCTGCATCCCGACTAGTGAATCGTGATCAGATCGACTCTATGATAGGTTCAGGACTGGAGGTAATTGCCTGTGGCGCCAATGTTCCTTTTAATGATTCTGAAATCTTTTTTGGTCCTACCGGAACACATGCCGATGATAAAGTTTCTGTTATTGCCGACTTTATCTCTAACTGCGGTATGGCAAGGGTCTTTGCATACCTGATCGCCGGAAACGGCCCTGTTACGGACACTGATATCTTCACTGATGTTTCTGATAAAATAGGTGCTGCAATCGAGGAAGTTTACCAACGAAGACAACAAAAAACAAACATGGCAGAAACAGCCTTTGCCATTGCCATGGAAAAATTGAATATTTAAGGAATGGGAAATTTGCAGGAGTTTTTGGGAAGAGTATATTTTGAAAACACAATAGGTGATTATACCTGGTGTGTAGGTATAATCATCTTTGCTCTGATCATAAAGCAACCCCTTATAAAACTAATTTCGCGACTCATTCACCGTTCTATTAAAAAATTGGCGGAAGGTGTTGCAGTTAAACGCCTGGAGGAGCTTGAAAAAGGTCCTCTCAATTACCTTATCATGCTGCTTGCTCTCTATATCGGGGTAAACCAGCTCGTTTACCCCGCTGCATGGGATCTTGCCCCTTCGCATGAGTTTGGCTGGAGGATGCTGCTGGAGAAAACTTTTCACCTTGCATTAGTTTTTTCAATCACTTGGGCCCTTTTAAGAATGGTTGATTTCATTGGTATTGTGTTCGAGCACCGTGCCTCACTTACTGAATCCAAGCTGGATGACCAGCTGGTAGGTTTCTTAAAAGACATCCTGAAGATCTTCATTCTTGTCATGTCGGTCTTCTTTGCTTTGGCAAGTGTTTTTGAAATGAACATTGCAACTCTTATCGGCGGACTGGGTATTGGAGGACTTGCAGTTGCTTTGGCAGCAAAAGAAACTTTGGAGAACCTACTTGGGTCTGTAACCATTTTTCTTGACAAACCATTTGTAATAGGAGATCTGGTGAGGATTGGTGAAATAGCAGGTCACGTAGAAACTATCGGATTACGTAGTACCAAGATCAGAACTCTTGAAAAAAGTCTGATCAGTGTTCCCAACAAAAAAATGGTAGATGCCGAACTTGATAATGTAACTGAAAGAACCTTTTGGAGAATGCGTTTTGCCATTGGAGTATTATACAGCACACGGGCTGAGGACATCCGCAACATTATTGACCAGTCTATGTCATTCATTACAGCTCATCCCGAAATTGAAGAGGGTCCTCTGGTAAAACTTGATTCATTCAATAGCAGTTCTATTGATATTCTATATAACATACTTGTGAAGACAAACGATTGGGAAGTTTACATGAAAGTAAAAGAGGAGGTACATTTCAAAATAATGGAGATCGTACAAAATAATAATACCGACTTTGCGTTTCCTTCAACCAGTGTATATATGGAAAAATCCCATCCTTGATGGTTCAAGTTCTGGCTGATATCAACCATATTTCAGCCGCCACCACCCCACATTTATTCAATATACCGGTCGAATATTTTTTATTTGGGTTTACCTTATTATGTGTGGCATTTGTTCATAAGCACACAATGAAAATCGCCATTTGCGGGCTAGCAGTTGTAATTCTTTTTAAGGTAGTATTCACAGAATTTGATATTTTCCATCATATACTAGGTTCCAAATCGCATGATGGTGAATGGAAAACATTATTGAATTTATTTGGGCTTCTTACAGGCTTTAGCTTATTGGCACATCATTTTGAAGACAGTGGATTACCTCAAAGAATTCCTCATTATTTGCCAAAAAATTGGTTGGGTGGATTTCTATTCCTATTAATCATAGCTTTTATAAGCAGCTTTCTTGATAATATCGCTGCTGCCATGATAGGAGGATCAATTGCATATATATTGTTTAATGGGAAGGTTCATTTAGGATTTATAGCAGCCATTGTTGCTGCCAGCAATGCAGGCGGTGCCGGAAGTGTTGTAGGAGATACTACCACTACAATGATGTGGATAAATGGAGTAGCAGCCTCTGAAGTGATAACCGCTTATATAGGCTCTGCTATTGCATTACTAACCTTCGGTATCATTGCCTCCGTACAACAATCGAGGTTACAAAATATAGTTGAAACAAAAAGAGCATTGCACGCAGTTGATCATAGAAAACTGATCTTGGTGGCATTTATTTTGTTGGGCGCTATTTCCACCAATATTTTCTTTGGATTTCCCGCATTGGGAGTTTGGTTCACCATCTTAGTAGGCTCAATAGTTGTTAAAACAAATTGGAACTCCTTATATCCTGCAGTCAAAGGAAGCATATTCCTTTTATCACTTGTTCTGATTTCATCGATGATGCCTGTAAATGAACTACCCCCTGCGAGCTGGCATTCAACATTAGGACTCGGGTTTATAAGCTCTGTATTTGACAATATCCCATTAACAAAACTCGCCCTTTCACAAGGAGGGTATGACTGGGGGCTAACAGCCTTTGCTGTCGGATTCGGGGGTAGTATGATCTGGTTTGGGTCATCCGCAGGAGTTGCCATTTCAAGCATATATCCTGATGCAAAATCTGTTACAAATTGGTTAAAATCAGGCTGGCACATTGCAGTTGCTTATATAATAGGCTTTCTGACAATGCTGATTTTAAACGGATGGAATCCATAACTATGGCTATATAGCTGGAAACAGCTACTTTCTGCCTTGGAACTTATAATAATCACATATCCTTCTGCGTTAACCTTAATTAACACTAAGATGTTAACAACCACACTCACTCCAATCCTTAAGCGCCTTTGGTCAAAGTAACTTTACCCTTTAAATCTGCAACTATATTTAACTGTCTATGGGTTTGTTACTCCAAATTACACAAGCTACCGATAGCTTGTCCGCTTTAAGCGGAACGGCTGCGGCCGAAGAAAAACTTTCACTTCTTGAACTGGCTGCCAAAGGCGGTCCCATAATGATACCTATCGCCTTGTGTTCAATACTGGCGGTATATATCATTGTTGAAAGGTATTTCGCCATAAAGAAATCGTCAACTACCGACGCTAACTTTATGAATAATATACGCGATTATATCCACTCCGGTAATATGGATGCCGCAAAAGCGCTGTGTAAGAATACCAATAATCCTATCGCCCGAATGATAGAAAAGGGTATCAACAGAGTTGGTAAACCCCTCAGTGATATTGAGAAGGCCATTGAAAACACCGGCAATATTGAAGTTGTAAAAATGGAAAAAGGACTTTCACTGCTGGCAACCGTAGCAGGTGCAGCCCCCATGCTGGGGTTCCTTGGCACCGTTACCGGGATGATAAAAGCCTTTTATAATATGTCCAAAGCAGGAAATACCATTGAAATAGGGATCCTTTCAGGTGGTATGTATGAAGCTATGACCACAACGGTAGCAGGGCTTATAGTGGGTATTATCTCGCTGGTTTCTTACAACCTGCTCGTGGCAATGGTTGAAAAGGTGGTGTTTAAGATGGAAAGCTCATCCATTGAATTCATGGACCTGTTGCAAGAACCGGCAAAGTAATACCTATTTAAAATCTCATAATAATATAACACTGTGGCTATACGATCCAGAAGTAAAATATCAGCAAAGTTTGACATGTCGTCTATGACAGACCTTGTATTTCTATTGCTTATATTCTTCATGCTTATTACAACTTTGATTGTGCCTAATGTGAACACTTTAAAGCTTACTTTACCAAGCAGCAATACAGCCAGCCCTACCGATAACCTTACAGTTTCTGTTGCTATCGATGAAAATCAGCAATATTTCCTAGATGGGAAACCGGTGGTATTTGATCAGCTTGAACCCTCCCTTTCCAGCTTCATAGCAGGTTCAAATGATCCGGTAGTTGTATTGCATACCGCCAACTCCGTACCTATTGAAAAGGTGGTAGCAGTGATGGATGTTGTAAATCGTCTTAAAGTGAAGATGGTGCTTGCCACCAATCCGGAAAAATAATGTCGAACGAGCAAGATAAAAGATCAAAGAATGCAGGACTCACAGGTACTCTGGCAGTACATGGATTGCTACTCTTGCTTCTTATTTTTTTAAAGCTCATCGCCCCTGTTCCACCTCCCGAAGAAGAAGGTATTCTTATAAACTTTGGCACCAGCGATCAGGGAACAGGTGATATTCAGCCAACCGAATCAACAACCTCTGATGCCAATGAACAAGCCAACGATGAAAAATTATCAGAGCCAGTAGAAAGTTCTCCTGAACCTGCAAAACAAAAACCTGTACTCACACAAGATGTAGAAAAAGCACCTGTTATACCTAAAGAGAAACCAAAGACTCAGATTAAACCAAAGGAAACACCCAAACAGGTAACAGAAACTAAAAAGCCGGTTGAACCTACTCCCGATCCAAAAGCATTATACCCTGGCAAAAAAAATGATGGAAAAGGAAGCGCTGGAAGTGAAGGTGAAACCGGTAAGCCCGGCGATCAGGGGTCGCAGCAAGGCGACCCAAATGCAAACAGTCATTCCGGGAGTGGTTTAGGAAATTCCGGTATTTCATTTGACCTGGCCGGCAGGGCTATATTGCGCAAACCTCAGTTGAATGATGACAGCCAGGAAACTGGCAAGGTGGTAGTTGAAATTGTAGTTGATAAGGATGGTATTGTAACCAGTGTGAATGCTCCCGGCAGAGGTTCTACAACCTCTGCTCCTAACCTGGTTGCAAAAGCAAAACAAGCAGCAAAAGAAGCAAGATTCAGTAAAAGTGCGACCGGTGTAGAGCAGCAAAAAGGTACCATCACATTTATATTCAAATTTGAATGACCTACGAGGAGACTCTCTCCTATCTTTACAACTGGCTGCCCATGTATCACAGGATCGGAGCGGCTGCCTACAAATCAAATCTTGACAATACACATATGATCATGGAGATCCTGGACCATCCGGAACAGGATTTCAGAGCCATACACATTGCTGGTACCAACGGAAAAGGTTCAGTGAGCAATATGATAGCTTCGGTGTTACAAGAGGCAGGATATAAGACCGGACTCTACACTTCTCCGCACTTGTTAGACTTCCGCGAGCGAGTCCGCATCAATGGAAAAAAGATCAAAAAAGCTGAAGTAGTAGATTTTGTTGCAAAATACAAAAGCCGGTTTGAGAATTTAAACCCCTCATTTTTTGAATGGACAGTTGGACTGGCCTTCAACTACTTCAGTGAACAACGTGTAGATATAGCCGTTATAGAAACAGGATTAGGAGGAAGACTGGATTCAACCAATGTGATTAACCCTCTTGTATCGGTCATAACCAACGTATCTTTGGACCACACACATTTACTGGGCACAAATATTGAATCAATTGCTACAGAAAAAGCTGGCATCATTAAACCTGACACACCTGTAGTGATTGGTGAACATGATACCATTACTGATAAAATATTTTCCGAAAGGTCAACCGCTTTGAATTCCCCATTGTATTTTGCCCAAGATCACTACCGTGCCATAGCCGACCCTTATAATATCGGTCGCACTATGAAAACTGATGTGTTTTACCATGACGAAATATTTATTCGTGACCTGATGGTAGATCTGACAGGCGATTATCAATTAAAGAATATTTGTACTGCCCTTATGGCACTACAGGTGCTCAATGATAAAAGTATTCATACCGACAGGAAACAAATTAGAAGAGGTTTGAACAGCGTGAGGAAAAATCTGACCTTTGCAGGAAGGTGGCAGATCATTAACACCTTCCCTACCATTGTATGCGACACTGGCCATAATGAAGCAGGAATAAAAGAAGTTGTTCTGCAAATTGAGAAAACACCGCACGACAAGCTTCATATGGTGATAGGCCTCTCATCTGACAAAGACCCTTCATCGATCATAAAACTCCTTCCCCGTAAGGGTAAATACTATTTCACCAAAGCTTCTGTACCACGGGCCATGGATCCTGCTGAGCTGGCAGCTGCAGCAGCTACCCAAGGCTTAAAAGGAGAGGTATTCAATACTATAGAACAAGCTATTGAAACGGCTTATACAGCTGCAGGTAAAAATGATCTGGTATTTGTAGGAGGCAGTATTTTCATGGTAGCAGATGCCCTCGCATTTTTTACAAACAAAGGCATGATCAAAAGCCGGTAGGAGTTTTATCAGGTATTTGGATAAACCAAGCCCCACGTTTGCTGTTACTTTATTATTAATTTGGTCTTTGATCGAAGTAACTTAACATCTATTAAAACCACTAAAAGAATTAAACTCATGAAGATCTTTAATTCATTCCTTATTATTTGCTTTTGCTTTGGAACTCAACTGTCAAATGCACAAGATAAAAGCATAAGGCTTAAACACTACAACATCAATAACTCGAAACTGGCATTGAACGGATATGATCCTATTTCATATTTCAGCTATCAACCGAAACAAGGAGGTAAAGAATTTGTGGCTTTATATGAAGGTTTGATATACAGATTCACGACTAAAAAAAACAAGGAGTTATTTTTATCTGATCCAGAAAAATACGAACCTATGTATGGTGGCTGGTGTGCTTATGCGATGGGAAATACCGGAGAAAAAGTAGACATAAACCCTATAACATATAAGATCATAGATGGCAAACTTTACCTTTTTTACAATAAGTTTTTTAATAACACTCTTACCGACTGGAATAAGGATGAAGAAACATTAAAAAAGAAAGCCGATATCAATTGGTCTCAAGTCATTAAATAGCAAGGATGGTAAATAAAATTATATCCGCCATCTCCTGGATCTCAGCAACAATTGCTGCGATCATAATGCTGCAAACATTGTACTTTAAGTTTTCAGGGGCGGAAGAGTCGGTATACATTTTTACAAAAATTGGATTGGAGCCGGTTGGAAGGTATGCTTCGGGAATTGCCGAATTAATCGCATCCATACTTATACTTATACCCGCAACCCGAGGAATTGGAGCAATTCTGGGAACCGGTATAATGGCAGGTGCAATACTGTCACACATTACCATTTTAGGCCTTGAAGTCATGAATGACAAAGGACTATTATTCATTTACGCAATTATTACCTTTACCATGTGCATGTTTAATACATGGATCTATAGAAAACAAATCCCTTTAATCAGTAAATATTCACAATAACTCATATGACAGATAAAGCCATCGATGTTTTAACTCAGTTAAAACAACTTTTTAATAAATTTTCTGGGACTGAATATAACAGCGAACTTGAGGTTTTGAGTGGCGCTACTATCGGTAAACATTCCAGACACATCATTGAGTTCTTTCAGTGCCTGATCAGACAAGCTGCTACCGGAACAGTTAATTATGACCTGAGGCTTCGTGATCCTGAGTTAGAGAACAACCCGGGCATTGCCATCCAAGAGATCGATAAGATCATATTATCATTACAACAAATGAAAGGTGTAAATTCTTCTTTACAGCTTGAGACGGGAGATGAGCTGAATCAAACCCTTCATATGAAGTCCAGCCTCGATCGTGAGATCTGGTATAACGTTGAGCATGCAATACATCACATGGCTATCATTAAAATGGCATTAAATCACCATTATAAACATATTGATACAGGTACAGAATTTGGAATTGCGATCTCAACGCTAAAATATATGACCGATAATAACATTAGTGCTTGAATTAAATGTGTACTGTAACGTTTATCCCCGAAAGGGATGGAAAAGCATTCCTGCTTACATCCAACAGAGATGAAAGTCCAAATAGGCCATCAGCTGAACGTCCTAAAAGATACGAGCATTACGGTCAGGGAATATTTTACCCACGTGACCCATTGGCAGGTGGCACCTGGATTGCAGCAGCCGATAGCGGCTACACCCTGTGCTTACTTAATGGAGCATTTAAAAAACATGAATGGTCACCTCCGTACCGTAAAAGCAGGGGACTTGTACTACTTGATTTTTTCAGGTTCAATGACCCGTTAAAATTTGCTGATGAATATGACTTTAATGGAATTGAGCCGTTTACCCTGTTGATGTTGAACAAAGATTCTGAAATTAAAATCTACGAGTTAAGGTGGGATGAAAAAGCCACACATTTAAATGAGCTGGACGCGAACATACCATTCATCCGGTCATCAGCCACACTGTATTCAAATGAAGTTATTAATAACAAAGAAAAACTGTTCAGTAACTGGATCATTAATAATCTAGAACCTTCTGCAGAAGAAGTTTTTGATTTCCATATATCTGCCGGAAGTGGTGACCCTAAGAATGACTTTGTCATGAACAGGGATAATAAGGTCAAGACAGTTAGTATCACTCAAGTGAATCGTTCGGAAACTGATATTGAAATGGTTTACAAGGATATTCTCAATACTCAGATCCATAACCTCAAAGTGGCCTGACGTTATGATCTCAACTGTTTCAGCAGAGGTTTCCCGCAAGGCTACCACACAAAGAGTTCCACTTTGGTGGATCAGATTAACTCATTTTGAATATTGGCCTTTCGGCTTGTTTTATATTCCCGCTTATTTTTATTGGCTATGGTTATCTGTAAAAAACAAAAACCTATTATACTTTACAGCTGCCAACCCGGCAATTCACTTAGGAGGCTTTTTTGGAGAGTCGAAGTCCGAGATCCTGGAAATGATTCCTGATGAATTCAAGGCAAAGACAATTGTTGCCTCAACAACTTCTGATACTATTTCAATTGTTCAGGAAATGAGAGCCAACTCTGTTAACTTTCCAATAGTTTGCAAACCTGACAAAGGTGAACGAGGAACTAAAGTACAGATCATTTACAGTGAAAGTGAACTGGAATCTTACAAATCCAAAATCACAGATCCAATATTTATCATTCAGGAGTATGTTAGCTGGAGTACAGAACTGGGTATATTGTATTACCGATTCCCCGATAAAAGCAGGTCCGGGATATCTTCTGTTACTACTAAACAATTCTTTACAATTACAGGCAATGGTATTGATACTCTGGAAGACCTTATCAAGCGTGAGCCACGATATCATTTTCAATTAAAAAAATTAAGAGAAAAGCTTTCTTCAAGTCTGCAAAACATAATTCCCGCAGGCAAAACACTAGTTGTTGAACCTATTGGCAACCATTGCAAGGGTACCATGTTTCTGAATGGGAACAAAATCATCAATGAACAATTGGTCAAGGTATTTGATGGTATCACATGTAACATGGAAGGGTTCTATTTTGGACGATTCGACCTTAGGGTTTCTTCACTGGAAGATCTTTGTGAGGGAGTTAATATCAAGATCCTTGAACTCAATGGCACAACTTCGGAGCCATCACACATTTATGATCCTTCTACAAAACTCACCGATGCATACCGCGATATATTCCACAATATGGATCTGGTATCAGAAATCGCATCCATGAATATGCAAAATGGGGTACGACCTGCCGGTTGGAGCAGCTTTTTTAACACTACGATATCACATTTCTTTGGACCTCGCACTCAATGAGCGCATTAGTTATTTTTCTGCTTATAAGTGTGATCAGCTTCGTTGGCTCACTGCAACCCGGTCCGGTGAATATGACGGTCCTTCAAATAACATTGAAAAACAATTACCGAACAGGTATCATTTCTGCTGCAACAGGTGCCTTGCCAGAGATTCTGTATTCAATTCTTGCATTATATTTTGCTGACATGATCCTGCAGCATGATCTATTAGCAGAAAGCCTTCCCTGGATCTCAGGAATTGTCCTTTTATTGCTGGGAATCTTTACTATTCTCAAAAAAGAAAAACCAAATACTAGGTCAGAAAATAAAAAAAAGGAAGCATCTACTGCTTTCATAATGGGAATGCTCAATCCCATGCTGTTTACTTATTGGCTTGCCATTGCAACCTGGATGGAATCGATTGAATTGTTGAACAGCACCAAATTTGTGCAGCAAGTTGCATTTGTTTCAGGTACTTATTTTGGAGCATTTATTCTGCTGACTATTGTAGTATACGTTACCTCAAAAACAGGTGATATGGCTATTTTTAAAAATAAAAAGAGGCTTAACAATTATATCGGATTGTTGTACTGCCTATTGGCGATGATTGCATTTATAAACTATTTCAAACCATTTCATTAGGCTCGTTGTGGTCAGGCAAGTGATTGCGAACCCTCCGGGATCTCGATAATAAATTCAGTGAAATCGCCAGGCTCTGATTCAACAGAGATCTTACCCTGATGAGCCGTGATAATATCATAGCTGAGCGATAATCCCAACCCTGTGCTGTTGGGTTTGTTAGTAAAAAACGGCTCAAATGCTCTTTCTTTTGTAACAGGATCCATCCCCATACCGTTGTCTCTGATTATTATCACCACATTATCATTGATCTCATCTGTACGGACAATTAATTCAGGTACGTAGCCTGTTATTTGAGATTTACTTTTCTCTTTCACAGCATACATGGCATTTGACAAGATGTTCTGAAGAACTTTTGCTACCTGTACCGGTAAGATCTCAACTTGAGGCAGCGCACGGTTGAAATCGCGTACGATCACGCATTCGAAATCATTGTAAGTGTTTTGAAAGGCAGAATAAGTTTGATCAATTGTGTCATCAAGTAAAGAATTTACATTAACAAGTTGAAAATTCATGCCTTTCAAATTACTATGATCCTGAAGATTCTTTACAATAGCCTGCGCCCGCTTTCCATGCAGGAATATCTTATCATTATTGACCGATATCTCTTTCAGCAATGCCTCGGCAGATGAGTTACCTGAATCTTCTTTCAGATCACTGATAAGTTCAGAATTCATTTCAGCAAAATTATTCACAAAGTTCAGGGGATTTTGTATCTCATGAGCAATTCCTGATGCAAACTGGCCTAACGATGCCATTTTTTTATGATGTACAAGTTGTTCCTGGGTGGCATTCAACTTATTATATGCGTCTGATAATTCTTTATTCGCATCTCGCTTGATCTTGAAACGGTTATACAAAACAAAAGATAAGATCAATACCAATGCAGTAATGGCAATTGACCCTTTTAGTAACAACTCTCGTATTCTGTTTTCCCTTTCAAGTATTGATAGTTGATTTTCGGTCTTTTGGATCTTGAATGCAGCTTCCAACTGACTAATGCGTTGTGTATTTTTTTCATTAAACAAACTATCATCAAGAGCTATCTCTTTATTACGCCAATCGAACGCGTCCTTAAAACTATTGTTTGCTGCAGTAGCATCCGACATAGCTTTATATGCTTCTATCTTCAACTTACTGGCATCCACTATTTCGGCAACCTCAAGTGCCCGCTTTGCTGAAGCCAAAGACTTTTCTTTGTCTTTCTTTAGTAAATAGATCTTTGATTCTATGATGTATACCTTGCATAAACCATAGTCGAGCTGGTCCTCAGGTTTTAACGTATGAAGTTGCTCCAAAACAGCGACAGCACTGTCGGCCTCAGCCATCTCAATGAACAGCTCGGCCATTCCTGTCAATATTTCAGACAGCCGGTTGCTATTTTTCAATTGTGTAACCCTTGCAAGAGCTATCCTGAAATTTTCCCTTGCTAACTCAAATGACTTTAGGTTAGAATAATTTAATCCGGACAAATAATAAAGGGTTGAAACCCTTTCAGAGTCTCCAACACTATCAAGGCTTTTAATGGCGAGGTTATAAAACTGCTGAGACTTTGCATAATCCTGATTTACATAATAGATCACTCCCATCTGCATCTGGTTATAACCGATCTTTTCCACATCACCAAGCCCTTCATAGATCGTGATCGCGTCCATTGCGTTCTCAAGTGCAATAGAAAGCTGATACTGATTTAAATGTAGTCTTACAAGATTGGTGAGCGCATCTGCTTCTCCTTTTTTATAACCGGAGCTTCGTGCGATCTCAAGGACCTGCTTTGCCTGATAAACGAGCTCTTCATTGGTCAAACCCATTTCCCATTGCTTAAATATCATCTCGTTAAGACGATCTACATGAAAATCACTATCAGAGATCTTACTGTTGAGCACCGCAGATATGCTGTCGTTCAATGTGCCAGATTGTGCATAAGTGTTCCTAGCCGTAACTGAAAGCATCACTGCTATGATCACAAACCGGTAATATCTGAATGGAAGCATAGGGGGCTTTTCCTAAAATGAATTAAACCTGTTGATGCAATTTGGTAATACATCAACAGGTTTTAAAATTTTAATAAAAAAGGTTATTTATAGTTTACGCAGTTTGGAGGACACCAATTGTTGGTACGATATGCTTTTGTTCCTGTTCGTCTGGTTGACTCAATCTTACCTTCAGAATCCATAGTTACTTCTATACCTGTAAGGATAACAAATACTGCATCATCGCCACCTATTTGCTTTTCGGGATCTATTGCAAGACTGTATGCAATACCATTTGTTCCGGGAGCACAAAACAACTCCTTTAAGGCATTGCCAGAAATTATCCCACCAGTTATGGCATTACCAGGTACAGAATTACGATAAGCTTCTGCACAATCTTGGGCCTTACTATCGCTCAACTCAATACCATTAGAATAACTTGGGATCTCAGGACATTCTCCAGACTGTGGGGTGAATGATGATAAAAATACTATCACATTAACTGATACTGAAAGAGCCAAAAATAAGGCCAAAAGTGATTTTGTTTTCATAGGATAATAATTTTAAGGTTTAGTCTAATATTAATGTATAATTAAGATTCAATAATACTTGAACTCCGCACAATCAGGAGGACACCAGTTGTTATTTTCATATAATTTAGACCCTGACTCTTCTGTTTTAAAAATTCCGTCAGCATCAAGAGTGGATTTTTGACCGCCAAATACCACAAAGATTGATTTATCTTTTTTAAATTCTCCGGTAGTATCAATAGCTAAATAAAATCCCAACCCATTGGTTCCACTCACCTTGAAAATCGAATCTATTGCAGCTCCGCTTATAACACCACCATATCTTCCATTATTTTTTTCATCTGACAACCTGGAATCAATAAACGCCTTATATTGATTTATACAGGACCTTGCTGCTGCACTATCAATTAATAATGGGCCTGCATAACCTTTGATCTCTGGACAAACAGGCTCAGTAGGCGGGACTGCTAAACTGGATTTGCACTCTTCTGCTTCCCGATAAAATATATACGTGCCTATCAAAGACGCCGCAAGCAAGGTAGATAGGATTATTTCTGTTGTTTTCATGGGTAGAATATTAACAATGTTTTAGTTAATGGGTAATTGATGACACAGCAATAACTTCAATAAGCTGATAACCAAGAGAATTAAAAGTAAACAGAAAGATTCAAATCAAAAAATATTGGACCTACATGCCTGATCACATCACATTAATACAGCTATGACTATTGTCATATCTGAGTTTGAGCACAATGACCAAATTTGCGGAATTAATCTAATTATCATCTAAGTCCATGAAATTTAAGACCATATTTGAGCCTTTCCGCATTAAGTCTGTGGAGCCCATTACTATTACAACTGAAGAAGAACGTACCCGTTTTCTGGAACAAGCATTTTACAATCCTTTCCTCCTCAATTCAGAGCAAGTGATCATTGATATGCTTACTGACAGTGGCACATCAGCTATGAGCGCACACCAATGGGCTGGAATTATGGAAGGTGATGAAGCGTATGCGGGTTCAAGAAGCTGGCAAAAAATGGAGAAGGCTGTCCGCTCACTCACACACTGTGAATATATCTTGCCTACCCACCAGGGTCGTGCTGCTGAAAGGATCTTGTATTCACACCTTGGCGGGATGGGTAAAACCTTTATAAGTAACACACACTTCGACACCACCCGTGCCAATATTGAATTTTCAGGAGCCGAAGCTATCGATATTCCAATTCAGGAATCACTCAACCCCATGCTTGAATACCCCTTCAAAGGAAACATGGATGTGAACAAACTTGAACATATTATAAATTCAAAGGGTGCAACAAATATTGGTGCAGTCATTTTAACAGTCACCAATAACAGTGGGGGCGGACAACCGGTCAGTTTAGAGAATGCGCAAAGCATAAGCGCAGTATGCAAGAGACACGGTGTTAAACTTTTCCTTGATTGTTGCAGAGTGGCAGAAAATGCCTGGTTTATAAAGAACCGTGAAGAAGGTCAGGCACATAAATCCAGCCGGCAAATTGCAGAGGAAATGTTCATGCTTTGTGATGGAGCAGTAATGAGTGCGAAAAAAGATGCGCTTGTAAATATGGGTGGATTCCTGGCCTTGAAAGATAAAGCACTTGCAGAAGCATGTACCAGTTTGCTTATCATAACTGAAGGCTTCACAACTTATGGAGGTCTTTCAGGAAGAGATATGGAAGCTATTGCCATAGGACTTGAGGAAGTTTTTGATGAGGATTATTTGAATTATCGTATCAAAAGCACAGCTTATCTTGGAAATAAAATTCACGAACTGGGAGTACCGGTAATGCGACCAATTGGTGGTCACGCTGTATATGTTGACGCCCGGGCCCTGTATCCTCATATTCCTGTTGATGAATATCCGGGACAAGCTCTTGTATGCGAATTATATAAAAAGGGTGGCATCAGGTGTGTTGAAGTTGGTTCCGTAATGTTTGGGAAATATGATGAAGAAGGTAAACTGATACCGGCCCCTAATGATCTTGTACGACTAGCCATTCCAAGAAGAGTTTATACACAAAGTCACATTGAATATGTGATAGAAGTGTTTGAAGAAATAATAAAAGGAAAAGATCAGGTTTCAGGATTTAAGATCACCCATGAACCAAAGTTCCTGAGACACTTTACTGCCAGATTCGGTCCGGTGGAAAAAGAACTTGAGATCCAGTAAAACTGCATATTTTTTGAGATCTATCCGAGCAAGCTTATGGGGTGAATTTTGATTTTTCACATTCCTGATCCGGAATCATCTAAGTTAAAAGTTGATATCATCTGCCTGAGTTAATTGATTTATTATAATTTAGATAAAAAATCAGAGAATGAAACTCAAAACAATAGCTGTTTTATCATTTTTAGTTCTGTCGATCAGTTGTAACTTCTGCTATGCTCAGGACGAATTCTGCGCCATATGTTCACGCGAGGCCTGGGAAGGCGATTCAACAGCTCTGAATAAATTCATGGAGAGTTGTGGAGTAATTGACACTGTTTACTACGGCGAAAAAGAAGAACCGGTACAATTAAGCGAAAATGTAAAACCGGTAAAACAAACTGTTACCATGAAACTGAACAGTGGAAAGGTGATGTATACCGAAGAAATTTATTTTGTTGTAGAAAAAATGCCTGAGTTTCCCGGTGGCGAAAGTGCACTTCTAAAATATTTGCAAAAAGAGAGCAAATATCCGTCAGAGGCATTAAAAGGTGGGGTTGGTGGTACAGTTTTCGTCAGCTACATAATAGACACCAATGGCGTTGTTACCAAAGCTAAAATAATACGCAGCGTTGGACATGGTTGCGACGAAGAAGCTATACGGGTTATAAATAACATGCCCCGTTGGAAACCGGGATATCATAAAGGCAACAGGGTCAATGTAAAGATGAACCTGCCAGTGAAGTTCGTGCTGAAGTAAATAAATAAATTGGGTTACATTTTTCCATCTTTAAACCCATTATTTTACTACTTTAAACAAGCAGATGAAGCTTGGCCTTATAGGTATTGCTGATAGAATTTATTTCGTTGAAATAACTGTTGATAGATCTGAAAAGCAAAGGCAATTGATCACGATATAAGCTCCATAGTAGCTTTATCTGAGCACGTTAACACCTTGTTTTTAGTAAATTATATATTTCATACCTTTATATGAGACTGTCTCATCACTGATGAGCTGTTCTGTTTGCTGATTCATCCTTACTATTAAAATCTGCCAACATGAACCTTAAACAATCACACCAGTTATTATTAGCATCAATTGTTATTTTATCAATTTTTACTTCTGAAGCAATAGCCCAGGCCTTATCACTCGAATGGGCAAATTCATATGGTAATACCGGCGATGAAAGAGGTCGTGCCATCACATACACTCCATCAGGTGAGATCATTACCACTGGCGACTTTAAAGGCACGGTAGATTTTGATCCTTCGGGCATAGTGCTTAACATTAATTCCAACGGCGATAGTGATACCTATATTCAGAAACTTTCTGCATCCGGCAACCTCATCTGGGTAAAAACCTTCGGCGGAACCGGTGAAGATCTTGGCAGAGGTATCACACTTGATAAATCAGGAAACATTATAGTTATAGGTCGCTTTCAGGGAACCGTAGATTTTGACCCCGGCATTTCTGTGTTTAACATTTCTGCAACAGCTACAAAAGATATATTCATTCTTAAGCTTGATGCTGCAGGAAATTTTCTCTGGGCTAAAACTATAGTTGGCAGTCCGGCATCAGCATGGAACGACGGAAGAGGGGTTGTTGTGGATAATCAGGATAACATTATTATTACCGGTAACTTTCAAGGAACAGTTGACCTTGACCCCGGTACCGGCAACCAGTTTGTGACATCAAATGGATATGCCGACATCTATTGCATGAAGCTGGACCCTTCCGGTAACATGCTTTGGGCTCACAACTTTGGAAGTAACGACTTCGACCATGCAAGAGACGTTGATATTGATGATGCTGATAATATTTATATAACAGGTCGTTACAGCAGCACCATCGACTTCGATCCGGGACCGGGTGTGGCCAACCGAACTTCAAACGGCGATTTTGACATATTCGTTCTTAAGCTTAACAAAGACGGAATTTATCAATGGGTTGGATCTGTTGGGCATACAGGAGGAGATTTTGGAGAAGCGATACATTGGAATGGTGGTAACCGCATCTTTGTTACCGGCCGGTTTCAGGGAACCGTTGATTTTGATCCTTCATTAGGAACGTATCTGCTCAACGCAGCAGGCGGTGACGATATTTACGTTATGGAACTGGATGTCCAGGGAGCCTTTATCAATTGCTTCGCCATTGGCGGATCGGGTGACGAATGGGCACATACCATCACTACCAACAGCGCAGGAGAAGTGTTGATCGCAGGTTATTATGAAGATGTTTGCGACTTTGACCCCTCACCTGCCGCTTACAGCCTAACATCACAAGGCGATTTTGACATTTTTATAGCCAATTACACTCCTTCCGGTACATTGAACTGGGCAGAAACATTTGGCGGTCTTGGACTAGACATCGTAAAGAGTATGAAAATTAATTCCAGTAATGAAATCATAGTAACCGGAGGATATACTGATATCGTTGACTTTGACCCAACATCCGGTATTTATAATTTAACTTCAAGCAATGGTGAAGATTCATTTGTTGCCAAATATGAATCTATTCTGACATCATTACCGGGAAATAATTCTGCCATCGAAGTTCAGGTTTATCCGAATCCAACTACATCTCAAATAAATATTACACTTGATAAGGTTTATCCGGAAGTTCAACTGGAGCTTATAGATGCCCGAGGCAGAGTGATCCTGGCAAGAACTTATCATGATCTGCAATCTATTTCATGTGACACAGATCTCGCTGCCGGACACTATTCTCTGAGGATTTTTTCAGGCACAACCAGTTTGTATGGACAGGGGATCGTTCTTTATTAGAAGTTGATTGTTATCAATTATTAACCTATAAACTTATCCATTCCATCACCATGCCTGTTCCGATAATGGCAATGATGAGTCTCATAAGTTTTGCAATAACTGAGATGAGGTTTTTTCCAACTTTCTTTACAATCAACTCACTAGAGATAAAACACAGATACGTGAACCAGGTGATGAGTGCTAAGGTGGCGATGACAACCCCAAATTACAGATAACTTGAGTGATCGTGCAAAGTTCATTGCTGTAACAATGGTTCCCGGCCATGCAAGAATTGGAATTGCCAATGGTGAAACAATTGATAAAATTCCTGTCCTTGCAAGCTTTAAAAAAAATCCCGAATCGCTTCGGGACTTGGTGGGAACTGCTGGGTTCGTCCCGATAGCCATCGGGACAGCGACCCACTTAAATAAAAAAATCCCGAATCGCTTCAGGACTTGATGGGAACTGCTGGGTTCGTCCCGATAGCCATCGGGACAGCGACCCACTTAAATAAAAAAATCCCGAATCGCTTCGGGACTTGGTGG
>JAHEMF010000005.1:0-11078 GCA_024643795.1 Bacteroidota bacterium | reverse complement strand
GGGATTTGATTCCACCTGAATTTATAACTCTACATCACATAGAAGAAGATTCCGAACAGGAACGCTATCGGGATAAGTATGACAAGGTCTGGACAAGGGAGGATATTGATGAGGTAGATACCGACCCCACACGGAATGTGGTATTTATTCTTATATCAAGAACCGGCACCGGAACAGCTTTTGAAAATCAGGAACCCTTATTTAAGATCGACTGACTTTGTATGCAAATTGTATGCAAATAAAAAAAGAGCTATGACGGATTATGTCATAACTCTTTGAAAATGAAGTGGGAACTGCTGGGTTCGAACCAGCGACCCCCTGCTTGTAAGGCAGGTGCTCTGAACCAGCTGAGCTAAGCTCCCAATATTTCAATTTACTCTTTGGTCCTTGTGAAACCTCCAACTTCACTTCCGGTGCTCTGAACCTCCCGATGGCTATCGGGATGAGCTAAGCTCCCTTTTTTTTGGGGACTGCAAATATAACGAGGATTTCAGCAAATCCAAATATTTAATTTTCTTAAGCTAGTAATCAAACTGTTTGATATTCAGAAATATATAAAACATGCTGATTTTACTTCTACTATTCACCAAATCCTGGCAACCCTTTACCAAGTTTTATTGACCCATATGCATAAGGTACGTTACTTTTATAGCCCCTTCTGATAAAATCTACTATTCTGCTTATGCAGTCTTCTCAACCCTTTTTCTCAATTATTCTACCAACTTACAATAGGTCAGATATGCTACGCATTGCAATCGGCAGTGTGTTCATGCAGGATTTCCCTTCCTGGGAACTGATAATTGTGGATGATGGCTCTCAGGAAGATATAAAGAGTGTGGTGGAAAGCTACAACGATACCCGAGTAAAATATATTCATCAGGTAAATAGTGAGCGGAGTGCAGCCCGGAACAACGGTATTAAAAACTCAAAAGGAAGGTATATCTGTTTTTTGGATAATGATGATGTATACCTGCCATTTCATTTGTCTTCATTCTACAAAGAGATCCAGGATCGTAATTATGAAGATGGGTTTTATATGTCGGGGCATAACATAGAATCAAAAGGTAAAGAACTCAGTCGTTCTGAATTCTATTCAGCCAAATTTGATAATCCGGTTGTGTTTGCATTTGAAACACTTCCATTTCCTGATGATGTTTGTTTGCCCCGACACCTTTGCCTGGCCAATCCTTTCCCGGAACAATTCAACATTTTTGAAGACGGGCATGTGTGGTTAAGGATACTTTCAAGATATCCTATATTTCAGATATACAATCACACATGTATAGTCAATGAACACCCCGGAAGAAGTACTAACGAGATCTTTGAACAAGTGGATGTGGAATATTTGAAATGCTACATTCGTTGTGCTCAACACCTTTTTAATCATTATGGCGAGTTGCTTGAACCCTTCTTTCCACGCGACCGGTGGAGGAGGTTTATCATTTCTAAACTGATAACCGTAGCTCAGATAGCTGTAGCCCGTGGAAAACACTTTGAATGTCGGTCTATATTGCGCTATATGATCAAACAAGAACCTACTTCTTTGCTGAATCTGGAAACAATAAAGCTGGGACTGATGAGTGCCAAATAAAAATTACCTCAGGTTTATATTTTACTTGTAGTTGGAAATGAGTTAATTTGCTTCTATGAAGTTCATAAATTATTTCATTTTAGCATCTCTCATTCTCTCGTCTGTAACAATCTCTGCTCAAAAAGTAGATATTTCACCTACAGAGGTGGATGAGCAAGGGTATGACTATATAAAGGTGATGGGTTATGATACCGGAGGGTATTTTGCCCTCATGAGTAACCTCACCTTACAATCGTCAAGAGATAAGGTGGGATTCAAACACAGGAAGATCAAACTGGCCTACTTTAACAAATCACTGATCAAGGTTTGGAGCAAAGACCTTGGTGCGTTGCCTGAAAACGCAAACCTGGATGCCGTTACATTCATCAATGGAAAAATGCTGGTTTTAAATACTGAATATAAAGCTGACAACAACACTGTTCAGGTTTATTATTACCGGATCAATTCTGCCGGAGAGATCGAAGAGAACAATTCACCGATCACAGAATTTAAATTACAAAAAAATGATTACGATAAATGCCAGATTCTGTTCTCAACTACAAGACACACCATTGCACTGGCACTGCACGAATACAGGGATGATGCACAGGTAATTCACTTTGCCGTTTTATCTGATGAACTCAAACATATCAACTCAAAAACACTGATAATTCCCTATTCACAAAAGCAATATCTGAACTCGGGTTATGCTATCTCAGAAGCAGGTGATTTAGCAGTTACAGGTATTCAGTCTGACAAGCTAAGTTCATCCAAGAAAAAGATATCTTATTACATCTTTACATCAGGTTCCACAGACACTATTTTTAAAACAATAAAACTCGCCCATGAAAAGAATATCAAAGGTGTGGGCATAGCTTTCAATGATAATTCTGGTAAATTGATCATTACCGGATTCCACACTGATAACCGATCCACCACAGGCGCATCAGTATTCTATTCAAATTTTGATTTCGAAAATGAAAAGGAACCTGATCTCACCTCAACACCAATCGACTCAAGACAAAATGTAAAGCTTGCAGGCGAAAGGAACAGCCGATCAGGTATCGGCTTAGTCAACTATCCTATAGAACGTATTGTTGTACGTAATGACGGAGGTGCAGTTATCATTTCTGAAGGTTCCTATAGTACTGAGTATTCTTATTATGATTACTTCACACAATCGTATACCAGGACCATAGAATATGTCTTTGGCAACATTGTCATTATTTCCCTTAACGGGGAAGGCGCCATCGATTGGAGTAATGTGATCCAGAAAACTCAGGTTTCTGTTGATGATGGAGGCGCTTTGTCATCTTTTACTCATATTTTAAATAGCGAAGAGCTCATATCGGTTTTCAACACAGATATCAGTAAAAAAAATGTTGTGGTTGCAGTAAAGCTTGATAAATTCGGTGAACTGAACAAGCCGATAAGATTAGCGGAACTGGATGGTATGCTCATATCTCCTCGCAACGGAAGGCAGGTCTCGGCAACCGAGATCGTAATACCCGTTTATGACCGCAAAAAGATACTGATGGCACGTATCAACTTTGAATAATGATAAGGCAGGCAGCTCAGGCAACAAGGTATTTACAACACTACTTTAGTTCCATCAATGAACATGGCGCCCATTCACCATTTTTATATGAGTTGCTAACTGAATGCATATATGCCAAAAGGTCTGACGATAAACTGAATGATGTAGAAGCGATCAGAGGTCAACTGCTGCATGATAATACCTCAATCAACACTACAGACCTTGGTGCTGGAAGTACCTTTGATGGCACACCCACAACACGAAGCATTTCTTCTATAACCCGTCATTTTTCAAAATCACCCAAACTGTGCAGACTACTGTACAGGCTGGTGAATTATTTTAAACCGCAACTGATGCTTGAACTTGGCACATCAATGGGTATAAGCGCAATGTATCAGTCGCTGGGAAATCCTTCAGGAACTATTTACACAATAGAAGGATGCCCCGAAACTTTTAAAAAAGCAAGCAGGAATATTGAACTTGCAGGTTTAAATAACATAAAGTGCCTCCATGGTAATTTTGAAGTCAAGCTTCCTGAATTTCTAAATAAAGTGGGCACACCTGACTGGACATACATTGATGGGAATCATACCTACGAAGCCACTATGTCTTATTTTGAACAGCTGGCAGGCAAGTCCAAGGATGATACCATTCTGATCTTCGATGATATTAACTGGTCTGATGGTATGAGAAATGCCTGGGATCATATAATTAAAGACCGACGTACTACCATGACCCTTGATCTATTCTTTATAGGTATAGTGTTCTTTAAAAAAGGGTTATCCAAGGAGAATTTCAGGGTTCGTTTTTAGTCCTTTGTTAAGGTTGAGTATATTTACGCATCCAACAGCACTAGCACCATGAATTCTGAAGCCAGAAGCTCGCTCATATACGTTAAAGATATTTCAAGATTGTATCGTATCGGTACTGAGGTGATATATGCACTGCGCTCAATTACCATGAGCGTTGATAAGGGTGAATATCTTGCTCTCATGGGTTCATCAGGTTCCGGAAAATCTACCTTGATGAATATCATTGGATGCCTCGACACCCCAAGTGGTGGTATGTACTATTTAAATGGTAACGATGTAAGCGGGATGACTGACAATGAACTTGCAGATGTGCGTAATAAAGAGATAGGGTTTATTTTCCAAACTTTTAACCTGTTACCCAGATCAACGGCACTTGACAATGTGGCACTGCCACTTATATATGCAGGAGTTAGCAAAGAAGACAGAATGGACAGGGCCAATGAAGCTCTCAAAGAGGTTGGGCTTGGCGACAGAGTGACTCATAAACCCAATGAACTTTCGGGAGGACAACGTCAGCGTGTTGCAATAGCTCGGGCACTGGTAAACAAACCATCTATCATTCTTGCTGATGAACCTACAGGTAACCTTGACTCTAAAACCTCAGAAGAGATAATGGATCTTTTTGATGAGATACACTCCAGAGGTAACACTATAATTGTTGTTACTCATGAAGAAGACATTGCATCGTTTGCACGCAGGATTGTCAGACTTCGTGACGGTCTCATTGAAACTGATGAGGTGAACAATAAAATAAGGCAACCTATTCAATAGATCTTACATATACTATTATGAAAATTTATACTCGTACAGGTGATGCCGGTCAAACTTCTTTGTTAGGAGGCACACGGGTACCTAAACATCATTTAAGAATTGAAGCATATGGCACTGTTGATGAACTCAATTCTACTATGGGGATGATACGCGAGATGAACAACGATGCTGCCACTTTAAAAACTATTGAAATGATACAGGAACAGTTGTTCACCATCGGTGCAAACCTTGCTATGGACCCTCAAAAAACAACTGCAAAGATCCCGGATCTCCTGGATGATGATATACTCCATCTTGAAAACGAGATCGACAGGATGAATACAAAATTACCCGAGTTAAAGTCGTTCATCTTGCCGGGTGGAGGTGTCACCGCTTCGTGGGCCCATATTGCCCGATGCATTTGCAGACGGACCGAAAGACTTGTAAGCCACTTATCAGAAGAGGAAGAAGTAGCCCCTATTTTGCTCAAATACCTGAACAGACTGTCAGATTACCTCTTTATTCTTGCCCGATATTGCAGTTTATTAGAAGGCAAACAGGAAATACCCTGGAAACCAAGAGGTTAACCGAAAAATTCTCTTTTGCTTTTTTGAAAGCTATTTCTTTATTTTTGCACGCCCCGTGAAAACAGGGGAATTAAGATAGAAGGAATAAATTAACCCTGGAAGAATGTATTGGACTTTAGAACTTGCCTCACACCTAGAAGATGCTCCATGGCCGGCCACAAAAGATGAACTTATTGATTATGCTATCCGCTCGGGTGCCCCATTGGAAGTGATTGAGAATTTACAGGAGCTGGAAGATGAAGGGGAGGCCTACGAAAGCATTGAAGAGATTTGGCCCGACTACCCAACAAAAGATGACTTCTTCTTTAACGAAGACGAATACTGATATAATTACAATGTGAAAAGGGCATGGTAACGTTAGTTGCTATGCCCTTTTTGTTTTAATAAATAACCGAACTCATCCGTGAGGAAACTTTTTCCCGCTAACGCATATTCAGCATTCAGGTATCCTGAGTTCAGGTTCTTTGTTACCGCACGTTTTCTTTTAACAGTGTCGTGGCAGATACAAGCAATCGTATTTGGATGGTTCATTTACAGTTTTACAAAAGACCCTCTTTCACTTGGCCTTATAGGACTAGCTGAGGCCATCCCATCTATTACTGTAGCTTTGTTCGGCGGATATCTTGCTGACAAGTATGATCGCAAAAAACTTATTATAATTTTTTTGTTGTTGTTTCTCATCACATCAGCTTCACTCACCTTTTTCACTTATGATGGAATGGCTAACCTCAACAAGTACGGCACCTTTCCTGTATATGCTTTGATTTTTATGACAGGTGTGGTGAGAGGAGTACTTGGGCCTACCAGTGTTGCCTTTTCCGCACAGCTTATACCCAAAACAGAATATGCCAACGCCAGTGCCTGGAGCAGTTCTGTATGGCAGTTGGGAGCCGTAACAGGCCCTGCTTTGGGTGGACTGGTTTATGGTTACGGAAACGCTTATTATGCCAGTTTAATGGCATTTGTGATAGGTACAATAACATTACTTTGCTATACCAAAATCAACTCAAAACCATTGCCTAATATAATTTCAGGACTGCCACTCATGGAAAAGCTTACATCAGGAATACGTTTCGTGTGGAATAATAAAGTAATGTTAACCGCCATTACTCTCGACCTGTTTGCGGTTCTCTTCGGAGGTGCGGTGGCGTTATTACCCATGTTCGCCGACCAGATCCTTGGCACAGGAGCAGAAGGACTGGGTATGCTCAGGGCAGCACCCGCATTGGGAGCAGTGTTTATGGCCGTTATACTCGCATACCGACCTCCGATACATAATGCCGGTAACAAACTATTGCTTGCCGTTTCGGCCTTTGGCGTTTGCATGATCCTGTTCGCGCTTTCAACCAACTTTATACTGTCGCTGTTTCTGCTGGCCCTTGCGGGGATGTTCGACAACGTTAGTGTGGTGATTCGCGCTACCATCATGCAGGCATTAACACCCGACGATATGAGAGGTCGCGTTTCAGCCGTGAATACCATCTTTATAGGGTCGTCCAACGAGATAGGTGCATTTGAATCCGGGGTAACCGCCAGAATATTCGGACTCATACCATCTGTGGTCATTGGAGGATGTATGACCCTGGTTGTGGTAGGTATGAGTTATAAGCTGGCCCCCTCGCTTCGGAAAATGAATCTGGCAAAGGAACTCACATCCCCGTAAGGGTACTATAAATCAGCTATTTAAGATTATCTTCCTTTTTACTTCATATTATTTGAAGTACCTTTGCCACCCATCTAAGAACCCCTTAAAACCTGCTATTCAGGCCCGATATGATTGATTTTGTAAATAAGACCCTGTCCAAGCTTTTCGGAAATAAGTCGGACAGAGATATGAAAGATCTGATTCCGGTTGTTTCAGTGATAAAGACAGCTGAAAAAACTATTCAGAATCTTTCAAATGATGAGCTGAGAGCCAAAACTTTGGAGTTTAAAAATAAACTCCGCGATTCACTTCGTGAGATAACCGATGAAATAACTGAACTGGAAAATAAAGTAGAATCCGATCCTGAAATGGATATGAATGAGAAGGAGGATATCTACACCCGCATTGATCAGCTCAAAAAAGAAGAGAATGATAAGACCGAAGAGATCCTGAATGAAATACATCCGGAAGCATTTGCCGTGATACGTGAAACCGCCCGTCGCTTCAGTAATAATGAGATATTGTCGGCCACAGCCACACAGCATGATAAAGACTTGGCAGTAGTGAAGGATTATGTTACCATTGAAGGTGACAAGGTTCATTTTAAAAATACATGGGATGCAGCCGGCAACCCGGTTACATGGAACATGGTACACTATGATGTACAGCTTATCGGTGGAACAGTGCTACATCAGGGTAAAATAGCTGAGATGGCCACAGGAGAGGGTAAAACTTTGGTTGCTACTCTTCCAATATATTTAAATGCTATTCCCGGGAAAGGTGTACATATAGTAACGGTTAACAACTATCTCGCAAAACGTGACTCGGAATGGAACGGAACGCTGTTTGAGTTTCTTGGACTCAAAGTAGATTGTATCGATAACCACCAACCCAATTCCGACGCACGAAAAGCAGCATACCAGGCAGACATCACGTATGGAACCAACAATGAATTTGGTTTCGATTATCTACGTGATAACATGGCGCGTACTCCTGCTGATATGGTTCAGCGCGGACATCATTATGCAATTGTGGATGAGGTTGATTCCGTACTTGTTGATGATGCACGTACTCCCCTCATTATTTCAGGACCAACACCTAAAGGTGATGTTCATGAGTTTTTTGCATTGAAACCACGCGTTGAAAAACTTGTAAGTGCTCAGCGTACATATTTGAACACCGCTCTTGCGGATGCTAAGAAGAAATTCAGCGAAGGAAAAGAAAACGAAGCAGGATTACCGTTGTTCAGAGCCTACCGCGGCTTACCCAAGAATAAAGCTTTGATCAAATACCTCAGTGAACAGGGTGTTCGTGCATTACTTCAAAAAACAGAGAACCACTATCTGCAGGACCAGCAACGTGAGATGCATAAGGCTGATGCCGAATTATATTTCGTGATCGATGAAAAGAACAACACAATTGAACTTACAGAAAAAGGAATTGAGCTGATCACAAACTCAGGAGAAGACTCCGGATTCTTTGTAATGCCTGATGTTGGTTCTGAGATTGCCGAAATAGAAAAAAGCACTTTAAACGACAGCGAGAAGATAGAGAAGAAAGATGAACTGATGCGCGACTTTGCCATCAAATCAGAACGCATTCACACTATCAATCAGTTACTAAAAGCTTATACGTTGTATGAACGTGATGTAGAATATATCATTGCCGATAGCAAAGTAAAGATCGTTGATGAACAAACCGGAAGGGTACTTGACGGACGTCGATACAGTGATGGGTTACATCAGGCCATTGAAGCAAAGGAAAATGTGAAGATAGAGGCAGCCACTCAAACTTATGCAACTGTTACTCTCCAGAATTATTTCAGGATGTATCATAAGCTTGCCGGTATGACAGGTACTGCAGAAACTGAAGCAGGTGAGTTTTGGGAGATATACAAGCTGGATGTTGTGGTTATACCTACCAACAAACCAATTGTTCGTGCCGACAGAGAAGACTTGGTTTACAAAACAGTACGTGAAAAGTACAACGCGGTAATTGAAGAGATCGACGCTCTTACCAAAGCCGGTCGCCCGGTATTGGTTGGTACCACTTCCGTGGAGATATCCGAATTGCTGAGCAGGATGTTGAAACTTCGCAACATCAAGCACAATGTACTTAACGCGAAAATGCACCAGCGCGAAGCTGAGATCGTTGCTGAAGCAGGTTTCGCCGGTACAGTTACCATCGCTACAAACATGGCAGGTCGAGGTACCGATATCAAACTCGGACCGGGTGTTAAAGACGCAGGCGGATTAGCCATAATAGGTACCGAACGACATGAATCGAGACGTGTAGACCGTCAGTTACGTGGTCGTGCAGGGCGCCAGGGCGATCCCGGGTCATCACAGTTCTTTGTATCTCTTGAAGATAACCTGATGCGTATTTTTGGTTCCGATCGTATTGCAAGGTTAATGGACAGACTGGGACTTGAAGAAGGAGAAGTGATCCAGCATTCAATGATCACCAAATCTATTGAACGTGCACAAAAGAAAGTTGAAGAAAATAACTTCGGGATAAGAAAACGATTACTTGAATACGATGATGTAATGAACTCACAACGTGAGGTCATTTACCGGAAACGTCGCCATGCCCTCTTCGGAGAAAGATTGTCGCTTGATCTGGTGAATATGATGTCAGAACTCAGCGAAAGCATTGCTGCATCATTTCATGATCATAAAGATTTCGAAGAATTTAAACTTGAACTTATCCGTTATTTTCAGATATCAAGTCCTATAAGCGAAGAAGAATTCAATAATCTGGGTTCAGAAGAGATCACTGACAAGGTTTTTCACTCCGCCATAAAGCATTATCGCCATAAGAATAATATTCTCTCGGAAAGAGTATTTCCGGTCATCAAAAATGTTTTTGATACACAAGGACAGACCATTGAGAACATAGTGGTTCCATTCACCGACGGGTTGAAACAGGTGCAGGTGTTAGTTGATCTTAAAAAAGCATTTAACACAAACGGAAAAGAATTGATCAGTGCGTTTGAACGAACCATTACCCTCGCCATGATCGATGATGCCTGGAAAGAGCATCTGCGTGAAATGGACGAATTGAAGACTTCCGTGCAGAATGCTGTTTACGAACAAAAAGACCCGTTGCTTATTTACAAATTCGAATCTTTCAACTTGTTCAAGAATATGTTGGGAGAAACAAATAAAAATGTGCTTTCATTCCTCTTTAAGGCAGTGATCCCTGTACAGGATTCTTCCAATGTTAAGGCAGGTACAGCACCGCAACGAACTGATATGAGTAACCTGCGTACGCGTCACGACGATCAGCCTGTACCCGAAGGGGCTGTTGCAGTAGGACAGACAGCAGCTCAGGGACAAAGAGCTCAGCCAAAAGCACAACCAGTGAGAGCAGAAGTTAAAGTAGGGCGTAATGATCCCTGCCCATGCGGTAGCGGTAAAAAGTTCAAGAACTGTCACGGAGCAAGTGAGTAACACCGGTCTGTAACAGAAAAATCTTTGATACCCTGTAACAAATCACAACCTTTCATTGTTATTTTAACACCTGTTAACCAACAGAGGTGCGGGTGTATCAATTGAAATATCTATGCCGATCTTAAACTTATTAATCATGGGGATCCTCTCATTTCTTTTTGGACCAAAAGAAGCCAATATGGAATCGTATACAAACTTAAAAGAACAAAACATTACAAAAACGATCTTTCAATTTACCGTGAACAATATTGATGGTGATCCTGTAGATCTATCAAAGTATTCAGGCAAGATCATCATTTTGATCAATGTGGCCAGCAAGTGCGGTCTCACCCCTCAATACACCGATATAGAAGCATTTTATCGTGCGCATAAAGATGAAGATGTTGTGATATTAGGTTTTCCGGCCAACAACTTTCTAGGACAGGAGCCAGGCACCAATGAAGAGATAAAGGAGTTTTGTCAGAAAAATTACGGCGTTTCTTTCCCGGTTTTTTCAAAGATCTCTGTAAAAGGAAAGGACATGCATCCATTGTATAATTTCCTGACCAACAAAAATGAAAATGGCGTAATGGATACTGAAGTAAAATGGAATTTTCAAAAATACCTGATCGATCAGGAGGGCAGACTAGTCACATTCTTTGATCCAAAGACCAGCATCAATGATCCGAAAATAATGGATGCCATCAACAGCCTTCGCTGACCAACCATTTACACAAGGGGATCCG
>JAHEMF010000030.1 GCA_024643795.1 Bacteroidota bacterium | reverse complement strand
AAAGTATCTGAAGGGTGTAAAAGCAATAAAGTACCGGTGGTTGTAACCGTTAATCCGTTCCCTGCAACTCCTAATATCGGACAACTGGGGAATACCTTAGTATCTTCGGCTCCTTCCGGAAACCAGTGGATTCTTAATGGATCAATTTTAGCAGGTGAAACTGGACAGTCTTTAAACCTGACACAAACAGGAACATATACTGTGGCAGTTACTGTAAATGGTTGTACATCGTTGTCTCCACCATTTAATGTAATAACCATTAGCCTGAATGAAATTGATGGTATTGCATTTAATGTATTTCCTAACCCAGTTGATGAAGTTCTGAACATTACATCACAACAGGCCATTACTTTTGATGGCAGCATGGAGGTCATTGATGTACAAGGAAGAACCGTACTCGATCCTATCAAGATTGAAAATGGAAGCATGTTGCAGCAAAAGATCAATGTAAGTACACTGAATGATGGGATATACTTCCTGAAAATAAATTCTATAAAAGGCAGCACCCGCATACGATTCCAAGTGATCAACTAGATCCTGAGTAATACAATTACAAAATAGGGAGGCTTGAAATCAAGCCTCCCTATTTTCTTTTCATAGCAATCAACAATTCATTGTGAATAAGTTGATCATAGTTCATGCAGAGCGAGCATACTCTCCGTATACTTTTGGCTACGAATCTCATGCCTGTATGGCGTGTTGCTTATGAAGATACTTTCTTCTAATACACTAAAAGTACTCCCTCTACTGCTCTACTTTTCTGCATGTAAGGACTACAAACCCGAAATGGAGCAAGCCATGTGGGAACGTGACTCGATTCTGGTAGTAAATGAAGCTAAAGATTCATCTCTGAATTCATTCATTGAAACACTCAACGAAATAGAGATCAACCTTGACAGTATTACTCAGGCTCAGAATGCTATTTCAATGGATACTAAGAATTCCACTGAGTTCAATCAGGATATCAGAGACCGTATAAGCACAAATATTTCCTTGATAGGAGATCTTCTCAAGGAGAATCAGGATAAGATAGAAACGTTGAATAGTCAGCTTAGAAAGTCGAATATCAACCTTGCAGCATTAAGAAAGAAACTTGACCGACTCACTGAAGATCTGCAAAAGAAAGATGCTGAAATATCTGTTTTGAATGAACAGCTTTTAGAAATGAAGCTTATAGTAGAAACATTAAATGTTTCTGTTGACTCTCTGAACACACAAAATCAAACTAAAGAATCAATCATAGCCGATCAGACCAATCAGATTAACACAGCCTATTACATTACAGGCAATTATAAAGATCTTAAGGCTAAGAATATTATTAGTGCAGAAGGTGGCTTTCTGGGAATAGGAAAGGAAAAGCTATTAAAGCAAGACTTTAATACTGATAGTTTTATAAAAATAGATATCACCAAAGTCACCGAGTTTGTGCTGAACAATAAGAGCATCAAAGTAGTAACAAACCATCCTACCGATTCTTATACTCTGGTAAAGGATGATAAAGATATAGTCACCAGCTTAAAAGTGACAAACCCTACGAGGTTTTGGAAAACGTCCAAATACCTTGTAATAATTACTGGTTAGCTTTTCTGTTCATGAAGATGGGGGACCCGGTGTCGCAAGTCGGCACCGGGTATTTTTCTGCCTTACCGGTGCTGAAAAAGCATACTATTAATTAACTACTTCGTGGATCAAAGATTCCCTTAAGACCAACTGCCCTTTGTTTATGATACCAATAACCACTCCGGTGAATTCTGTTCCAACAAATGGAGTATTATATGATCTTGATATTATATCTTCATCAGTAAAGGTCCATTTATGTGAAGGGTCGAAGATGGTCAGGTTTGCACTCTCCCCTGTTTTGATCTGGGGCATATCTAATCCAAGTATCTTTCTTGGGTTGCGAGCAAACAGGTCAACCATCATTCCAACATTTTCATTTCCATCAAGCACTGTGTTTGCAGCTGCAAATGAAGTCTCAAGTCCTATAATACCGCTGGAAGCAAAGTCAAACTCCGTATCCTTAGATTCAATATCCTGTGGTGAATGATCAGAACAGATCACATCGATGATCCCTTCATTCACTGCCTTTCTTAACGCTGCCACATCCTCTTTAGACCTGAGTGGCGGCTTCACTTTATAATTTGTATCATACCCTGCAATCATGGAATCATCAAAGAAAATGTGATGTGCGGTTACTTCACAACTTACTTTTACTCCAGCTTTCTTTGCATCTTTTATTAGTCGGATAGCTGATGCTGTAGTTACTGTGGCAAAGTGGATCTTACCTTCAGCATATTTACAAATTCTTATATCCCTGTCGGTGAAGATCTCTTCAGCAAGGGCCGGCGTGCCTTTAAAACCTGCTATGGTAGAATGAATACCTTCATTTACTGAATTGTTCCCGGTAATTCCAGGGTCATTTGCATAACTGATCAGTGTTGATCCTATATTCTGACAATACTGCATTGCCCGTAACATCAGTCCCGAATCTTTTACAGCCTTTCTATCATCAGTGAATGCTATTGCACCTGCTTTCTTCATATCAAACATCTCTGTAATGTCCTCCCCTTTAATATGAACCGATAGCGCTCCTGCAGGAAAAATATCAACCGGGGTTGAGGCTGACTTCTTCAATACATATTCAACTTCACTTTTTGATTGAATGGGTGGGTTTGTAGATGGCATCAAAAGTACGCCTGTAAAACCTCCTGCGGCTGCGGCCCTTGCTCCCGAATGTAGATCTTCTTTTACTTCATCACCCGGATCCCTGAAATTGACTTTCATATCAAACCACCCCGGAGAAACATGAAGGTTCTTTGATTTTATTACTCTAGCCCCCTTAGGTTCAGAAATAGAAGCTGCTACCTTGGTGATAACACCCTTTTCAATTAAAATATCGACACGCTTATTTTCAAACTTACCTTCAGATCCAACTATGCGTGCACTCTTCAGAAGTACTTTCATGACCTAAAATATTTTAATAATAATGTTTCTACCATCAGGAACAACAGAACTAAAATAAGACAATACTTCCAAAGTGCAATACCTCTGATATCCACATTCATGATCCCTTGTAGTGCCTGGTTTCCACCTTCAAACACCCTTGAATTGCCTAATTTACTGTCTTTAAGAAATTTGTTCAATTGTTCTTCACTAAAAAACTCCATTCTTGATTCAGACCTGTCATAATTGTATGCAATTACTGATATCAACGAATCACCAGACATGAGCTCATACAATCCTGATCTTTGAGGCTGATCACCTGTATACATCCATACCTGATTCAACAAAGTCCTCAGTCCAGGAATGATATCGAATTCATATCCTTTATGAATCAGGTGCAGTGACTCATCACCTTGTATATTTGAGAGTCCGGTATTTACCATTTCCTGATCACCTATTTTGTATGACAACTGATTTTGCTTCTTGCTCAATAAGGCTACACGGAACATTACCGGCACAAACAATGCATGGCGGCCGAAGTTACTGTTGTGATCATTCAGTGGTACAGTGAACAAATAAACAGGTCCTTTCCTTGCTGAGTATTTTAACATAAATGGATCATCAGACCTGAACAACATGAGCTCTTCTCTTTGAATTGAAGCAGCTTTTGTAATTTTCAAATACCCGTTTGAAACCGGCAGGTCGGTACCTGCATCAATTCGGGAGGCACCTGTGAATACTCCTTCAAAAACAGGATCCTTAAGGTTAAGTTCCTCAATTCTGTTCTCAGAACTCACCCAGCTCTCAAAAAGTTCTGTTCCCAACCTGGAAAGTAATATATCATAAGAACCTGTTGCTGCTGATGAGTCAGGAAACAGCACTAAAGTCCCCCCTGCCTCGATAAATTTTCCAAGTTCTGAAGCCAGTCCGGATGATATATTAGTCAAGCCATCTACTATTATCAGATCCTGATCATCAAATCCAGAGTAATCGGCATTGCCTGATTCATTACTTTTGTATGTGAAATAGTCTTCATTACTGAACAAGGCATCGAAATAGTTGGAAGATTGCTTTTCATAAATATTCAACACCCTGATAGATTCATTGATCCTGAAGCTGAAGAAATATTCATCATCGAACTGTATGGGAGTATCATCAATTGTAACCAGGCCTTTGAACCACCCGGTATGTTCAGGAGTAAAAGTGAGCTTTACCTCTACTCTGCCTGACTCATTCAGTTCAGCACTTGCAACAGCCCTTTGTACATTGTCAATGGAAAGATTTACAGATACCTGTTGCTCATCAGAGATTCCGGAACTTACAAGTAAAACATTCAGTTCGGCAGGTTGTGACTTTTGTAACACCGGTGACGTAAACCAGATAGAGTCTATAGAGATGTTAGCTACATCATCGGCCTGAAGCCTAACAAATGTACTATTGACCAAACTGTCATTGTTTATTGATTTATTCTGAATAAATGGTTTTTGAAAGTCAGAAATGATATAAGAATATCTGTTTTCAAGTCCACTTTCAGCCAGAGCGTCTGATTGCCGGGTCATTATTTCACCCAGATCCTTTACCACAGGACTTATCTTAACTTTTTCAACAACAGAAAGGAATTCGTCACGAGAATAATAACGCTGGTGTGCAGGTTCAAAATCATTGGTCAGCAGCTGAAATTTATCGGATGGCTTGTAAGATGAAGCTATTTCTTTAACCAGATCACGTGACTTATCCAGTAATGTTCCTTCACGGGTTCCGGCATCCATACTAAACGAGTTATCAATATAAAAATTGACAGCATTGGTTCCGGCATTTTGTTTAATACCCTTTGCGGGGATGTAAGGCTGCGCAAACGTTAATACAAGAAATACTACTGCCAATATTCTGGCTAAAAGGGTAAGCAGGTGTTTAAGTTTCGACCTCGAACTTGTTTCTTCAGTGATCTCACGCAGAAATTTAACATTAGTGAAGGTTATTTTCTTGTATCGCCGAAAGTTAAAAAGGTGAACTATTATTGGGATGGCGACCAATGCAAGGGCATATAAAAACTCAGGGTGTACGAACCGCAGTTCTGCCATAATTGTGGGTCTTCAGGTAAAGGGCGGCCCAAAGATACCAAATTCTTGCCTATGCCTTTATCAACACCCTAATGTGTATTAATTAAATACCAACCCCTCCCAACCCATATTTCAGGAGTTATATTTGTTCATATCACCAATTTGACAAATGTTTTACACATCTATATATAAAAATAACTCTGCATGGTTGTCCGAAAAGCGAACAAGAGCTTTATCAAGGAGAGGAAGATTTTTGTTATTGATACATCAGCCATTCTCTTTGATCATAATGCCATTCAAAATTTTAAAGAACATGACGTTGCCATACCAATTACTGTTCTTGAAGAAATAGACAGATTTAAAAAGGGTAATGACGTAATTAATTACGAGGCCCGTGAATTCATCAGAAATCTTGATAAACTTTCAGGTGAGTTCTCTCTTCAGGATTGGATACCACTTAACGGTCCTACTAAAGGTAAATTCACCGTGCTGATGCACGAACACTCAAGTGTTGATGCCAACAAAGTTTTTGGTGAGAAAAAAGCCGACCATAACATATTAAATGCTGCCCTTGTTCTTAAAGAGCAGAATCCTCACCGACAGGTTACGCTCATATCAAAAGATATAAACCTGAGGCTGAAAGCAAAGTCGCTTAATTTAAATGCAGAAGACTACCAGACCGGTAAAGTAAAGGATATTGAAGGCCTGTATACCGGAAAGTCCGTAGTAAAGAATGCAAATAAAAAAGCTATTGATCAGATATATTCTGAAGGCCATGCATTTTTTAAGGATGTGGTAAGCAGAGGTAAACCGATTGCCAATCACTATTATATTCTGCGTTCAAAATACGAATCAAGTTCTGCACTTACCTGCTATAATCCCGAAAACGACTGCTTGGAAAGAGTGGTCAAAGAATCAGCTTATGGAATTCGTCCAAGAAATGCAGAACAAACATTTGCCATGCATGCTGTACTGAATTCAAGGGTAAAATTGGTGACGATACAAGGAGTTGCGGGCACAGGAAAGACCCTTATTGCACTTGCATCTGCATTACATCAGAAATCAAGCTTCAGACAAATATTCCTTGCGCGGCCTATTGTACCATTAAGTAATAAGGATATTGGATACTTGCCGGGTGATATAAAGTCAAAGATCAATCCCTATATGGAACCGCTGTGGGATAACCTGAAATTTATACAGGGACAATACAGAGAATCCGATAAAGAATATCAAAAGTTGAGTGAAATGGTAGAGAATGAAAAACTACATATCACACCGCTTGCATATATCCGAGGACGTAGTTTATCAAACATCTGCTTTATAGTTGACGAAGCACAAAACCTTACACCTCATGAAGTGAAGACTATTATTACCCGTGCAGGTGAGAATACCAAGATTATTTTTACTGGTGACGTGAACCAGATAGACACACCATATCTTGATTCACACAGTAACGGGTTGTCTCATATTATTGATAAGCTCAAAGGTAATCCGCTATACGCTCATATCACTCTTGAACGTGGTGAAAGGTCAGAGTTGGCGAACCTGGCGGGAGAACTCCTATAATCAGAAGTCTTCATACATTCCTATTCCAAAAAGAGCCAGATCATATTTCGAAGGGTCTGCTGGGTCATATTGACGTAATCTTGCTGTTACCTCTTCAACAGCCTTCCAGTCGTTTTGTTTCCTTTTTAAAAGTCCCAAGGCTCTTGATATCCTCCCTGTATGTGTATCGAGTGGTAACATTAAATCCGATGCATCAATCGTTTCCCAGATCCCAAGATCCACTCCTTTATTGTCTTTACGAATCATCCAACGCAAATACATGCAAAGCCTTTTTGAACTTGAATTTTTTAGAGGATCTGAAACATGCTTAGAGGTACGGCCGGGAGTATGGTAGGAAAAGAAAACTTCACGAAAATGGTGTAAGGCATGCATAGCTGAACCATCATACTTTTTAAAGCCTTCAAAAAACAGCTCTTCCATGCCACCGTAATCTTTCAAAACACAACTTATTGCTTTAATAAAAAACGCAGCATCCACTTCATTGAACGTACGGTGACAAAAACCCTGAACAGCAGAATTGATATCCTTTGTTGAAGAATTTCTTATGAAATTTGATGGCTCACCATCCATTCTTTCAAGCAAGACCTCTGCATTCTTTATTATTGATTTCCTGTTACCCCAGGCTAATGTGGCAGCTAAAAGTCCACTGATTTCGATATCATTTTTCAGGTTGTACCTGTGAGGGATAAGGATCGGATCATCAGCTATGAATTCAGGTGTATTATATTGTACTACCTTCTCATCTAAAAATACTTTTAAATCACGGTCATTCATTCCGGCCACATCAAAAAATTTGGATCAATGCCTGCCCAGTTCTCTGAATGCACGAAACATGATCTTCATATCTTTTTCAATATGATAATCCTTCGCATATAGTACATTCAGCCTGGCGATGGTGAATTTATCCTCAACAGGATGAATCAACCCATCCACCGGCGATAATATTCCCGGTTTTAATGTTTTTGTAGCATGTGAAAGGTCCGTTTCATCATCCATCGCTGCAAAGCCAACCCAGGTATACTTGCCAAACAAAACTCTTATTATGTTTCTGAATAAAGAAAGTCCCGACCTTATTATTATAGCCATCAATGGAAATGTGATCAGCAGGAAAAACGAAGACATGATATCGTACAAGCGTTTATTACGTTTATTGGCAGCTGTGGTAATAGATTTTACATCCATCAAATAAACATCGCCTCTGTCATCTAAAAAGTTACTGCCAATAATGAAAGGGCTTTCAGGAGGTGCTATTTTGTATTCAAGAGCCGACTCTGTGAGTTGTAACATTTGATTGATTATGTCATGAGAAGATATATCCTTTGCACAGAATATTATTTCATCAATTCCATAAACTTCTGCAATTTCGTTCAGGCTCTCAACATCACCCAATCTAAACTTTGAGAATTCACCTGAATTGCCAACCTCATTTTTTGAATTGGTATCAGCAAATCCTATAAATTCAACTGGTTGACCTGAAAGCTGAATTATTGACAACACTCTTTGCCCCTCTTCAGAACCGCCAACTATCACCACTTTCTTTTTCTCTTTCCTTGCTAGTCTGAAGCCCTTAACTCCGGCGGCATCCAGTAATAACCTGAGTGATACAGAAGCAACACTGCTGTATATAGTGCCTATTAAAATGAGTGCACGTGAAAAACGATACTCCTCACTCAGCAATGCATAAACAACCAGTATCATAATGGTACCTGAAAATATCCCACGCACTATCCTGAGCAACCTGAAAGGCGGATCATACCCTCCGCTTAAATAAATTGAAATTACCCATACTAACACATACACCGGCACTACCAAATTCATGAACAATGGAGGATAGTTAAGCTCCTTTACAGTACTCTCCCAGTATTGGGTGAGAAAATACATACCTGCGAAAAACAACAACCCTTCAGTTACCGGCAATATAGATTTCCTGACAAACCTGCTCATAAGTGCTAAGGTTGCTCGCAGGAACACAGCAATATTGATAAGTGCAGAAAATAATCCAGCTCTTTTGGATGAAAAATGCTTTCGTGCAAAGATCACCATCGCTTTGTAGAATACAATCACATAGTTAACGCTGCTCTTTTTAGTGCTCTCCCCTTTGTAATGTATGATACGAGTATCTGAAAAGTAATAATTCTTATAACCTCCTTTTATGATACGATATGAAAGGTCTATATCTTCTCCATACATAAAGTAGTCTTCATCCAGCAATCCAACCTTATCTAATACAAGCTTTCTCAGCATCATAAACGCACCTGACAATACATCAACTTCATGATTCTGGTCTTTAGAAAGATAACCGAGATGATACCTGCCAAATTTTTTTGAACCGGGAAACAATGCTGATAAACCGAATATTTTATAAAACGCAACTTCAGGTGTTGGGAGGCCACGTTTCGATTCAGGTAAAAACCGGCCTTTACCATCTATCATCTGAACGCCCAAAGCACCGGCACCAGGAGTTTCATCCAGAAACTTTAAACACTTTTCAAAGGTGTCTTCCTGTACCACGGTATCAGGATTAAGAAGCAGCACAAACTCACCAGACGACATCCTTATTGCCTGATTATTCGCCTTTGAAAAGCCTACATTTTCTTTGTTTGGGATAAGTTGTACTTGCGGAAAATTGGACTTCACCATTTCCACCGACCCATCAACACTATTATTATCTACAACAAGAATCTCACCTTCTAATCCCTCCATGGCTACCACTACCGACTTGAGGCATTGTTCTAAAAAATGTCTTACATTATAGTTAACGATTATTACGGAAAGTTTCATGCTATTTGCAGAAAGTGGCAATAAGGTTTTGAATTATAAAATATGATGTCAAACAGTTTTGTTTTCAGAATAAAGTGTGCGGTTCAGTATTGACCGGCCTAGTGTAACCTCATCAGTATACTCTAGTTCACCGCCAATTGATATACCTCTTGCAATAGCTGTTACCTTTTTACCGGTAGGCTGAAGTTTTTTATACAAATAATAAGATGTTGTTTCACCTTCCATGGTTGTGCTCAATGCCATGACCAGTTCTTCTACATCTTCACCGTTTGCACGATTTATCAAACTGTCAACATTAAGTTGTGATGGACCAATTCCATCTATAGGACTTAATATACCACCCAGTACATGATAAAGCCCCCGGTATTGGTGAGTTCCTTCAATTGCTATCACGTCTCTGATATCTTCTACTATCATGATAACCGATCGGTCACGTTTTTTATCAGCACAAATATCACAAACGGCTGAATCGGTGATATTCTTACATTCATCGCAATAATTAATTTTCTGCCTCAGGTTGATCAGGGCATTTCCAAATCGTTCTACATCTGAATTAGGCTGCCGTAAAAGATGCAAAACAAGCCTGAGTGCTGTTTTCCGACCTACGCCCGGTAGACGGCTGAATTCATTCACTGCCGCTTCTAAAAGTCTTGATGGTAAATGTTGGTTCATAAAGACCCCAAATTTACCCTTTTAAGGCCATGTATGCCAATGCCTTTTGTTCAAAAAAAATTAAAATCTGTACTGAATATCAATTATATAGATAGTCATAATCAGTATTTTCGACCCTTCAAGCGTAATTCATATGTCGCCCCTGGTCATATTGCTCATAGTAGCCTGTTACTTTGCAGGACTTATATTCGTTTCTACTCTTACTTCCAAAGGAGCAGATAACGAAGCTTTCTTCACCGGTAGTCATAAGTCGCCCTGGTACATTGTTGCATTTGGCATGATAGGAGCTTCCTTATCGGGAGTTACCTTTATTTCTATTCCCGGTTGGGTGGGCTCAAGCCAGTTCGCTTATATGCAAACGGTATTCGGTTACATGGTAGGGTATCTGGTAATAGGAACTGTTCTCATGCCATTATACTACCGGTTGCAACTTACTTCAATTTACACCTACCTTGATCACCGCTTTGGATTCTGGACCTATAAAACCGGAGCATTCTTTTTTATACTATCCAGAACCATTGGAGCATCGTTTAGGTTATTCCTGGTTGCCAACGTATTACAATTTACAATTTTTAATTCACTGGGAGTTCCATTCTGGATCACAGTAATCGTTACGATTCTGTTAATATGGTTGTACACTGCCAAAGGAGGTATCAAAACCATTATTTGGACTGACACACTACAAACAGTATTCATGTTGGGTGCAGTTGTGATTACACTTTACAGCATATCTTCATCATTAGGATGGAGCATAGAGCACATGATCTCTGAAATAAAACTTAGTGAACATTCACGGGTATTCTTTTTTGATGATAGCAACTCATCCAATTATTTCTGGAAACACTTTATAGGAGGAGCATTCATAGCAATAGCAATGACCGGATTGGATCAGGATATGATGCAAAAAAACCTGAGCTGTCGCAACATTGGTGAAGCTCAAAAGAATATGTTATGGTTCAGTATCTCACTGATCTTTGTGAATTTACTTTTCCTGAGTCTAGGAGCCATGTTATACATTTTTACTGACCTGTCATCCATCAGTTTGCCTGCAAAAAGTGATAACCTATACCCTATGCTAGCTATGGGCGGACACCTGGGTCCGGTTGTTGCTGTATTATTTATACTGGGGTTGATAGCTGCTGCATATTCAAGTGCTGATTCAGCATTGACTGCCCTTACAACATCTTTTTGCATAGACATTCTTGACATCCGCAACAAACCAAAGGAAACCCAGTTAAGAACACGTAAATATGTTCACGTTGGTATGTCAGCAGTATTGTTCCTTTGTATTCTGATATTTCGAGCCATCAACAATGAAAGTGTTATCAAGGAATTATTTACAGTGGCGGGATATACCTACGGCCCACTGCTAGGCATGTATAGCTTTGGTTTGTTCACTAACAGGGATGTAAGAGACAAGATCATCCCTGTTGTATGCATCGTCAGCCCTTTGATCTGTTATTTAATGAGCAACTATTCTCAAATGATCTTTAATGGTTATAAATTTGGGTTTGAATTACTTGTGGTGAATGGAATGCTCACATTCATTGGTATGTGGCTTTTTTCTTCCCCGCAAGGGAAAAACAAACATACCATTAGCGCTAATTAACTTAACTTTATAGCCAAATAATTCAATACGATTTTTATGTCAAAAGAAGTTTACTACGGCGACTACCTTCAACTTGAAAAAATACTCAATGCCCAGCAACCTGAGAGCGACCTGGCAGGAGTTGAAGCACATGATGAGATGCTTTTTATTATTACACATCAGGCATATGAACTGTGGTTCAAACAGATCTTGTTCGAGATCAATTCCATTAAATCTATTTTCAGCAAGGGGCAGATCAATGACAACTCACCCGATCTGAACACAGTGGTCCATCGGATGAAAAGAGTGATAAAGATCCTGGAAGTTGCAGTACATCAGATATCGATCATGGAAACAATGACTCCACTGGATTTTCTTGATTTCAGGGATCTGTTACGTCCCGCTTCCGGATTTCAGAGCGTTCAATTCAAACAAGTTGAAGCATCACTGGGGTTAAAATTAAAAGATCGTCACGGAAAGGAGTATTACCTGTCACAACTCCGCCAAGAACAAAAAGATGACGTTCAAAGTGTAGAAGCTCAGACTTCAGTGATTGAAGCTCTAAACCAATGGCTTGAAAGGATGCCATTCATTGAGAATGAAGAATACTGGTCTGGATTTGAGGGTGCAGCAAAAGGATTCTGGCACAAGTATGCTGATGCTTATACATCAAGTTTGGTTACCGGCGAAAAAGAAAACAGACAAAGATTTGATGACCTGCTTTTCAGCAATGAGTTCACAGCTGACCGCAGACTGAGTGCAAAGGCGAACAGAGCCGCTTTGTTCATTATGTTATACCGTGATTACCCGTTATTGCAAGTGCCTTATCAACTGTTGAATTGCCTGCTGGAGATCGACGAACAAATGGCAACATGGCGTTACCGGCATATGAACATGGTACATCGCATGATTGGTACACGTGTAGGAACAGGAGGCAGCAGCGGAAAGGATTATTTAAAAGCAGCACTCGATAAACATTATATCTTTCAAGAGATCGCCGAACTTACCTCCTATCTGGTTGAACGACGCAAAATACCTGCATTACCCAAAGCACTGGAAGATCATTTAATGTTTGCCACCAAGTGATCGACTTATAGCCTGATCGATATTATTGGAAACACCTCTTTTAAATTATCACTCAGGATCAACCCGGGAACAATAGAAAAGTATCGCATTTTTTTACGGTAGTAAAGTTGAAACGTGGTCTCACGAAAATACTGCCCTTTTGATTCAACAAGATATCCGAATCCTAAACCATTCCAGTTGTTTAATTCACCAATGCCAAAGAATGAAAGGTTCAGCAGGAATTCAGCGTTAATGAAAGTGTTTCTAAAAATCTCATAATTACGATCAATATCGCGTTCAAAAAAGAATATGCTTGAGGAATTAAAGTTGACTTCGTAAAAGTTACGCTTCTTTATTCCTATACCAATATAAAATGAAGGAGCAAGTTCATTCCTATAAAGTCCCGCACCAATAGATGGTGCCAGCGTAAGTGAATACCTTTTATGTTTAGAGGAGTCGGCTGAAGCTATACTACTATCATTCTTTTCATCTGATTGTGCTATTACAAAAGCAGGAATCATCAGTAATACAATTATAAAAAACCTTTTCATATTTATTTTTTTATACGTACCCATAGCGTTAGTCCGTCGTACTTCACTACTTCAACTGTTTCACCTTTCGGGATGAACCCCCGGTCGGCACTTGCATTATAAACTGTATCATCAATGATAACTTTACCCGAAGGCCTAAGGTAAGAACCCGTTGTACCCGTTTGTCCGATCAACAAAGACAATCCTGGATCAGATGATACATACCCTTGTTTGGCAGACATTTCGTTGGTCAGTACCAGCTTATTGAACCTTGTGGTCTTGAGAATTCGTTTGGCTACAAAATAGGAAACAAATAATCCTCCAAACATTGAAGCTACCACAACTGCCAGCGACCATATCAACTCACGGTCAGGAACCGGTGAAAAATCAAATCCATCATTCCCGATAAGACTGAATGTGAATCCTGTGACCATTAAAATAATGCCTGAAACACCTGCTATACCAAACCCCGGTATCGCAAAAACCTCGATTGCAATAAGAATAAATCCTGCCATAGTGATCAGTATTTCCCAATTCGCTGCAAGCCCTTCAAGATACAGTGGTGCAAAGTATAACAAGGCTGCAACTACTGCAGCCAGTAACGGGAATCCTATTCCTGGGGTTTGTAACTCAAAATAAATACCCCCCATTATGATCAACAGGAGCACTCCACTGATGGCAGGGTTTACCAAAAACCCGATCATCTTTTCAAGAAAAGTAGGTGCATAAGTCACTATGCTTGCATTTTCCAACCCTTCAAGTTTCATAACAGACCTAAGGTCATGGGCCTGACCCTGACAGTATTCATTTGTTATGGCTTCCTGAGTTGTGAAGGTCAATACCTTGCCAGAGTCGCTCACACCTGGCACTACAATGGATGGGTCTACCATGGCTTCTGCAATACGTGGATCGCGCCCTCTTTGCTCTGCTGTTGAACGCATCATACTACGCATATAGGACTGATATTTATCCGGTAAAGCTTCCGCAGACTGATTGACTACCGTTGCTGCACCAATGCTTGCACCTTCACGCATATAAATGCGTTCACATGCTATTGAGATCAAAGCACCCGCTGAAGCGGCATTGTTATCTATAAAAGATACAACCGGGATCTCCGAATTAAGTAACCGGGTCCTTATACTGTCGGCAGCATCCAGTAACCCCCCATAAGTGTTCATATGGATCACAACAAGGTCGGCATTCAAATTAGTAGCTTCTTTTAACCCTGCAGATACCTGCCTGGCCATTCCGGGTGTTATTTCATCACGAATTGGCAAAACATACACGGTTTTACCTGCATTATTTGAAGAAGTATCCTGAGAATATACCGACCTCTGTAAAAAACACGTTAAGAAACAGAATGTCAATACACCTGTAATCAGGCTAATACGTGAATAAAATCTGTTCATTGATTGCATGTTAATTATTATGTTGAAAAAGCCTAACACGTTGAAAGTCAGATAAGGTTCATATTGAGCTAATATTGTGTAAAATTACGAGGTATTGTTGGATGAATAAGCATTTGGACCGGATTTTAACTTCGGCATGCACTATAGCATGCTTTTTAACCATGCTGTTTAATGGCAGTCATACAAACGCATCCACTCCTCCTGATTCTCTTCGTGTTCGATGGATGGAAGGGAAAAAATACATCCTGCACAAGGTAGATTCCAAAGAAACACTTGAAACAGTAGCCAGGCGTTACAAAGTAACTGTCAATGAGATCAAAAGTGCCAATTCCGGCATACGGGATATCAGAGAAGGACAGATAATTAATATACCTGCCAAAAGTTCCTTTACTCAGGTTGGTAACACACCTCCTGCAAAGCCAAATGTTGTGGGGAAAAAAGTTCCTGTATACTATACAGTTAAACATGGTGACACTATGTACAGTATTTCAAAAAGCTTTAACACTACTGTTGAAGATATCATGAAATATAATTCGCTACCTAGTTACGACCTAAAGCTTGATCAGCGGATCATTGTAAGTTATAAAGGAGGAGATGAAATAACATCACAAGCCGATTTTTCCACACCTGAAAACACGATTGCATCAAATGAAGAAACCCCTTCTGTAGTAAATATTGAAGTTGCCACTCCAATGGTTGCTGATGCAATTAGCTCTGAAAGACCTACACGTACTGTATCAGAAGTCAAGAAAGCACCGGGAGGTAAAACATTAATGCAAGTAACCGAGACCGGTGTAGCCACTTGGATACAGGAATCAGACTTTGGAAAGAATAAATTTTACGCATTGCACCGTACCGCTCCTATTGGTACCATCATAAAAGTGACCAACAGAATGAATGGAATAGCTGTATATGTAAAAGTGGTTGGAGTGTTACCGGATACTGGTGAAAATGACAACATCATTATCAAGGTTTCCCAATCGGTATCAAACCGCCTCAATGCTTTGGACCCTCTTTTTCAGGCTGAGCTCACTTATGGTGTTGTAAAGTAAGGATCCCTGTTATCTTCCTTTTTTATACAGTTCTGAGGGTCTAACCCTAGCGATTAGATTCAACAAATTTATACCTTTGCACCTCTTTAAGCCCAGGTGGCGAAACTGGTAGACGCACCATCTTGAGGGGGTGGCGGTAATAACCGTGCGAGTTCGAATCTCGCTCTGGGCACAAATGACCAAAACGATGGTCGTATTGAATTAGGAGTTGTTTCAAAATTCCCTTACGGGGACAAATAATTGGAACATAAGCGCGAGTGGCGAAATTGGTAGACGCGCAGGTCTCAGAAGCCTGTGGGGTAAAACCTGTAGGAGTTCGACTCTCCTCTCGCGCACTTTTTACCCCCTCTTAATTCATCATTCCTGCAGAAGTTCGTCCCGATTGCTATCGGGACTACTCTCGCGCACTTTTTACCCCCTCTTAATTCAACATCACCTTTAGGAGTTCGTCCCGATAGCTATCGGGACTACTCTCGCGCACTTTTTACCCCTCTTAATTTATCATTACCTGCAGAAGTTCGTCCCGATTGCTATCGGGACTACTCTCGCGCACTTTTTTTTACTCAATTTAGCAATGAAAATTCTTGGTTAAGCTTCAATTAGAACCTTAAAAAAATGAATCAACGATCCTTTCAATGCATGTTTTTTGTGTTATATTAGAACCAAAATGAGTTCCCCACAACGTTACGCAGTAGTTGATCTTGAAACCACCGGTGGTAATCCCATCACCGACAGGGTCATAGAAGTTGGCATTGTTATATCCGATGGCTATAAGATCGTTGAAACATTTGACTCACTCATAGATCCGGGCATTCCTGTTCCGCCATTTATTTCTAAGATCACCGGCATAAGAGATGAAATGCTCACCCATGCACCCGACTTCAGAAGCATCAGTGACCGGATACTTGAAAAAACAGAAGGATGTTGTTTTGTAGCTCATAATGCGTCTTTTGATTATAATTTTCTGAAAAAAGAATTTAAGCTCCTTAACCTTGAGTTCGATCGGCAGGTATTATGCTCTTACAGGACCTCCAGGAAATTAATAAAAGGTGCTCCATCTTATGGGCTGTCAAACCTGAGTAATCATCTCAACATTGAGTTAAAGAACGCCCACAGGGCATTGGCTGATGCAATTGCTACTGCTGAAATTTTACATAATCTGATTGCCATAGCCCAAAATGATATCATCACATATACCGATGGCTATTATTCCATACCAGACGACCTCAAATTAAAACGAAGCCAGTTTGATGAACTTCCAAACGGATGCGGGATATTTTGGTTCTCTGATCAGGATGGCAGTATTCTTCATGTAGCGAAAGCAAAAAATATAAAGCAAAAAGCCATCAGTAAGTTGTTGCGTTTTACCGGAAAAAAATTCGAAAGGCTTGCAAAAAATGCTGTTAGCGTGGATTACGAGGTAACCGGAAGTTACACCTTGGCAAACCTGAAAGAATGGGAGCTCATTAAGAAACATCAACCTCCATTTAACAGAAAGAGTTTGGTAGCGCAAGGAGTACAATATGAAGGGGATCATGATATAATTCAAATATCAAATCAAAATCCCGAAGATTCACTGAAGTTTCATTTTGAGGCTGGTCCTACTTCAAACCAAAAAACATTATTCGCTATTTGTAACAATACACCTGTCGGGTATATGATCGCTGATGAAACTATTCAGATCCGGGACCCGGAAACGATACTGGAAGTACTTACACCAATACCTTCTGACCCGGTTGTGAGTCGGTTTTTCAAACATTATTATAATTAGTACTGATGGTTAATCATCAAAAAATTACCGCTCTTGCAGATCATCTCAGTGCCAGAACATATACCGATTCAGTTTTTGTAAGACGGCCCTCACATTTTGGATTCAACGCCGAAACTGCAATTTCTAATGTATTTCAAAAAGATCCAGGACAAGATGTATCAGCAATAGCTTTGAAGGAATTTGAAGGAATGATCACAAAGCTGTCATCAAAGCAAATCCACATTGATGTTCTGGAAGAACCTGCTGCATGCAGGAGTCCGGATTCGGTATTTCTGAACAATTGGTTCAATACCACACCTGATGCATCTTTGTATATTTTTCCCATGTTATCAGATATAAGAAAGACAGAGGTAACAGAGGATCTTTCACAAACAATTGAATCTTTAGGATTCAGGATCTCAAAATTCACCGATCTCCGCAAGCTGTTCACTATTGGTCAAATACTAGAAGGTACAGGTTCAATGGTAATTGATAATCTTAATCAGCTATGTTTTGCTGCATTAAGCAACCGCACACACAAATCAGCCGTTGAGTATTATTGTCAACTCAACAACCTTGAACCGGTTACTTTTGAAACAAACTCCACCCCTCCGGTTTACCATACCAATGTTCTAATGAACCTGGCACCGGGTTTTGCCATTATATGCACTGACACCATTGGGCCGATAACTGAATCGAAAAGGGTTTTGGCAAAACTGGAAGAAACCGGAAGAAATTTGATTCATATTACCCCAGATCAAATGTTTTGCTTTGCCGGCAATATGATCACTATGGTTGTAAATGGCACCCCTTTAACCATAGCATCCGAAAGTGCCCTCAAAAGCCTGCTTACGTCACAAAAAAGGAACATTGAAAGATTTTCAGAGATCGTGAGTGTTTCAATACCTACTATTGAAGCAGTAGGAGGCGGCGGAGCACGATGTATGATAGCAGAAAACTTCCTTCCAAAGGTATATGCAGTTTCAAACGGATTCAAGGTTACTTCTCCGATTACTGAGAGTGATCTTCAGCAATACTTTCGCTTGAGATGGGAAATACTCCGTGAGCCATGGGATCAGCCTGAAGGAACAGAATTTGGTGAGGATGAAGATAAGGCGCTACATTACATGGTGCTCGATGAGGAAGAAAGAGTGATGGCAGTTGGCAGAATGCATCCTATAAACGATGAAACGGTTCAATTCAGGTATATGGGTGTTAGTGAAAAGATGAGGGGAAAAGGCGTGGGTAAACTTATATTAAGTGCCATGGAAAAACATGCAGCAAAACTAGGCTACAAGGATGTATTTTTACATGCCAGAGAAACGGCAGTACCTTTTTATCAAAAAAGTGGTTATTCCATGCTGGAAAAGACATACCTTTTGTTTGAGTCAATCCAACATTATTCAATGAATAAATCCATCTAAAAATTAATCTATTACTTTAAGCTTGATATCATATATAGCTGGTTTATAAATATTAAATGATACATTTTGACATAATAACTATACACCCTGAGTTGCTCACCGGACCACTGGATCACTCGATAATAAAACGGGGAAGAGATAAGGGCTTGATAGAAATAAACCTTATAAACCTCAGGGATTACACAACAGATAAGCACCGAACAGTGGATGACTATGCATATGGCGGTGGAGCTGGTATGGTAATGATGATCGAACCTGTAGCTAAATGCCTTGACGATCTCCGGAAGCAACGCAGTTATGATGAGATCATTTATTTAAGTCCAGATGGTAAACTTCTTGATCAACAGCTATGTAACAGATTTTCACTCTACAAAAATTTAGTTTTGTTGTGTGGACATTATAAAGGAATAGACGAACGAATCAGAGAACACCTAATAACTATGGAAGTATCAATTGGCGACTATGTTTTAACCGGTGGTGAGTTGGCAGCTGCTGTATTGTGTGATTCGGTTGGGAGACTCATACCCGGTGTGATGTCGGATGAGACCTCTGCCCTGTCCGACTCTTTTCAGGACAACTTATTGGCCCCCCCGGTGTTCACACGACCGGCAGAATTCAATGGCTGGAAGGTTCCTGAAATCCTGCTATCAGGCAACGAAAAACTGATTTATGACTGGAAGCATGACCAGGCGCTGAAACGTACTCTGGAACGCCGTCCTGGACTACTGTCAGATGATCCACCAAATTGATTAAATATGAAAGAGAATTTACTTTTTATTGTTATTTGTGTGAATATTTTCCGTAATATTGCAGTCCCTGTAAAAGCAGGTAAATCAATCTGTAAATAACTCATTATCATGGACTTGGTTAAATTTGTTGAGGAGTCTCTAGTAGAAAAACGCGAAATCCCTGAATTCAAAGCCGGTGATACAGTCACTGTTGTGTATAAGATCAAGGAAGGAAATAAGGAACGTGAACAGCTCTTCCAGGGTGTGGTTCTTCAGCGTAAGGGTCACGAAAACACCGCAACTTTCACTGTTCGCAAAATATCTAATGGTGTTGGCGTTGAGCGTATCTTCCCTACTAACAGCCCTAAAATATCTCGTATTGAGGTGAATAAGCGCGGTGTTGTCAGACGTGCAAGGATCTTTTATCTGCGTAAATTCTCAGGTAAAAAAGCAAGAATTGAAGAAAAAAGGGTGTAAAACTGCATCCCGTACATTATATCCAAAAGCCGGCAGTTGCCGGCTTTTTTTTACCCCTAGAATTGAACTGTTTCTAAATTCAATTCAGACAAGTATATTCGCAATACCAAATAACCTGTTTTAATTCTCTAGCCAATCAAAATTATGATCAAACGATTTACTGCAATTATTGCATTTGCATGTTCTATTCCGGTAGTAATGAATGCACAATGCACATATGAAGATCTTTTCCCCTATAGCTGGGGAACTTCAGCATTTGAAGTGAATGAACACTTCCAGTCCGACCCTAGATTTGAGATTGCAAGTGATACCATAAGAGCTTCTGCCTTTCAACATCATCAGGATTATTTTAGGATGGTGAGGAATATGAACCTTTCATTTTATGGTTATAAGTCAGTGAATTATCATGATTGTTTAAAATCAGGTAATATCACTTTGGTTTGTATAGCCAATGATTCCGGTCTGGTTGCTTATTCTTATATGATCGACTATCCGGCAGAAGAGCGCGACAATTACAATCAGGTTCTGGATTCATTGAAGAGTATGATGCAAGGAAAATTTGTATACTCCTCCAATGTGAAAAATAAACTCCAGGCAGGTAACATGTCAGGCGATGGGATCAGTATTTATTTTGACGAACAACCTATAATTCCCGATAATCTGAAAATCGCTCCAATGGCTATTCGTGTTGGTTCACTTTCCGAAGCTCCGGAAGGTTCAGAGGCATCCAACCGTGCAGGCCCTATTAAATTCTACCGGCTGGAGATACTATACAAAAAGTCGATCCAAAAATGGTGATCTGAGAGCCCCTTCCAAAGGGGCTTTTTTGGCTTTAAACCACCCTACTATTAAGGTATTTTAATAAGTAACTTTGCGGATTGCCACTTTTAACTCCCACAATAACTATGTCTGAAATAGACGATCTGGATCCTAAAAAATTCATTCTTATCAAAGGAGCCGCAGTTCACAATCTTAAAAAAGTGGATGTAGCTATTCCCAGGAATAATTTTGTGGTTGTTACCGGATTATCTGGTTCAGGTAAATCTTCTCTCGCTTTCGATACGCTGTATGCGGAGGGGCAACGCCGATATGTTGAAAGTCTGTCAGCTTATGCGAGACAATTCATTGGCAGAATGGATAAGCCCGAAGTAGATTATATCAAAGGAATAAGTCCGGCGATTGCCATTGAACAAAAAGTCAATACTCGGAATCCAAGATCAACCGTAGGTACCACCACTGAGATCTACGATTATCTGAAATTACTCTTTGCTAGGATCGGCAAGACATATTCTCCCGTATCCGGTGAGGAGGTTCGCAAACACAGGATATCTGATGTAACAGAATTCATTGCTGCTCAATCAGACCAGACCAAGGTTTACATTTATTCTCCTTTGGTGATGAGAGGAAGGAAGATCCAGGAGCAACTAAATGTGATGCTGCAAAATGGTTTTTCGAGGATCAAGATCAATGACTCAATTGAAAAGATTGAAGATATCATGAAGATCGCCAATACAGATAAGGGGTTGTTTTTATTTAAACACTCCACCCCATTACTCATGATAGACAGATTGGTAATCAAACGGGAGCTTATTGATGAAATTGTAACCCGTGCATCTGATTCAGTTAATACCGCATTTTATGAAGGCCATGGAACGTGTATTATAGAAATTGAAAAGTCGGATGGAACAAAAGAAACCGCTGAATTCTCAAATAAATTTGAAGCCGATGGCATGTCGTTCGAAGAGCCATCTACTTTGCTATTCAGTTTTAACAATCCATATGGTGCATGTAAAAGATGTGAAGGGTTTGGAAGTGTTATAGGTATTGATGAAGACCTGGTGGTACCCAACAAAAGCTTGTCAGTCTATGATGGCGCAATTGTTTGCTGGAAGGGTGAGAAAATGAAAGAGTGGAATGAAAAACTTATAAAGTATGCTCATAAATTCGACTTCCCGGTACATAAACCCTTTTACGAACTGAATAGCTATCATAAAGAACTACTTTGGAAAGGCAACAAGTACTTTAAGGGACTTGAAGACTTTTTTAAGTTTATAGAAGAACAGGCATACAAGATCCAGTATAGGGTAATGCTTTCGCGATACCGCGGAAAAACCATCTGTCCTGAATGCAAGGGTACACGGTTAAGGAATGATGCAGGATATGTAAAGATTGACGGGCATAATATCACAGATCTGGTTTTACTTCCGGTTGGCAAATGTCTTGATTTCTTTGAAAATATTAAACTTTCAGATCATGACCAGACGGTTGCATCCAGACCACTGATCGAGATCATAAACCGACTTAAGTTTTTATGTAATGTAGGTTTGGGATATCTCACTCTCAACAGACTCTCCAATTCCCTTTCAGGAGGTGAATCACAACGGATCAATCTTGCAACCTCACTGGGTAGTAGCCTTGTAGGGTCTATGTATATCCTGGATGAACCCAGCATAGGATTGCATACACGTGATACCATGAAGCTTATCTCCGTTCTTCGTGAATTGAAAGCACTGGGTAACACACTAATTGTAGTTGAGCACGACGAGGAAATAATGAATTCAGCTGACCAGATCATTGACATTGGTCCAGGTGCAGGAGTACATGGAGGTGAGGTAGTGTTTCAGGGAAAAGCAAATGAACTGGAAAGATCCCAAAAAAGCCTTACCTCCAAATACCTGAGGGGAGAAGTCACTATCCCGGTTCCCGAGAAACGACGGAAGTGGAAAAACTTTATCGAGATCATTGGCGCCAGAGAAAACAACCTGAAGAATATCAATGTAAAGTTCCCTATAGGTGTAATCACTGCTATTACAGGGGTAAGTGGATCAGGAAAAACCTCACTCGTTAAAAAGATCCTTTACCCGGCAGTAAAAAAGATTAACGGCGGATATAGTGACCAATCGGGCAACTATGACAAGATCGGCGGCGAGTACCAGCTAATTCATGACGCAGAATTGGTAGATCAAAACCCAATAGGTAAATCTTCAAGATCTAACCCAGTTACATATGTAAAAGCTTATGATGAGATAAGAGCCATGTACGCTGATCTTCCACTTTCCAAATCACGAGGGTTAAAAGCCTCGCACTTTTCATTCAATGTAGATGGCGGAAGGTGCACAACATGCCAGGGAGAAGGATATGTAACCATTGAAATGCAATTCATGGCTGATATTCACCTGAAGTGCGAATCATGTCACGGTAAGCGCTTTAAAGAAGAGATCCTTGCTATTGAATACAATGGAAAAAACATTGATAATATTTTAAACCTAACCGTGGATGAGGCATTGGAGTTTTTTAACCCCGCCATTAAAAATAAATACCATAACTACATAAATAAGATATCAGCTAAGCTTCAACCATTGTCTGACGTAGGCTTAGGATATATACGTTTGGGACAAGCTTCTTCCACATTGAGTGGCGGTGAGGCACAACGAGTAAAACTTGCATCATTCATAGGCCGAGGTAGTAATGCACATTCCACTTTGTTTGTCTTTGATGAACCCACAACCGGGCTTCATTTTCATGATATCAATAAACTAATGGATGCATTCAATGCATTGGTTGCCCAGGGTAATAGTATTATCATCATAGAACACAATCTGGATGTAATTAAATGCGCTGATTGGGTGATAGATCTCGGACCTGACGCAGGAGATCAAGGAGGTGAAGTTGTTTTTGAAGGAACTCCTGAACAAATGGTGAAATCAAAAAACTCTGTGACAGGAACGTTTTTGAAAGTTAAACTTAATTGATTCCTTTTCTTTGAACTTCCAGTAGGTCCAGCTTTCTGTTCATGATCCGGAACCATAATGAAGGGATCATTGCCAGGTATAATGTTGAAGCATATCCTCCCGGAAGTACCGGACTATTTTTATAGCTGAGAAGTTTTTGATACGGTTTAGAAGCATAGTAGTGATGATCTGCATGCCTGGAAAGGTCGATAAGGAAAAATCTTGAAATGTATCTGTCAGACTGCCATGAGTGAACTTCATTGACCCTCTCCCCCACATTACGTGTTAAACCATAATGTTCAATATAGTTTATGTATTCCAATAAAAAGTTAGCAAGTAAAGCCTGAAGTATGTGTGCCAATAACGCCACCGGTCCTAATAAACTAAAGAGTATCCCAATCAATATAAACTGAAAAACTGTTGCACGCACCACATAATTACCAAGCCCATAAGGGTTTTTTCCTTGTTTTATAAGCTTATCACACTCACTATTCACCGAGAATTTTAACTGCCCCCATGACGAACGGATAAAGAAATGATACACTGACTCATTTCTGCGAGCTGTAGCAGAATCATGGTATAGGCCTACATTTTTGTGATGACCCTTTATGTGATCCACAAAGAAGTAAATATTTCCGGCGAGAAATAATAAAAAACGTCCTGCCAGATTATATAACCTTTTTTTACGATGGATCAACTCGTGTGCTATAACTATACCCGATGCACCTGTGCTTACTCCTGTTGAAAGTACTGCTCCAGTGAACAAAAAGAAATTGTTATTACTTATCACAAAACCAAGTAATGTGGTCCAGCAAAAGACCTGAAGTAAAACATGAAAAAACAGTAATGAGTCCGGAAAGTAAATATCTTCATCATGTTCATTACCCTTATCCTCAGGTAAGATAATTTCGGCGAAAGCCAGAAAAAATAATGAGAAGGAAAAGTTGAGCCAAACCCAGTTATCGCCGCAATAATTACCAACAATGGTTAAGATCGAAGGAATGACACTTAACCCATATTTGTAGTTCCTTTTCATCCGGTAGAAATTAACCCTGTCCGGGATGATATGGATTCCTTCTGTTGAACTTTTCAATATAGAGGTACATCAGATTTTTCCTCTTTTTTGAACTTTTGATCGACTTGAATTCCCTGAATAGCTCCTCATCTTTTCTAATGAGGTTTTCAACATTAGAAAGATTGAAATCATATATCAAACCAGTATTCAGTTCCAGTAACCTGTAATCAGCAGTACCATATGTTTCTGTCACAACCGGCGACATCTGATCCTTTACAATTTTATACGATTCACGGAAGTAGCATATAGCTCCAAACTCAAGTACTTTGTGAAACCTTCCACCCATATAAAGCTCCACCCTACCATCCTCAGATATACAAAAAATAGAATCCCTGATGCTGGCTTTTTTACCTACAGATGTAGTAACCAACAACCTGCTCGACCTTGACCATTCTCTGATGGTATAAGATGTGTCATATTGTGATTTATAAAGGTCAGCTAACATATATCCAGGCTTCCCTGATTGTAATGATTCCAATGACATGTACACACCTTGTTCAGGAAACCAGGTTGTATCTTCAGCTTCTTGGGCAGATACTGTGTTAATTATGAAAAAGCCTAACAAAATGGCCTGGAATAATCTCATCTCCGGTTAAAAGTTTACACAAAGGTAGTTTATCAACGCCAGAGAGTCCAGTTATGGATAATTGTGATTAATTTGCATAATCTATGTCACAATCCAGACATGTACTTTACCTATCATATGACGGAATGACCGACCCTTTGGGGCAGTCACAGGTTCTTCCATATTTGTTAGGGCTATGTGAAAAGGGATACATAATACACCTGGTCAGCTTTGAAAAGCCCGAATATTTCAAGTTGCAGGCAAGCAATATAAAAGAGGTTCTTATAGGTAAAAGCATAAACTGGTATCCCCAGAATTACACAAAGCGTCCACCCATTATTTCTACCCTGATTGATATTTCTAAGATGCGAAAGGTGGCAACAAGAATAATCAGGTCAAATCAACCGGACTTGATACATGCGAGAAGTTACATTTCAGGAATCGTGGCAAACAGTTTATCTAAAAAATATGATTTGCCATACCTTTTTGATATGCGTGGTTTTTGGGCCGATGAAAGGGTTGATGGTAACATTTGGAACCTGAAGAATCCATTGTACAGGATCATTTATCAATATTTTAAACAAAAGGAAAAAGTACTCATTAAGAATTCAGATGGGATAATTAGTCTGACCGAAAATGCAAAACAAGAGATCAGGTCATGGAACATCATTTCCAATGCAGATGAAAAAATCACAGTAATTCCCTGTTGTTGTGATATCGAACTTTTTGATCCTGAAAAATTTGAAACAAACAGAGAATATGATAAGATCAAAGGACTTGTAAAGGCATCCGACGGACCTGTTTTTGTTTATCTGGGGGCCATAGGTACCTGGTATTTACTATCTGAAATGTTAGCGTTTTTCAAATACATTCTTAATACACACCCAAGGTCAACATTCCTGTTTATAACACGTGAACCATCCAAACTGATTCTTAGTACTGCGAAGGAATACAACATCCCGCAAGGCCGACTTATCATAACTGCTGCTGAAAGAAAATATATACCATCGTTATTAAGTTTAGCAAATTATGGGATCTTCTTTATCAAGCCCAGCTACTCTAAAAAGGCCTCCTCACCAACTAAACAAGGAGAGTTGATGGCCATGGGCATACCTGTTTTTAGTAACAGTGGTGTTGGAGACACCGACCTTGTTATTAACAAATATCACTCAGGAGTTCTTGTTGACCCGCTTGATGATTCAGGATTTACAGCTGCTATCAGTCAATTAGAAGATGTTAACAAATTAGACCATCAAAAGATACGAGAAGGAGCAATTGATTTCTTTTCTCTGAAAAAAGGAATTGATAACTACAAGGCTGTTTATGAAAAACTAATCATTAATTAATGATGGTAAGGTTCATTACGAAGAATTGTAAATGCACGATAAAGTTGTTCAACAAAAATAACTCTGACCAATTGATGTGAAAAAGTCATGGAGGATAATGACAGTTTGTAGTTTGCTCTTCCCAATACCTCGTCGCTAAAGCCGTAGGCACCTCCTATTACGAAAACAAACCTACTTCTACCTCCCACCATCCACTGGTTGATCTGGGCAGAAAAACCGGTTGAACTTAATTCCTCCCCTTCTACATGAAGCAAGATCACCAATTCATTACTTGCCAACCTTGCAATTATTGCCTCCCCCTCTTTTTTCATCAATACCTCTTTATCAGTACCCTTTAATTTAAGATCAGGTATTACTTCAATCTTGAAATCGCAGTACTTCCCAATTCTTTTACCATATTTCTGAATCAAAGTATCCAATTCTGCCTCTGTGGTTCGGCCAACTTGTAATAATTTGATTTTCATGCACTTAAAGTAATAAATCGAGTTTTAAAAGAGAATATTCTGAGTGAATAACCAAAAATAGGCTTATTCATCTGATTATCTAACATTTACATTAACCATAAATGGTTGAAAACTGGCATGGATAAGGTCATTTGAGGTACCGAAAAATGGCTACCTTTCGCCTTAACGAAAATTAATAAGCAGGAAGAAATATTATTTTAAGCTATGGCTTGATTTTTGTTAATCTGACAAACAACTTACAGATTCATAATGAAGAAGATAATTACACTGATATTGATCAGCTTAAGCTCAATACTTGTAGCAGGCAATTTGGATATATATAATGATATCTCAAATGCCATTCGATCTGGAGATGCGAAAGCAGTGGCCATATATTTTAACAATAGTGTAGACCTCACAATCAATAACGAGGAGGAAGTATACAGTAAAGCACATGCCGAACAGGTTTTAAGAGATTTTTTTCAGAAGAACACTCCTAAATCATTCAGCCTTATACACAAAGGTGTTTCAAAAGAAGGGGCTAAATATGCCATAGGTAACATGGTCACAGCAGAAGGTTCACAATACCGGACTTACTTTTTTGTTAAGCAAGTTGGATCCAAAGAGTTGATCCAGGAAATCCGCTTTGAAAAGCAATAGACATTATTTTCCGTTTTACCAGACCGAAAGTCATGCCAAGGTTTTAATCATCAATGAACCATAAAGATCTAATAGCTGCAGCTATACAAGAAGACACCCAGGGCCAACCGGATCACACATCCTATGCCTGTATACCTGCAGAGGCAACCGGCACAGCACATCTCCTTGTAAAAGATAACGGCATTATAGCCGGTGTTGATTTAGCCAAAGAGGTATTTGAATTCGTTGATCCCAAACTAGAGCTATCGATACTTATCAATGATGGCAAGGCAGTGAAAGTTGGTGATATAGTTTTTGAAGTATCAGGTAGTTGCATAACCATGCTCACTGCCGAACGTGTTATGCTGAACTTTATGCAAAGAATGAGCGGTATAGCCACCACAACCAACGAATATGTTTTAAAAGTAGCCGGTACAAGGGCCAGAATACTTGACACAAGAAAAACTACCCCTCTGCTCAGAGATCTTGAAAAGTGGGCAGTTCGGATAGGCGGAGGTATAAATCACAGATTTGGATTATATGACATGATTTTGATAAAAGACAATCATATTGACTTTTCAGGAAGCATCACACAAGCGATTAAAAATGTAAATGACTATCAAAAGAAAAACAACCTTAAACTACCAGTTGAAATCGAAACCAGAAACCTGGATGAAGTCAGTGAGGTAATAAGAAACGGTAATGTAAACAGGATAATGCTAGACAACTTTGCTCCTGAAGTATTAGTAAAAGCCATAGATATTATTGGTGGTAAGTATGAGACGGAAGCAAGTGGTGGAATAAATTATTCAAATATCAGAGCATATGCTGAAACAGGAGTTGACTATATTTCTGTAGGAGCACTTACTCATTCAGCACGCATACTCGATCTTAGCTTTAAAGCCACATTTAATAAATAACAATTGAAATTAAAGGAGATCATTGAAGAATTAAAATCACTTTTTAAAAAAGTGATCATTAATCCTTTGATTAGGGTATTATCTTCAATACATTATCCTGGAGAGGAACATACGTCCATTTATCAGATACTACGCTTCTTCATAACCGGATTAACTGAAGGATCTATTCAAATGAGAGCTAAGGCTATTTCATTCTCATTCTTCCTAGCAATATTCCCGTCAATAATTTTTCTTTTCACCCTTATTCCATATATCCCGATAAATGATCTGGATTTTAAGATATTGGAATTGATCAGAGAAGTTATGCCTGTGAGTACATTTGAGGCTACAAAAACAACCATTCAGGATATTCTACAACAACAACACGGGGGACTACTCTCACTAGGATTCCTTATAGCACTTTACGTGTCTACTAATGGTGTACTCTCTATGATTGAAGGATTTAATCAAAGTTACCATGGAATTCAGCAAAGATCAGGTATTGGCCAAAGAGTGATTTCATTTTTTTTAACAGGGATATTGGCTTTGTGTATAATTCTATGCATTGCTCTGGTCCTTTTTTCAGAATATACTTCTGCATACCTCATACAAAAAGAAATATTAAATAAGACCACTGAATACTATCTTCTTCAATTTGGCAAATACATTATATTAATTGGGATGACATTATTCGCAATATCCTGTCTTTATTTCTATGGACCATCAAAATTCAATCGTAGGCCATTCATTTCTGTCGGATCAGTGACAGCCACTTTTCTGATTCTTGGTACAACAGTTCTGTTTAATTATTTCATCGCCAATTTCGCATCTTACAACAAAGTTTATGGATCAATTGGCACACTGATAATTATCCTGATATGGATCAATTTCAACTCTATGCAGCTTATTTTAGGTTTTGAACTAAATGCTTCAATAGAAAATGCATTGAATACAACTGAAGAGAAAATGAAAGTAAATCAAGATCAAGACACAACATCTTAACCTCTTTAAATCAGATCAACTAATAAATGCTAACCCTAATCTTTGTATTCTAGGGTTTGCCCTCCTACTGTTCCGATAGAATGCCAAAATCCGTGTTGATCCTGTTTTTCAATCAAATAGTATTCAACTCCATTAACCCATTTCTTGTAGGGTGTCCACTTCAAAATAGATCTGTTTTGAGAATCCAGTTCTGATTCTAAATAAATTGATGAACCAAGCTCTCCAAAATTGGATGGAACATCACATATATTTAAAACCTTGACCTTATAAAAGTAGGGCTTACTTTGAACTTCCACATCAGTATCATCATAGTTATTTACACCCTGAGGTAATATTGAAATAAGGTTATAGTTCAACTTATCTTCAGAACGATATAATTCATAGCCTGTGAGATATAGCTGTCCGAATGTAGGTGCGGACCATTCAACAAAAATGTAATTGTCATTTTTTACTGTTGCCCTGATCACATCAGACTGCTGGTCGAACAGAACACCTTGTATAAAGGCAATTGCTGTATCCGAATATGCTTCAAATCCCTGTGCACAAAGGTTTGTTGCCCTGATATTATAGATATAATTTCCACTACAGATTGCACTTGTATCAGTGAATATTGTTTTGGATCCATCTACTGTCCCTATAGAAGTAAAGCTAATAAGTCCCAATTCTGATCGCAATATCTCATAGTTGTCTACAGAGCATCCTAAATACGGAGTCCAGTTCAATTCAACACCATTTGAAGTTGATAGTGCTGAAAGGTTTATGGATACATGTCTTGAGACCTTTGAAAGTGGTAGTTTCTGGTCACATTCGTCAACCGCCAGGACTTTATAATCATAAACATTCATGCTTGTTGCCACAACGGAGTCGCTATACGAGCTTGTTGCATTCCAGCTGGTATTACCTTGCTGGTATATAGTTGAAAGCAAATTATATTTTCCTAAGGAAGGTATATATCTGTAGATCTCATATGCATAAAAATCAGATATAGAAGTATTTAACCATTTCAGGTCTATGGAATTTTCACCTGTAACACTTACACTTCTTAACATGGCATCTGCAGGAGGTGTGGTATCATTAACATAAATTAATCCTGATACATTCATTGTATCAGAACAGCCGTGTGAATTTGTTACAATCAAAGAAGCGTTATGATAACCCGGTGCCGAGAATACGTTTGTAGCATTCAAACCCGAGATGGAGTTTCCGTTTCCAAAATTCCATAAATAAGCTGAATTTGAATCGGCAATACTTAAGTTTATAAAGTTTACTGCAAGAGGTGAACAGCCACTATTATTATCAATAGTAAATGCTGCTGAAGGGGTTTCAAAAACTGCTACTTGCTGGTTATAAATCATCGTGTCACTACATAAACCGGAACTAGCAACTAAAGACACAGTATAATTACCTGGATCAGGGTAGTAATGCACAGGTAATGCTGAATTTGACTGAGTACCGTCTCCAAAGTTCCAAACATAGCTCGTGGCACCAGTAGTATAATTCTGTGGTGTCAGAACATATGGTGCACAACCACCCAAAGAGGGCAAATTAAAGTTGACCACCGGAGTGTTTTCAATTCGAATATCTATTGGATAAGTAAAATAATCCTGACAACCACTGGTATCTGTGGTTATCAATGTAACTGTATATGAACCAGAATCAGCGAAAGTATGAACAGGGTTCTGGAGTGTAGAAATTGACCCATCACCAAAATTCCATAGCCAAGTAAATGCACTTATCGAGCTATCATAAAAAGATATTGAACTTGGGTTACATCCTGATAAGGAAGAAATTGAGAAATCAGCAACTGAACCTGAAATATGTATGATCTCTTTCTTAACTATAGTATCAGTGCAACCCATAGAATCTGTAACAATAAGAGAAACATCATAAAATCCTGGTATATTATATATATGGATTGGATTTTCATTTGCCGACGCTCCACCATCTCCAAAATTCCATAGCCAACTATCAGCATCACTGGAGTTATCTAGAAAATTGACAGTAGTTGGAGCACATGATACAATTGTTGCTTGATTAAAATCTGCTTGGGGGCCTGTTACAACTATAGTTGCAAAATCAGTAATAGTTTGAGTACATCCTGATGTAGCAGTTGCTGTGAGTTGGATATTATAAATTCCCTGACTAAGATAAGTATGTGTAATATTAGTACCACTAAGACTTGTTCCATCCCCCATCGACCAATTCAAGTTTGTAACCAAACTTGATGAATCTGAAATATTCAATGTAAATGGCTTGCATCCCTCAAGAGCATCAATGTATGCATCAACATTCATGATGTTAAAGGGAGGTATACTTATTGTTTTAGAACATCCTAGCACATCAGTAACTGTTAGTGTTATATTACCATTGGGTATAGCAGTATATAACTTGATGGGGTTTTGTATATTAGAACTTGTTCCATCACCAAAGTCCCAGTCCCAATTAACGGCATCGATCGAAGTATCCTGAAATGCAATTGTTACTGGAAGGCATTCAGAACTTTGAATATATGTGAATCCTGGATTAAGGTTTGGCTTGAAAACTGAATTTGGAACAGCTAACGTATTTGTACAACCATTTTCACTTGCAATGAGAGTAACTGTATAACTTCCAGATAAGTTATAAGTATGAATAGGACTAACCTGAATTGACGTTGCACCATCACCAAAATTCCAATAATATGACGATGCACCGCTGCTGGTGTTTGTAAATTGAACATTCTGTGAGAAGCAGCCAGGATTAATAAAATTTGCACTAAATGATGCAACCGGCTTGATCACCTTTATCAAGTAAGGCAAATTTAATGTATCATTGCACCCTGTTGAGTCAGTTACAATCAGATTAACTTGAAACAGACCGGAATCACTGTACAAATGAATAGGATTTTGTAGTACAGAAGTGAACCCATCACCAAAATCCCACAAATAAGAATTATAGTTTAAGCCCATTGATGAAAATGATACTGAATCAGGAGCGCAAACTTTATTCTTGTTGGCTGAAATGCTTGACGAGCTCAATGTATAGTAGCTTTGGGACATATAATCTTTACATCCTAAAGAATCAGTAACGCTCAGTGAAACTACATAATTCCCTCCAGAGGAATTATAATTATGTACAGGTTCAGGCAAATTGGAAGTTGTGTTATCACCAAAATCCCAATCATAATACATGGCATTAAATGAACTGTCAACTATTGAAATTGTACTTCCCTGACAGCTATTTTGGCTTGATACAATAAAGTTAGCCTGAGGTCCTGTGAGATG
>JAHEMF010000065.1 GCA_024643795.1 Bacteroidota bacterium | reverse complement strand
GCTATAGTTGACAACGGCAGCTTTTTTAACAACATTGACTTTTCTCCCCTCATAGGATACCAGGAAGGAAATGAACTGGACAGGAAGGATAAACGCAAAGACCAGGATCTGGACCCCAAAGAACGTATGCCTAAGCTGGAGCGCAACTGTACCGATAAGTGCATGAACAATTACATCAGCAACCACGCCGACTGGGTGATGGTTGAAACCCTATTCAGTACCAGTCCTGACCAGATAGCTGTTGCACCCGGCTCACTGGTAGAGGAGTATGAAGAAGAAGGCCGTAGATATTTCCATTACAAGCTCGATCATTCTTCGTTGTATTTCTACTCATTTATTTCGGCACGTTACGAGGTACACCGGGAACTATATAAAGACCTTGACCTGGAAGTGTATTATGATAAACGACATCCTTATAATATAGAGAACATGTCGCGTTCGCTGAAGCGTACCATTGATTACTACACTGAGAACTATGGACCTTACTACCATTGTCAGGCACGCATCATTGAATTTCCGAGGTATGCCAGCTTTGCACAAGCTTTTCCTGGCACCATGCCATATTCTGAAGGAATAGGTTACATAGCCAAAATAGAAGATGAAGATGACATTGATATGGTGTTTTATGTTGTGGCACATGAAATGGCACATCAGTACTGGGCTCATCAAGTAATAGGCGGCGCTGTTCAGGGTGCTACCTTATTATCAGAATCGTTCTCGCAATATTCCGCACTAATGGTAATGGAAAAAGAATATGGAAGAGATCAGATGAAACGGTTCCTAAAATATGAGATGGATAATTACCTGCAATCGCGTGGCTCGGAAGAACTTAAAGAACAGCCGCTGATGTTTGTAGAGAATCAAGGTTATATACACTACCGTAAAGCATCACTGGTTTTATATTATATGAGAGAGATGATTGGCGAAGAAAACATGAATGCTGCACTCCGTGAACTGATCCAGCAGTTTGCCTATCGCGAACCTCCCTACCCCACTGCCTATCATGCGGTAGATGCAATAAGAGCTCACACGCCTGATTCACTGCAATACCTTATCACTGACCTATTCGAAACCATAACTGTTTTCAGCAACCGGGTCACTAAAGTGTCGTCTTCGGAACGTACCGATGGTAAGTATGATGTTACTATTGAGTACTCATCGCAAAAGTTTCGCGCCGATTCGTTGGGACGACAGACTAAAATACCGGTGAACGACTGGATAGAATTTGGCGTTTATGCCGACCCGGAAGATGCGGACAGATTAGGTGATAAACTTTATGCGGGCATGCATAAAGTTAATAAGGAGTCAGGAACTATTACCGTGACTGTAAATGCCAAACCGTTTCAGGCGGGGATAGATCCACGAAACCTGATGGTAGACCTGGTAGGTGATGATAATGTTGAAGAAGTGGAGTGATTTTCATGTTTTTTTAATAAAGGTTTCAACCGGAGTAACCAAAACACCAATGAGCGTGTCTTAATGTTACAAACTGGCAGACATGAAAAATATATTTGTAGATCCGCATACATCCATGCTTCGCGCAGGATGGCGCATTGCAGCATTTATTCTCATCTTTTTAGCTTTAAATGTTTCATTAACATTTATTGTAGGATACATATTAGGAAGTCTTAAAGGAGGTGGCACATTATGGTTCACCTTATTGGGATTCTCTGCCACACTGGCCGTTTACATCAGCAGAAAATACCTGGAGAAATCTGACATGGTTTCGCTGGGGCTGAAATTTAACTTTGCCGCTATCTATGATGTTGTTATCGGTATCGCTATCGGGGCATTAATAATGGCCGGAATGTTCTACCTGCTGCTTTCGTTAGATCTGATAAGATTTGAAGGTTGGTCCTGGTGGTCTGTTGGTGAAAATATGTCCGGCCAGTTCAGTATGGCAGTATTACCCGTAGCACTTGCAATGGTATGGCGATTTTGTGTGGTTGCATGGTGGGAAGAGCTTGTATTCAGAGGGTTGCTCATACAAAATATTACGAAGGGTCTTGGAGTGAACTGGGCTATACTTATCTCCACATTAATATTTAGTTTCATCCACTCAAATAACCCGAACGCTACCCCTCTGAGTACTTTATTGATAGCATTCATAACATTTAAATTAGTGTATGCTTACTTTAAGACCGGACAACTATGGTTGCCTATGGGTCTTCATTTGGGATGGAACTTCTTTCAGGCTTCGGTGTTTGGATTTGCATCTAGCGGGATAACTTCTCCATCTTTGATTAATCAAAGCGCTATTGGACCAGATCATTTAAGTGGCGGGTCATTTGGTGCAGAAGGCAGTATTTATATTTTACCTTTTGTGTTAATTAGTATTATTCTGATCCATTTCTGGGTGCGCATAACGAGGGAATCTGATCAAAAATTCTTCGCCTTTGCTATCTAAAAAAGCAACACTATCATTTTTTACCCAGGATCTTTCAGACCAATGAATAAGGAGTTGTTATTATTCTTCAAGTAATAATTCTTTAATTGTATACTTTCATAGCCTGAATTGTTTTCGGGATCATGATGCAGTTAAATAATCTCTTTTCAAACTTCAAAATCTGGATCATAATATTTTTTGTGATCCGGCTGGCAGGTATCACTCAGCCACCACTTGAAACTATACACAACTGGCGCCAGACCACCGTTACCATGGTGGCACGCAACTTTTATGAAACGGATGCCAACATTTTATATCCTCGCATAGATATAGCAGGAGAAAAGTCAGGTATTACCGGGATGGAATTTCCGCTGCTTAACTATGGCATCTTTTTAATGGCAAAAGCTCTGGGGTATAGCCACTGGTATGGCCGGCTGATCAACCTGATCATATCATCACTGGGAATATTTTTCTTTTATAAGCTTACGCGGATGTTCATGAGTGAACAGGCAGCGTTTTATTCAGGGATCATACTGCTGGTTTCCATTTGGTTCTCTTTTTCGCGCAAGATCATGCCCGATACATTCTCAACATCCCTGGTGATCATGGGAATGTATTGTGCCATATTGTTCCTGCAAAAAGATTGTGGAAGATATTTTCAATTGTTCCTGTACATGGTCCTGATCATGGCTGGGGCTCTATCCAAACTACCGGCATTGATCCTTGCACCGGCTTTGCTGATCCCGTTTCTATATTCAACAGTACGTGTGAAAAGACGTTCCTTGTTTGCCGTTGTTACCGCTCTTGCGCTTACACCAGCCGGTTGGTGGTATTTTGTGCATGTTCCCTTTCTGAACGAATCGTTCGGGTTCCTGCACTTTTTTATGGGCGTAGGCATGGTGCAAGGTGCTTCAGAGTTATGGACCCATGCAAACGCTGCCTTTGCGCACTTTTACAGTGACGCACTAAAATATTCAGGATTCATAGTTTTTATTGCAGGGGTTGTATTTTCTGTCATAAATAGGAACAAGCTGTTATTAGCAACTCTTGCCTTAACAGGAGCAAGCATATTTATTGTGATGCTAATATCAGGTTACACTTTCGCACATCACTCATATTATATAGTCCCGTTTGTTCCGGTAATGGCCGCCTTGGCGGGATATGGATTATCTCAGTTACCCAGGAAACTCGCTATGATACTACTCATAGCCATTGCAACCGAAGGTTTGCTGGATCAACAACATGATTTCAGGATAAATGCCGACAAACTTGCGTTGCTTGAACTTGAAAAAGATCTGGATAAATTCTCATTGCGAAATGATCTCATACTTATCAATAGTGGTGAATATCCTACTCCCATGTATTTTGCCCATCGCAAAGGGTGGGTAAACAGTAATGATCAACTAACACCTGAAAATATTGAGGTGCTACGATCAAAAGGATTAAAATACGTTGTGATATTGAAAAAAACTTTTGGAAGCTACATTAAACTGCCCTTGCCTGAATTACTGAGTAATGAAAACTACACGCTGTATAAAGCTTGGTAATATTTTTCTCTATCAGTGCAAGTTCTCCCGTCTCAAGATAAGAGCATTTTCATCTTCATAAAAAAACATATATCCTGTTCCGGCTAGTTCTACAGGACCTCCGTTATCCAAACAAAATACGGCTGTGTTTTCATACTTGAGCACTGGACCCGGAAGAACCACATATTCAACATTCAGTTCAGCTATATATTCAAAGAATGAAGCACGAGTGAACGGTTCACCGGCTATGATCTCATCGTATTCAATGCCTTTGAATGATACCAGATCATACTCATTGATGGTGTTGAAAATAAACTCGTGAGGTACCAGGGTTAAGGCATCCTTTTCTGGTATTTTTTCCAAGACATTGTGATGCAGACCTACATAATCACGTTGCCTTTCAAAAATAAATGCAGCCATTTTTCCAACAAATGTAAATTGAAGTATGAACAACACTGCAAATGCTATCCGCTTATAAGCAGTTTTGTCATCTGCAGCATATACAATTGCCGTGGCGGTTAATATTGACATGAAAGGGAGAAAATATATCAGGTATCGCTCTGCGATGTGACTACCAACAATATTGAGTGATATGATCAGGAAAAGCAAATACAACATCATAGGCTTTTGGGTGGACCATATTTTTTGAAAAAAGAAAATCAGTGATAGTAAGAACAAACCGGAAGTTGCCCATACTTTATAGCTCCAGAAAAACCGCTGATGTTCTTTCGTTAATTTAACCAGCGCGTTAAGCAACAGGTCAGTAAATCCTAAAGAGTTATAATTGGTTCCCACATTATCAGGCCAGTTGTGTAACTGGTACAACATGGTTTGCATATGTCCCGGCTGCCACAGGTCGTAAAAATAAAATAACCCTGTACCCAGAACACCTGATGAAAATAAAAACAGAGGTTTTATTTTACGATCCGTCAATAACAACAACCCTCCGGCTGCAATGAATGCAAGTCCGTTGAGGTGATATAAGAATGCTATTCCTGCTGTAGCCCCGGATAAAAACAATATGTGCTGTTTTGTTTGATCATTCCGATATCTACTCAACAACATCCACGATATAAATCCAAAAAAAGTGACCCATATCTCAGGCCTGAATGTGTATGCATATAACAGGGAAAGCGGGTTGCAGGCCAAAAGGAAAACTGTGAGCAAGGCCACCTGTTTTGAAAGATGTATCTGACTGCCTCTCACATACTTGTATACTGTATATAACAAACCGCTGAACATTAGCGCTGTGGCTATCCGCATAGGATTGAGCATAAAGCCAAAGAGCTTGATCAGCAAAGCTCCGGTAAAGATCAGGAGTTTGTGATACACAAAGAGTCGGGTTGCTCCGCCATTATAGTGGATCAAGGAAGGGATCTTTACATAACCCAGCTCTGACAAGTAGAAAGCCTCCTCACCAAAAGCGGCGTCATCTATGTAAATATATCTGTTAATTGTGGAACACAGAAAAAGGAAGACAACAAGTGCTCCAAAAAAATAGATCGACCGGTTACCAAATAGTAGTTTGTAAATAATTGAAACGAACTTTTCCAAACAGGATCGAATTTAAGAGCTGTCTTTTGTAATGGTAAATGTATTGATTTGAGAGGTATTGAACTTGTATTTTGCCACAGAACAATATATTTCATGCTAGCAAACGCAAACAATTGTTAAATATCATATGTTTATCATAACCAAAAACACCAATTTATGCTTATCACAAATTCTGAATTGCTGGCGATGGACAGGCGATACAGGGGTAATCTTATAAATGCTTTACAAGGTTATAAACCTGCCAACCTTATCGGTTCAATTTCAGCCAAAGGTCAATCTAATGTTGCTTTGTTTAGCTCGGTGGTTCACATAGGAGCCAACCCACCGCTTATTGGATTTATCCAGCGACCGGTAACCACTGAGCGACATACCTGGGAAAACATACAAGAAACGGGGTACTACACAATCAACCAGGTGAACAAAAATATTTACAGGCAGGCGCATCAAACTTCGGCACGTTACAACCGGAAAGATTCGGAGTTTACTGCGTGCGGACTTACCGAGGAATATCTTCACCAATTTAAGGCACCATTTGTTAAAGAGTCTTTGCTGAAGATAGGTGTAAAATTTATCGAAGCCTGCCCCATTACCATCAATAACACTTTTCTGGTAGTTGGATCCATAGAAATGGTAGAAATTCCTGATACATGGCTATTGCCTGATGGCGATATTGACATGGATGCTGCTGACTTGGTATCCGTAAGCGGCTTATATACATATCATAAAGCAAGCAAGCTTGAAAAGCTGCCGTATGCAAAAGCTAAATAAGTGAGTTGGTATTACTTTACGTAAATCGTTTTACGGTTGATGAATTCCATCATTCCATCCCTTGCAAGTTCACGTCCAAAGCCAGACATTTTAGTACCTCCAAAAGGAAGTCTGGGGTCTGACTTTACCAGTTCGTTCACAAAATAAGCTCCATCGCTTACTCTCCATGCCATCTTCATGGCCTTATCAATGTCTCTGGTACAAACCGTAACACCCAGACCATACTTTGATTGCTCAGAGAGTTCGAATGCTTCATCAACATCGCTTACTTTGATCATAGCAGCCAACGGCCCGAATGTTTCCTGATCAAAAGCGGGCATGCCCGGTTTTACATTCCCTAGAACAGTAGGTTCATGAAAGCAGTTATCCTGATTTCCTCCAGCGAGAAGTTCAGCACCCTGAGATATAGAGCTTTGTACCTGTTGTTGTAGTTTATCGGCCAGATCTTTTCGTGCCAGCACGCCAACCTGTGTTGCATCATTCACAGGATCTCCGGCCTGTAGCTTTTTTACTTCTGATGTAAATTTGGTGACGAACTCATCATAGATCTTATCCACCAAAATAAATCTTTTGGCAGCTATACAACTTTGTCCGCAATTAAGCATGCGTGCTGTGATGGCTGTTTTAACAGCTGCATCAATATCAGCATCTTCCCAAACAATAAATGCGTTATTACCTCCAAGTTCAAGCAGTGATTTTTTAATATACTTACCTGCTAATGCAGAAACTGCAGATCCTGCAAACTCACTTCCGGTTAATGTAATAGCTTTAACTGCATCGTGTGCAATTATAGTTTCGGTTTTATCGTGGTGAATGATCAGATTCTGAAATACGCCTTCGGGAAACCCTGCTCTTTTAAAGATATCTTCAATTTCCACTGCACAGCCGAACACATTAGGAGCATGCTTTAACAGTCCTGTATTTCCGCTGACAAGGGTTGGTGCTGCAAACCTGAACACCTGCCAAAATGGGAAATTCCAGGGCATGATCGCGAAAACAGCGCCGATAGGATCGTGCTGAACGTAGCTCTTTTGAGCATCTGTTTTTATAAGTTCGGGTTTAAGAAAGTCGGACACATTTCCGGCATAGTATTCACAGACCCAGGCACATTTTTTTACTTCAGCCCGTGATTCGTTAATAGGTTTACCCATTTCCAGCGTTATCACCCGTGCAAATCGTTCCACATCATCCGTAAGAATTTTGGCTACTGCTAACATCAGATTTTTACGTTCCTCTAAGGGAACAATACGCCACTTGGTAAATGCTTTTTTACTTAGCTCGAGTTTTTGGGTGAGTTCTGCTGCACTCAGTTCCTGAAATTGTCCAACTGTTTTACCGTTGAACGGATTAATGCTCGTGAATTGCATTATTTATTTTGTTAATGTTCCAATTAATTCGGGTTGTTCCCTTTTATCTTCTATCAGACTAGAAGAAAACTGTGCCCGAATGGAGTTGATCCAATCCTTAGCTCTTTCGGTAAGTTCAAAGTTGTCAGTCATCATGCGACCTCTAGATACAAGAATACCCATGTCGGCACCTTCGTATAAATAATCACCCTGACGAGTAATACGAAGGAAGAATGCTTCCTTTTCACTTTCCACAGCCCTACGGTGTGTATCCATACGATCGAATTGAATATAACCGTTATCAAACATCTTCCATATACCTGATCGTGGAGCGGAGTTAACATATTCAACAGTATCTTCAGTATGTTTAATGATCAACTGACTCCAACTATCGATATTATCTTGCTTTGACCAGCGGGCATTCAGATTTTTAACATTAAGGTCATAGTCGATATTCATATATTCCAGAATATGAAAGACGTAAAGTGGAGCATCAGCGAGGGCAAATACTGCATGGTTAGTAATTGAACTTGCACCGGTTATCCGTGGATTCAGTTCGCCCAGATAAATTTCTCCATTATCCTGATCAATAAGAAAGTCAAGCTCAAAGTATCCTTTGTAGCCTTCTTTCATAAGTTGATCGCCAAAGAGTTTGGTATATACTGCAGCCTTTTTTCTAAGTGTAGGAGTAAAAGCATTAGGATATATTTCATTTCCGCACCAACCACCTTTATAGGGAGTTAGCTCACTAAATCCTACCAACTCGGTCATTAATGGCGCAACAATAGTTCCATGACGTGTAACACAAGCCTCAATTGCCGATCCTCTGCAGTTGATACGCTTCATGATCTTCACTTCTTTTTCCTTTATGATGTCGTTCGCATGTTTTTCAAAATCTTCTTTACAAGTGATGAAGAAAGTAGTGTGACCGGAATCCCCGAACGGGGTTTGAACTACAAGGTCAGTGCCTAGTTTTTTAGATACTTTACCTAAATGATCATAATCTTTAACCTGCGACAGCACATAAGGAACAC
>JAHEMF010000029.1 GCA_024643795.1 Bacteroidota bacterium | reverse complement strand
AACCACATAACTGACCGCAAGCCAAATGTGGGTTGGAAAATCTTTAAATTCTATACGATTGAATTCATCATATCCGAACGGGATCACAAACAAGCTTCCAAAAACAAAAACATATTTCATTACCGTGATGGGCGGATATTTTTGCATCAACGGTTTAACGATGATCAGAAAAATGCCGAAAGAAATGCTGTTGATGAGGATCAACAGGTCGCCCAAAACATCGCCCTGTTGAAAATTGAATTGTTTCCCAAAAATAATGAGAGAAACCGCCCCTAATATTCCAATGATTATTCCTGAGACCTTTCTCAATGATACCTTTTCCCGTAAAATGATAGCCGCTACAATCATTACCATGATAGGGTTAGTGGTCATCATTAAAGAAGCATTAATAGGCGCTGTTATACTCAATCCTTTAAAAAACAGCAATTGGTTAGTAGCCACTCCGAAAAGCCCGCACAAGATGAGCCTGCCCAGATCTTTCGTTTCCATTCTTGGCGATTTAAAAAAGATATCTATAACCCAGAAAATAATTGAGGCAGAAATGACTCTCAAAAATATAAACCCGAACGGGCCAATATAATCGGGCATCACACCTTTGGCAATAGTATAGTTGGCGCCGTATATGAGGTTGGCCACCAAAACTGACAGGTGAGCAATAACCCGGTTATTTGTCAATTGATCAGCGATTTAAATGCGCTATAAAAGTAATGTTTACAGTTTCATTGCCGCTTTTGCGGATGCCACATTCTTCGGGGAACTGCCTATGAAAATCTGTTCACCTGAAATGATGACCGGACGCTTTAAAAAAGTATATTCTTCCAAGATATATTTCCTGTAATCTTTCTCTGTAAGTTTCATTTCATTCAAGCCCCACTTACGGTATTTCATAGCCACCCTGCTGAATAATGCCTCATAGCTCCCGGCCAGTTTTTTCATCTCATCAATTTGCTTAGATGTAATAGGCTCATTTTTAATATCTTGCAAAAAATACTCCTTTCCTGGCTTGAGTTCTTTCAAGATCCTCTTGTTTGTGCTACAAGTAGAGAGATGGTAGATTTTTTTCATGGTTCGGCAATGATAATGAATTCGTTAACAAAACCCTTCAGGATAAAGTTTTGAGACCGTATCTTTGCCAGTAAGAGACAATTTATAGCGTGGAACAGACATCTAACCAATACGAAATAAAACTACCTCAGTTTGAGGGGCCCTTTGACCTGCTTTTGTTCTTTATAGAACGTGATGAGCTGGATATTCATAACATCCCTATCTCGCAGATCACCAAAGATTTTTTTGAATATATCAGCACCGCTGAAAAAATGAACATTGAACTCGCAAGTGAGTTCATATTGGTTGCCTCCACTCTCATGCGCATCAAAGTAAAGTTACTGTTGCCCAGATTACCGAAAGACGAGGATGGTAATGAGATCGATCCACGTCAGGATCTTGTTGCACAGTTATTAGAATATAAAAAGTACAAAGAAGCTGCAGGTGAACTCCAGGTGCTCGAAGAAGAGCGCACTAAAAAAATTGCACGTAGAAGTGTTGAAAATGAGCTTTCAAATATTGCCCTCAACGCCGACGGATCAACCTACTCATCTGAGTTGAATGCATTAACATTATTTAAACTCCTCACGACATTTGAAAAGGTTATGGAGCGTTTTAAAATAAATGAAGCGCGCCAAAATCATACAGTAGAACAATATCCTTTTACACTTGAATCAGAAAGGGAAAATATCGTTCGCCTTGTACGCCTCAAACCCATTGTATACTTTCTGGATATTTTTCAAACTTGCCAATCCCGACTTCATGCATGTTTTACATTCCTTGCTTTGCTTGATCTTTTACAATTAGGCGAGGTAGGTATCATTATTGGTGAAGGGTTCAACAACTTCCAGCTTACTGATGCCAACGGGGAAACTGCGCATGCAAACTGATGGCAAAGAGATCTTAAATAATTTTAGTCCCGGGAAGATCATTCTTCCTGTAGTAATTGGCTTAGGAGTTGCGTCCTATCTGTTAATTTCCAATTTTGAAAGTGCGGCTTATGAGCGTATAAGCTGGACAGCAAGCACAGCATTTTGGATCGGCTTGGCCTGCATTATGATGGCCATTCGTGATGTTGCTTACATGTACCGAATCACCATTTTATCTGGCAACCTGATTTCATGGCGAAGAAGCTTCCCTGTGATCATGCTATGGGAATTTGCATCTGCTGTTTCACCCACCATGGTTGGAGGTACCGCTCTGGCAATGTTCATACTGCACCGTGAAAAACTAAACATGGGGAAAAGTATTGCTGTTGTGCTTACAACATCTTTTCTGGATGAATTGTTCTTTGTGCTAGCCGTTCCACTTATTTTCCTTTTCATCGGAAAGAGTGACCTGTTCATATCAATGGATGAGGTGACTGCAATTAATGGAAGTGTTGGAAGCGTGTATTACTTTTTTTGGGTTGGGTATTTATTCATCACTGCGTATACGCTCATCGTTGCATATGCCCTCTTTGTGAATCCCAGATCCATCAAGTGGGTGCTTCTCAAATTATTTTCCATTCCTTTTTTACGGCGTTGGAAACAGGCTGCTAACAGAACAGGCGAAGATATGATCATTGCATCCAAAGAGATTAAGACCCGGCCTGCAGGGTTTTGGATAAGGTCATTCGGCGCCACCATTTTTTCCTGGACGGCCCGGTACATGGTCATCAATTGTTTGATCATGGCCTTTTTGAGTCATGGATTTTATTCAAACCTGGTTATCTATGCCAGGCAGCTGATAATGTGGATTATCCTACTGGTAAGTCCTACACCGGGAGGTTCGGGTATTGCAGAAGTAATTTTCACACGGTTTTTATCCGAATTTAGTCCTTCGGGGCTAATAGACTCACTGGCACTGCTTTGGAGGCTGATCAGCTACTATCCGTATCTCTTTATAGGGGCATTTATTCTTCCCCGTTGGCTGAGAAGAAAAAAAATCAAAGCATGATCGCCCTGTTTGGCAAGAAATTTGACAATTCTCTTATAATGAATTGATTAAATTAGCCGCCCTGTTAATTAGAATAAACCCATGAAAAAAACTCTATTAGTACTTATGCTGGCATTTGCATCCGGCGCTACAGTAACTGCACAAACATCGGGCGTGCCTTCCGTAAAATTGAAGGATCTGGATGGTGCTGTTGTAAATTCAAATGATGTTATTGCCAATGACGGCAAACCGGTGATCCTTAGCTTCTGGGCTACATGGTGTAAGCCATGCGTCAATGAACTCAATGCTATAAAGGATATTTATGATGATATGGTTGAGGAAACCGGGGTTAAACTTGTTGCACTTTCTATTGATGATGCCCGTACTATCCCTACAGTTGCCCCTTTTGTGAATGGCAAGGGGTGGGATTATGAAGTTTATCTTGACCCTAACGGCGACTTCAAAAGAGCCATGAATGTAAATCTTGTGCCTCATACATTTTTACTCAATGGAAAAGGGGAAGTGGTCAATCAACACACTTCTTATGCACCAGGAGATGAAGAGAAACTCTTTGATCTGGTGAGAAAAACAGCCAATGGCGAAGCTGCTGAGTAGAATTATTATAGCTTGTCCATTAATCATTCTCCCCTTATGGAGATACTACACACAACTGAATGTGTAATTTCTTATTTTCATGATCCAAATTCTTTCTAAGTGAGAAAAAATATCTTCTTTTTATTTTCAGTTGCTGCGATCGTTTTGTCATGCAATAATGCCAATGCGCAGAGCCCTATACTTTCAGGCATCAGTGGAAACTTTCAGCTCGATGCTCAGTACTACCTCGTTGATTCAGCCATTGGCGCACCTGTGGTTCCTGAAAAAGTGTTGTCTAACGGTTTCGGTAATCTGAATTTCAATTACGGAAACTTTACAGCAGGTATCAGATATGAATCATATCTGAATCCTTTACTGGGCTTCGATCCCCGATATAAAGGATCTGGTATCACTTACAGGTTTGCTTCCTTTAAAGTTAATGACCTGGAGGTAACAATAGGTAATTTTTATGACCAGATCGGAAGTGGGTTGATCTTCAGAAGCTACGAAGAACGTAGTTTGGGAATTGACAATGCCCTTGATGGGATACGAGTTAAATATAACCCGCATGCAGGTATTTACTTGAAAGGATTTATAGGTGAGCAGCGTTCTTTTTTTGAAAAAGGTCCGGGCATTGTAAGAGCTTTTGATGCAGACATCTCGCTCACAGAAGCCATCAAATCTCTGAACGAAAGCAAGACACGGATCACTGTAGGAACTGGTGTGGTCAGCAAATACCAGAAAGACGAAAACCCTATTTATGTATACCCCGAAAACGTGTTATCCTTTGCTCCCAGAACCCGTATCACCAGAGGGCCTGTTAGCTTTTATGCAGAATACGCTTATAAATACAACGACCCCAGTCTGGTCAATTCTACTTATGAGAATCCACAGGGGATTTACAAACCCGGTGAAGCCATTTATTTGAACGGCAACTATTCAAAAAAGGGTATAGGAGTAAATGTAGCTGCCAAGCATATTGATAATATGGATTTCCGTTCCGACAGAAATGCAACCGGAACAAATCTTACACTCAGCTATCTTCCTGCGCTTACCAAACAACAGACTTATAGGCTTATAACGCTGTATCCATACGCTACGCAGCCAAACGGAGAAGCGGGTATAAATACTGATGTATTTTATAATATAAAGAAAGGCACTAAACTCGGAGGAGAAAGAGGAACTGATATTGCATTGAATTATTCTACTGTTCATAGCATAGATAAAACTCCGGTAGCCAGCGAGCAAGGTTATGAAAGCAGTTTATTCGGAGTTGGCGATGAAGAATATTTTGAAGAAGTTAATGTTGAGATTACCAAGAAAGCATCTAAAAAACTTAAGCTTATCTTAACCTATATCTATACTGAATACAATAAAGATGTAATTCAGGGCCTAAGTGGCTTTGGTACCATATATGCACATACCGCCGTTGCAGATGTTCAGTATAAGCTGAATAAGTCAAACACTGTAAGAGTAGAGATGCAGCACTTGCTCACCGATCAGGATATGAAAAGTTGGGCCATGATGTTGGTAGAATATACCATCTCACCACACTGGTTCTTTGCCGCATTTGACGAATATAATTATGGCAACGACGATAAGGACGCCAGAATACATTATCCAAACCTGTCGGCCGGATATACAAAAGGTGCTAACAGGATTTCATTAGGATATGGCAAGCAAAGAGAGGGTCTGTTGTGCGTTGGGGGAGTTTGCCGTAATGTGCCGGCATCCAACGGGTTCTCAGTATCCGTAACCAGTAGTTTTTAAAAATTTACTAAATTAAAGGTCAATATAAAGTCGACATGAGAAAATTATGGTCTCTTCCGGTAATTGCTTTGATGATGATCTTTTCATCCTCTTGCGATAAGGTAACTCAGTATTATGAAGATGATGTTACGTTTAACCCGGACAGAAAAGTTCTGGTTGAAGATTATACAGGTCATAAATGCGGTAACTGCCCCAGAGCAACCCGCTCAATTTATGACCTTAAAAAGATCTATGGCGAGAACCTGATCATCATGGCCGTGCACGCCGGATTTTTCTCAACACCTGCCTCGCCACAGGCCAGCAGCTATACTTACGATTTCAGAACACCTGAAGGAACTGAGCTGAATGATGATTTCGGATTTAATTTTGCCGGCTATCCCAATGGAATGGTGAACCGCAGAACCAACTCTGACGGCAGTAACATTTTCCCATATACCAGCTGGGCCGACGAAGTGAGCAAAGTACTTTACGATTTCAGTCAGGTGCCTGCCAGTATCTCTATCTCGAATGATTATGATGATACCGACAGATCATTAACCACCGAAGTTACAACTGTTATAAACACCGACCTTTCTTCTTCATACAGGCTGTCTGTTATGCTTGTTGAAGACCATATAGTTAATTGGCAAAAGGATTACGATGTAACTCCAGAAGATATTCCTGATTATGTTCACAGAGAAGCATTAAGAGAATCACTCAATGGAACTTATGGTGACAATATTTCATCCCTTGACCCGGGTGATGTAAATAAGAATACATACTCCATTACACTTGACGCAGAATATGAGGCTTCGGAATGTTCTATTATTGCATTCCTTTATGATGTTTCCACTAAAGAAATCATCTCCGTAGAACAAGCTAAGATATCTCCCTAACAAAACCCCCTTTTTAGTTGTTTAATCAAAATTATATCCCTTCCTATGAAAAGGCTTTTCTTGTTTTTTGTATTAATCGCAGCTCACTTACCCTTATTAACCTGTGGCCAATCATTTAAAGCAGGGCTGATAGCTGGCTTGAGTACTACACAGATCTCCGGCGATAATCTGTCCGGATTCAATAAAGTAGGACTGCTTGCCGGAGGATTTGTGTCCACCCAACTTTCAGAGAAGTTCGATGCTGCTATGGAGATCACCTTCATTCAAAAGGGAAGTCGTAAGAATGCTGATCCTGATAAAAACGATTATACATCATACCTGCTCCGCCTATCTTACATCGAAGTGCCAATTTTATTTCAATGGAATTATTCTCGTCGTTTCTGTTTTGAGATTGGCCCTACTATGGGGGTACTGTTAAGCGAGTATGAAGAAGATGAGACAGGGGAGCTCCCGGCCAGAAGACCATTCAATAGTTTTGAATTTGGAGGTACCGTTGGTTTAAATATCAACCTTGTGAGCGGATTAATATTTAATACAAGATTGTCCAGCTCTCTCATCCCCGTAAGGGAACACCAATCGGGGCAGTCATACAGACTTAATGCCGGACAATATAATTCTGTACTCGCATTTACCATCCGGTATAAGTTTAACCAGAATCAGCAAGCGAATTAAGATGGGAAAGAAGATCATAGTAGCAGTTACCGGTGCTAGCGGAGCCATTTATGCTAAAGTGTTGCTTGATAAGCTAGCAAAGATGAGTGATCAGATAGATTCTGTTGGGGTGCTTATGTCAGAAAACGCCAAAGAAGTATGGAAACATGAGCTTGGAAATGATGGGTATGAGCACATTTCTTTTACAAGATACGGGAAGTTCGAGTTTAGCGCTCCCTTTGCTTCAGGGTCAGCCCGATATGATACCATGATAGTGTGCCCCTGTTCCATGGGCACACTTGGCAGGATAGCTGCCGGAATATCCGATGACTTGCTTACCCGGGCAGCTGATGTAATACTGAAGGAGCGAAGAAAATTGATCCTTGTGGCAAGAGATACCCCATTGAATCTCATACAGATAAGAAATATGTTGACCATTACTGAAGCCGGTGGTATAATATGCCCTGCCACACCTTCGTTCTATAGCAATCCAGCTGATTTCGAGGCTCTGGCAGCTACTGTAGTTGACAGGGTTCTGGACCTTTCCGGGTTCAAATTCAATACTTTCAGATGGAACCAGAATGATTAACAGGTTATTAACAATCGGGTGTAATAATTTGCCTAAAAATGATTGTATTTCTTTTTTGATAAGCTTAAATTAGTGTTCCTCTTTAAAACGAAATAGAATGTTCGAATACACAAAGGAAATTCTGCTCAAGGTCAGCTTCGATAAGGTGTTATTCCGTAAGGAGTTGAAAAAGGCCGTCAAATGGTTGAAAAGCGATGAGCGCAGGATGCTAATGGTTTGGTGTATAGCCACATTTGGGCATCGCTACTCAGATATTATTTCGGAGGCTTTTCGTCACGTTTCAAGATAAATTTTAGGTTTTTCTTTAGTCCTTCGTACCCTGATCTCTTTAAGGGAGATGCAGCAAATACTTTATTGAACACCTCTTCTGTAATTTCTTCCCAGTCAGAATAACTCATCATGTTTATGGAGTTGATAGGTGAAAAGTCTTCAACTTTTGTTGGAAGTGAGAATCTATTCCAGGGACAAACTTCCTGACATACATCGCAACCAAAGATCCAATCATCGAATTGGTCATTGAATGAAATTGGGATTTCATTTTTTAATTCAATGGTAAAGTAAGAAATACATTTACTGCCGTCTACTACGTAAGGTTTGATGATAGCTTCGGTAGGGCATGCATCGATACAACGTGTACATGTTCCGCAGTAATCTTTGATAGGGGTGTCATGATCCAGTTCAAGGTCACAGATCAGCTCCGCAAGAAAAAAATAAGATCCGGCTTTAGGGTTAATAAGATTTGTGTTTTTACCAACCCAGCCAAGTCCGCTTTGTTTTGCCCATGCCCTGTCGAGTACCGGAGCTGAATCTACAAATGCCCTGCCCTGAATATTACCAATATTCTTTTTGATGAACGAAAGGAGTTCTGCCAGCTTATCTTTTATCACGAAATGATAATCTTTCCCCCATGCATATCGTGAAACTTTGGGTGTGCCTGGGTCGCTATCACCTTCAGGGAAATAATTCAACATAAGCGAGATAACTGTACAGGCTCCATCCATAAGCTTCCTGGGGTCGAGTCGCTTATCAAAGTTTCTTTCCATATAAGACATCTCGCCGTGCAATCCTTGCTTGAGCCAATGCTCCAGCCTTGGTGCTTCTTCTTTTAAAAAACCTGCTTTAGAGATACCAACAAAATCAAAACCAAGTCGTGCAGCTTCATCTTTTATCATTCTGGTATTACGCTGCTTACTCTCCATGCTGGCAATTATCAGTCGTTGCTGAAAAGTGTTCCCGGCTCGGTCCCTTTAATTTTACCAAGATGTTTGTATGCTTTTTCTGTTACCTCCCTACCTCTGGGTGTGCGTGCTATGAAACCTTCCATGATCAAAAATGGTTCGTATACTTCCTCTATTGTACCGGGTTCTTCTCCCACCGCAGTGGCTATAGTGTTTAAGCCAACCGGCCCGCCTTTGAATTTATTTATTATGGAAGAAATTATTCTGTTATCCATCTCATCCAAACCATGCTTATCAACATTTAGTGCGGACAAGGAATAATTTACAATTTTCGTATCTATCTCACCGTTACCTTTTATCTGGGCGAAGTCGCGCACTCTTCGGAGCAATGCATTTGCAATTCGGGGAGTGCCTCTGCTTCGGCGGGCAATTTCAAAGGCGGCTTCTTCCTGCATAGGAACTTTAAGTATTTCGGCTGATCTGATAAGAATCAATTGTAGTTTCTTGGAATCATAATACTCGAGCCTAGAGTTAATTCCGAAGCGGGCCCTTAGCGGAGATGTAAGTAAACCTGAACGTGTGGTGGCACCGATGAGGGTAAAAGGATTAAGCTTTATTTGAACAGCTCGTGCATTGGGGCCGGTATCTATCATGATATCGATCCTGTAGTCTTCCATAGCAGAATAAAGGTATTCCTCAACTACAGGGCTAAGCCGGTGGATCTCATCGATGAACAACACATCATTCGGCTCAAGATTTGTTAATAACCCGGCCAGATCACCCGGCTTATCAAGTACAGGTCCGCTGGTGTGCTTAATATTCACACCCAGTTCATTCGCAATGATATTGGCAAGCGTGGTTTTACCCAGTCCGGGAGGACCATGCAACAAAACATGATCCAGAGGTTCCCCCCTCATCTGAGCGGCCTTAACAAAAATAATAAGGTTCTCAACAATCTTATCTTGTCCTGTAAAATCGTCAAATTCGCCTGGCCTTAATACTCTTTCCAGGTCCTTATCTTCCGGCAGCATTCCATCTGGAGATGGATCTAAATTTGAATTCACGTTATTGATATTTTGCTTGAAGTTAAGTTAAATTGGTAAACTCCAGGCCATGATCGACCTGTCGTCACTACCTGATATCAACATTCCATCAGAATGCCATAGAAGAGTATTCACACTATTCTTATGCCCTTCAGTATTGTTGGCATATATCTTATGGGCAACCTGAAGTGTATCAGTATTCCATATTTTAATGGATTTATCTCTGCTTGCGGTGGCAAACAATGACCCCTCAGGACTAAAGGCAATGGAATAAATAGCATAATTATGACCGGGGATAGAATCTACTTGCTTATAGTCTGATGCAGGATCATAAATATTCAGATGAGCATCTCTGGACCCTGAAATCAGCAACCCGCTCGAAGGAATATATTTCAAAGTATACACAGAAAAATCTGGCTTGTGTGCTTCAATTTTTTTGATCAGCTGCCAATCAGGTATTGAAAATACATAAATACATCCGTCTGATGCTCCAACAAGTGCATGACCACCAGAAGAATGAAATTCTAATGCCCTAAGTTTGCCATCTAATAATTTGATCCTTTTTACAAGGTCAAAGCTTGAAGGATCTATTAAAAGGATGTTTCCGCTTCCATCAAGAGCGATCACATTTTTATTCTTATGGTCGGATGCGATTTTAAAAATTGGCGCATTTGAATATTGTAACAATTTTGACTCGATCTTATTATTCAGATCAATCACATGAATGCCGCCTTCACCTTGCCCTAATAATAAAGTGTTGTTATCATTCAGTAATTCCATGGCATATACAACACTTTTTGCTTTCGCTATCGGCAGGCCTTCATCCTGGTTTTCAAAATTCCACAATGCAACAACGCCATCACTGCCTGATGAAATGAAATTTTCTCCATACTGTAGTAAAGAATACACTGGCCCGGAATGTCCGGTGAATAACCTACTCCTCAATATTGAAAGTTTATTTTCCACACCATAAAATTATGCAAATGCCGTGACACTTATTTAACAGATAACTTTTTTAAGCTTAAATTTGAAAAATGTTCAAAGAGTTGGCGAAGTTGATCAAAGAATCTTACCCTATTCTGATCTTCATTTTGATATTATGGATAATACAATTATATCAATGGAATTATGAAGTTTCATTTGCAGATTATGGCCTGTTTCCAAGAACCATTTCCGGGCTGAAAGGCATTGTCCTTATGCCATTTATTCACGGTGATTTTAAGCACCTGATATCAAACTCTCTTCCTTTAATTGTACTTGGACTCTGCACCGCATACTTTTATCCTACACTTTATAAAAAAGTTGCGGTATGGATAATCATTGCCGGAGGGTTCTGGCTCTGGCTTGGGGGGCGCCCTTCTTATCATGTTGGAGCAAGCGGACTGGTATATGGCCTTTCTTCGTTTCTTTTTTTTAGCGGACTTTTCAGAAAGTATGGCCGGCTCATGGCTATTTCTCTTTTGATCGTGTTCTTATACGGCGGTATGATATGGGGTATTTTTCCGTTATTCAAGGATATTTCTTGGGAAGGACACCTCTTCGGAGGAATTGCCGGGGCACTAATGGCTTGGGTATACAGAAAAGAAGGTCCACAGGCCCCTGTATTTAATTGGGACGACGAGGAGGAGGACGATGATGATTTCTACCCTACATCCAACTTTGAAAACTCAAACCCGGAGGTTATTAAGTATATTTATAAACCTAACCCTCCTGAACAAAAAGATATAGATGATAATGAACAAAATTGAACATATAGGCATTGCCGTTAAAAATATAACTAAATCAAACGAATTGTTTAAAAAACTTTTCAATGCTGAACATTATAAAACCGAATCTGTTGACTCAGAAGGAGTGATCACTTCTTTTTTTAAAATGGGCAATAGTAAAATTGAATTACTTGAGGCTATGAGTCCTGACAGCCCCATTGCAAAATTCATTGAAAAAAAAGGTGAAGGCATACATCATATTGCTTTCGATGTGTCTGATATTGTTCAGGAAATGAAGCGACTTGAAGCAGAAGGATTTCAGCTGATCAACAAGGAACCCAAGTCCGGGGCTGACAATAAACTTGTGTGTTTTTTACATCCTAAAAGCACCAACGGAGTGCTTATTGAGCTGTGCCAGGAAAGACGCTCTTAGAAATTTTTCAGAGCTTCATCAATTACATTCATTACCTGCTTCCCTGGTTCAAGCCAAACTGCATGAATGCCGGTTGATATAGCACCCTCAAGGTGCTGTGGTGAATCATCAATAAAGATAGATTCTGATGCGATCAACTTGTTTTCATCTAAAACCAATTGAAAGATCTGCGGATCAGGTTTTCTTATTCCATGTTCTGACGAATAATAACACCTGTCAAAAATGCTCTCCAATACATTTTCATAGAACTGTAACTGGATGATCTTTTTGAAAGCCTCTATGTGAATTTCATTTGTATTGCTCAGCAAATACAGATTATACCTCTCTTTTAATAATTTCAGCCATGTGATCCTTTCTTCGGGAATGAATTTCAACATCGCATTCCATGCATCATCAATCTGGTTATCTGAAACTGGCACCGGCATCAGGTTCTTTACTTCTGACCTGAATTGCATTGACGATATTAACCCCTTTTCAAAATCATCAAAAAAGTGTTGTTGTTTTTTCTGAGAATAGATTTCATCAAAATTCTTTAACCCAAGATCTTTGAAAGCCTGAGCCGTGAGGTTATAATCTATATCCAGGATCACCCCTCCCAGGTCAAAAATGATGTTCTTGATATTCACAGATTGAATTTAAGTAACAGGTCAGGTATAAAATTCAAAGACCCGCCGAGGCGGATCTTTGAATCAGGGTGGGCCTACCTGGGCTCGAACCAGGGACCCACAGATTATGAGTCTGTTGCTCTAACCAACTGAGCTATAGGCCCCGGATAAGGCATTTTGCCTTTTCCAAACGGATGGCGAAATTACTTAATTGGAATAGATTTAGCAATATAGATAGCCTGGCGGGCCACATGAACGGCACATTTACACTATAATTTGTAAGAATTCTATAAAAATGATCCAAACCGGTTTTATAAGTCCTTGGTATAACCGGACATGGAAAGATTCAGATTCCCGGCAGACAACCTTGATGACAGGGCAGGGTTGTTACTTGAAGACGGCAGTTTTATTGCACTGCGCAAGGAAAGGGGTAAAACCTGTGCTCTTTATGAGCTATATGGAATGTATGTTGAAGTTATCATTAAGAAAAGAGAAGTTACTTTTATTGACTTCCTCTATGATACAGACCGATTGGCAGCCTATGTTAAAAAAGCATTGCTAAAACCATTGATGCTTTGATTTCCACAACAGACAAAATAAAAAATCCGCCTAAGTTGGCGGATTTTTTTTTGTACATATATGATCAAATTGCATTAGAAGTGCATATTTACTCCCAAGGCCACTGTGGTCATGCTGTTATTCGTTTTAACATCAACCTCCATCGGAGAAGCATTAATGGCTTTTACCATCACGTCCTTCTTCCATATATTCTGCATTACTCCTGCAGTGAATGAAAATGTTTTATTCAGCGTATATGAAATTCCTGTATTTATACTAACGTTGTCATCAATGTTGGTTTCAAATGCGCCCGCTTTTGTAAAATAAAGATCCTTCTCAGGATAATCAAACATCGTATAAACTGAACCTAAGCTTAAGGCCACCTTGTCATTCAGGTTATAATTCACAGATAATCCTATCAATGACGCATCACCTGCTAGCTCTGACCAGTTATATTCATCTGTGCCAATGGTTGTCTTACCCCAATCAGCATTTTGCTGAAAATAGTAATTATAATCTGCCATAACCGTCAGCTTATCATTAAGTTTTATCTGCGTTCCAAATGCGAAAACGGCAGGCAAGTCACGATGCTCAGTGTATCCATCTGAACTGACACCCAAATCATCAGTTATAGTATTAGTTTCAAAATTCAACGCCACATTTGTTTCATAATGTGTAGCAAGAGTGATCATCTCATTTAGCTGATAGTTCAAGCTGAATACAAATCCAACACCCTTAGCTGTTTCCTCAGTGTTCAAAACCAACTGGGCATCCGGTAATTCAAATGGAGATGAAAATAGTGTGGTACTTGCTTCTGTTTCATTTTTAGCTGAAATGTATTTTGCTGATACCGCAAATGATAAATTGTTGAGAGCGCTCACTGAGACTCCTCCAAACAAAGTGGAATAATTAGATGTTGCTTTCAGGTATTGATCCTTTGTACTTTGATATGCTCCTTGTGCACCCATAAGTGCCAACATTGAAATCAGATCCGTGTTAATAGATCCGTTTGTATAGTTTGCCGTTGCGCCACCACCGGAAATATAGTAACCTCCGTACAGGGCCATTTTATTCATTCTATAAACCCCATACACACTTGGTAAAAAGAGATCCGCTCCATTCTGTGAAAACTTCTTCACTCCTTCACCCAACCCTAGATCATATTCATGGGAAGGGTTTCTAAATAGTGATTGATTGCCTACCGAAATATATAACCCCTGCTCCAGTGAAATTAATCCTGCCGGATTATAAACTGCTGCATCTGCTGCATCATTTGCTGCATTTCTGGTTCCTGACTTTACATATTCAGGACTCAGATTCGCCAAATTGTCAATCTGTGCCATTACTACCTGGTTGCTCATTATAGTGGTCATCAACACAGCCAGAATGGACATCTGTAAGGTTCTAATTGCTTTTTTCATCTTTTTTTAAGTTGATTAATGGTCTGTTAAACCTCCATTCAACTGAAAGGGTTACAAAAAGATGATGTAAAAAAAATAGGAGATGAGTTACGGCTCATCCCCTACGCTATTGGTAATTAATTACTTACTAACCCCTACCTATAAAACTGTTCAGATCTCTTATACTGCTTTCAAATGTAAACTGGTCATATACCATGTAATATATGTTTTGATCTATGGTCTTGAAATAAGCCTCTTTAGCCAATGTAAGTTTTGAAGATTCAAAGGTCATTAAACGCATCATTGCATCTACCTGAGAAGTTGTAAAGTAATTGGCATGTATAGCACCCAGCGCTATCTGCATTCTTGTACTTTCAAAGTTCCTTCCGCTTATTGCATTTAGTAGTGCCCCGAATTCCGCATTACTCATGGCTGCAGGTCCGCAGTTGTTGTTTACCACATAAGGGTTATAAAACGGGGTTTGACAAACAGGCGCCTGAACTGCAAACAGTGGTTCAACTTTTCGGATCTTAAAGTTGCCGAACTTATTCACCACAGCATTAACCTTTGAAGCTTCTGGTATCACGATCATTCCGTCAAAGACAACATCTTTTCTGATTACATGACCCCAATGGTTCAGGATAACTTTTGCTGCATATAAATGGTGCTGACCTGGACCTACTTCATGGAATGTAACTACTTGAGATGGTGCCTCAAAGCAAACCTGATCTAGGCTGGCAACGAACAAAACCTGATCGTTCATTCTCAGATTCAATTCTGAGTACCTGTGATTAGCTTGGGCATTAATAAACAGCCCTGCAAACATTACGAGAGTTAAGATTTTTTTCATGGTATTATCCTCCTTTCAAAGTTATTTGAAGCTATACAATCCAATGGCGTGCCAAAAAAATGGATTTTGCTAAATACCTTTTGTAATCAGCTGATAACCTGTTGATTAAAATTCGGAAAATTCACATGAAAAATATCAAATGCGGTCGGCAAGATTACCTAAGCTAATGTTTTCAAGAAAAGGGGTCAATAGCTTAACCGATTTGAATGCACGAATATGATCCACTTTGTTCTCCGATACATTGTACCATAATTCGATATAAAAATCATTAAAATAGAACAAGTTTACCCTGTACCCATCAGAAACCACAACATGCAAAAAAACGGCCCCATGCCAAAGATGCCATGCCTTTTCATCGGTTGTGAGTTGATTAAATTCTGAAATAGAAATATTGTTCATAAAAGCTGCTATTTGAATTAGCATAATAACCTGCAAATGCCCTAAAACAGCGAGGTTTTTGGTAAATGGTGTGGTTTAAAGGGTGATGGGGGCCTTAATCGGGATTAATAATAGAGCACACTGGTTGGGGCTTATTATTTTGATGACTAAAGTCAAACTGAGAAATGATGGAAATCATGGGTGCCACGTAGTTGACTCCCTAATTTTGAATGTATCAAACTGAAGAAGAACAGTTCAATTAAGAATGGATTAATAATAGATCAGAGAGAAAGCCAGTACCTCCTCTCTGATCCACAATAATAACAGCATGAATAAAAAGATCACCGCCTGGGTCATCGCACTAATAGTGATAATATTCCCTTTCAGAAGAGCCTTTTTATCAGAGGAGCCTCCCGGAATTATGATGATGCTGTCTTTTGTAGCTACATTAATAGGTATAGGATTGTTCTATTACCTGACCATAGAGCCCTCAGATAAGCACCACTAAATATCTCAAATCAACCTACGGGTTTTCTGAGAAGAAAGCGGGTAATGAATATTCCACCGCTGGTACCTTTTTCATTGGGACTTTGTACACCTGTTGTAACTGCATACAACTCCCAGCCCTCCTTAGTAAGTTCATTTACTTTCTCTACTATTATCACATCATTATTAGTGATATTAGAAAAGTTGATACCTGTCATACTATAAAAGTTCTTAAGGTCCTTTTCAACTAGGGAGCCGTTGGTATCAGTTGTTATAATTCGGGATCTTCCTAACCCACCAGGTATGATTGACTCTACCGTTGAAAATTGCTTGTACTCATAAACTGTAGCTTCAGGGGCAGGTTTAAAAGCAAATAACCCTGCAATTATTATAATGGTAAGTAAAGTTAAGTGTGAGGTCTTCATAGTTAATTGTGTTTTGGTTAAATTTAGGCCTCAATTTTAAGAAAATGAAAATTAAAACGCTTGTATTATTCGCAACATTTATTGTTGGCTTTGTAAATTTTGGGTCTTCACAGGATATTCCATTAAAGCTTAGCGATATCTCCCTTCAAATAGGTGAAAACACTATAAATGGTGAAGAAATGGAGATCATGCTGGCAGAGGGAAAAACCTCACCACAAATGGTAATTGTAAAATCTGAAGGTGTTAGCGTAGCCGCTACTTTCAAGCTTGTAAAGCAAAACTCCCGCATCAGTGAGCATAAGAATACCGGAATCAAGCTCAAAATCAACTATGTGTGTATGTATGAAGGACAGACCAAGAAGGAACCTGTTGAACGGATGTTCTATGTTAATAATGACAGAAAATTTGATCTGGATCAGTCCTTTTACTTCCAGCGTGGTATTTCAAACGTAAAACTCCATCTGAAATACACCGGAGAGTTGCCGGAATAAAAAAACCCCGCTGAGGCGGGGTCCAAAAACCAACTTTAAAACGATCTCCCGGGAATGGGGGATACTGTCTTTAGCTCACCGGAATATCATCTCTGGGATGATTCTGCAATCCTTTTTTGATAAAGAAGCACAGACACTGTTATCATGAGTACCGGTAAAATGAAAAATAACATACTGGTTAACTTTAAATCTTAAGCACAAATTTACTTGTGAGTTGTTTACCATATTCATTTATTTGATGAAGTAAAGGCAATTATTGGTGAATGGGGGTATTTTAACCGTAAAGGATATTTCTTGCGTATTGGAAGTAAGTGAAAAGGCTGCAATTGTTTCATTTTCAAGGGTATTTTTTTAATTTTAGCCATAGCCCCTGTGTTCCTGAAATGTTTATATGACCCTGGAAATAGCCATTGTCTTAGCGATAATTGTCCTTGCACTATATCTTTTTATAAGTGAAAGGCTGAGCATTGATACCGTTTCGATGCTGATTATGGCATTGCTTATAGTAACCGGTATTTTGACTCCTGCAGAAGGATTTTCAGGATTTAGTAACAGTGCTACGATAACGGTCACTTGCATGTTTGTGCTGAGTACTGCCATTTTTCAAACAGGCGCTCTCAACAGTTTCGGGAAAATGCTAACAGGAATTGGCAGAAAAAATGAATTTCTTGCTGTTTTAGTTCTCATGCTTGTATCCGGCCTGGTATCGGCATTTATTAATGATACTGCGGTTGTAGCACTGCTCATGCCTGTAGTAATACAGGCATCAAAACACTCAGGAGTGCCTCCTTCGAGATTGTTAATGCCGCTTTCGTTTGGAGCTTTATTGGGAGGAGTCTGCACACTTTTAGGAACATCAACCAATATTCTGGTAAGCGGTATCGCTGAACGGATGGGGTTGGAGCCTTTTGGCATGTTTGAAATGAGTAAAGCAGGAATTTTGTTTCTACTTACCGGTCTGGCTTACATGTTGATCGCAGGAACCTTTCTAATGCCCAAAAGAAAAAGTACCACTAAGATCTCCGAGAATTATAGCCTTGGGAAATACCTTACTGAAATTATACTTCTTCCAAAGGCAAAATCAGTTGGGCAGTCTATTGTTGAAAGCAAATTACGGCAGGACCTTGATATTGAGATCTTACAAGTCATAAGGGAGGGAGTGGTCATGGAGGCTCACCCCTCTCTAATTTTGCAATCTAATGACCTCTTAAAGGTAAGGTGTGATGTTGAGAAGTTGAAGTTGCTGATGGATCGGGAGGGAGTGATGTTGAAGCCTGAAAGAAACGAGAAGAAAAATAACATTCGATCTAATGGGTTAGTTCTTGTTGAGGCAATGTTGATGCATAACTCACGGTTTTTAAACAGGTCTATAAAAGAAATTAATTTCCGCGGCCGGTTTGATGGTGCAAATGTCATAGCAATAAGGCACAGAGATCAGATCCTTTATGAAAGACTTGGTCATGCAAAATTGGATGTTGGTGACGTGTTACTTATTTCTACCCATCGTGATAAGATAAAAGCATTACGCGACTCCGGTGATCTGCTTGTGCTTTCAGAGAGTCCGCATGCTCGGTTCGACATACGAAAAGTTTTACCAGTATTGGCAATTATTGCAGGAGTTGTGCTCACCGCAAGTTTCAACATTGTAAATATTGTTGTGAGTGCAACTATGGGAGTACTTGCGCTTATTGTTTTTGGCATTATGAAACCTGATGATGCTTACAAATCAATTGAATGGAAAGTCGTGTTTATGCTAGCCGGTGTTTTGAGCATGGGAGCAGCTCTTGAAAAAACAGGAGCGGCCCAACTAATAGGTGATGGTTTAATAAATACTGTGGGTGTATTGGGGCCGCATGCTGTATTATCCTGTTTCTTTTTTATCACTTTTATGCTGACCAACTTCATGTCTAACAATGCAACCGCAGCTTTGCTTGCTCCCATTGCAGTAATCACAGCCAGATCACTGGAGGTTGATGAGAGACCATTTTTAATGGCTGTTGCTTTCGCATCTTCCTTGAGTTTTATGACCCCTATGGGATATCAAACCAATACTATGATATATGGTCCGGGCAATTATAAATTTAAAGACTTTCTCAAAATTGGAACTCCTTTAAACATTTTACTTTGGATTGTAGGTTCAATATTTATACCTTACTTTTTCCCATTTCACCCTTAAATATTATGGAATCATTTAAAATATTTATCAAAGATCTACAGGCTATTTTGGAATATCCGCTGTTTTCGCTGTCAAAAGCAGAATTCACTCCAGGATCAATTTTGTTTTTCTTTTTATCAATCTTTCTGCTTGTATATCTATCTAAAAAATTCAAGGTTTTTTTAATAAATCGTGTGCTCATAAGATACAATGAAGATATCGGGGTGCGACAGGCCATGGGCACTATTGCACGTTACATTTTTGTGATCATTGGTCTTTTTGTAATAATTCAAGCCAATGGAATAGACCTGAGTGGCCTTGCGATATTAGGAGGTGCACTTGGCGTAGGTATAGGCTTTGGCTTGCAAAACATAACAAATAATTTTGTTAGTGGAGTTGTTATATTGCTTGAAAGGCCAATTAAAATAGGTGATCGAATAGAGGTAGGAGATACTACGGGCGATGTTGTTTCCATTTCAGCACGCGCAACCACTGTTATGACAAATGATGGCATTAGTGTGATAATCCCTAACTCAGAATTCATTTCTTCACGTGTTATCAACTGGAGCTATTCGGGTCGAATGGTTCGTTTTAAAGTCCCTATTCCTGCTCCATATGGAGTTGACCAGAAAAAAGTAGAGAAGCTATTGTTAGAAGTAGCTAAGGAAGATAATGACGTTTTAAATTCACCTCCTCCTCATGTGAGATTAAAAGCCTTCGGAGATAGTTCATTAGTATTTGAGTTAGTATTTTGGACTTCTGACCTTATGCATCGCCAAGGGTTCATGATAAGTCAGATTAACATGGAAGTATATCAGAAGTTTGCGGATAATGATATCACAATACCTTTCCCTCAGCTTGATCTGCATGTCAAAGAAAATCCCGTCAAATAGTTTTATTTTCTGTTTGCAGCAATAGTGATAACCTTTTTATTTCGTTTGACTTCACCAGTACTATTGAATATGTCAACTACTAAAATGTATGGCCCAGGTAAAACAACCGACCCATCATTGATCACACCGTTCCAGAATAAGGAATTTACTCCACTAGACAGGCTCTCATTCTGAAAGATCATTATTCTGTTAGCACTTAGATCATACAGCTGAAGTGAAGCTACAAACCCAACTCCCGGTGAAACTATTCTGATTTCAATAAGATCATCAAAGCCATCATTGTCAGGTGAAAAGACCGGAGGTTCAATTGAAATCCATTCATCTTTAAAAATGAGATCACTGCTCTGTGAATTTACAAGTCCGGGAGTCCCATATCCTGAAGTTGATGATGCAGAATGCCAATTACTGACTTTGAGAGAACTTATTTTATCTGAAATTTTTTCAAGTGAAACCCCTTTAGTGCTGTTAAGTAATGAAAAATGGAATGACTCATTATAATAAAACTCATCCAGAACTACCCCTTTATATGCAAGTGCAAAGCGACCTTCTCCATTGTTAAGTGATGGAAAATCTCCCATCTTAAGTTGGTTTTGCACCTTACCAGTGATAAAATATTGTGATATCATTTCCGGCATTGCTGACGCTATTAACAATTGACCTTGAGCTACAAGCCGTGGTGTGTTCGATAAAGAATGTATTGAATTTATATCACCAGATACAGCATCCAGTTTTAAAAGGCTGACTTCTGAAATGTCTATAACATGACTGCTGTTAATACTGAACTCCAGATATTCAGGACAACTTGATTCGGGGTCAAATAAGATCTCACTGAACTTTATTGCCCCTTGCGATAGCAACGTATCAGCTATACCGATAAATAGTGTGGTGTGTGTAAGTTCATTTCCTGCACAATCTTTCATTCCCATTATCTGCAATTCATAAACGGTATCATATATGAATACCTGAGAGAACTGGATGGCGAGTTTTGACTTGTCGCCATCATAAAATCCTGTAATCGTTGCGAGACCCAACAGAGAAGAACTAATAATCCCCGATATTACCGAACTATCGCTCAGTATTTCAGAAAAAACAATCACTGCCTGACCCTGATCTGATAAAAACGTGTACAGTGCCTCGGGAGGAATTAGATCTTCAAAATATCCGTTTATACTATTTGATTTCCCTGGCGTTCCTCCAGTATTGTCCAAAGAAGGGCCCCAGTTTTTACTGTTTGAACAAATAAAATTAAGGTCAACTCTTTCAAGAGTCCACCCGCCATCAGTTTTATATCCTCCGTTAAACCAATCCGATTTATAAAACACAGAATCAATCATTGTTCCGGCATTTGAATAAATGCCAATAGCTTCTCCTCCGTTTGAAAGTGATAATGATGAAAGTGCGGCTACAATACCATATGATTTTAACAATGCCGAATCATTATCATCGCAGATGATAGCATATTCACCGGCAGGTAGTATTACTGGAGGTAATGCCTTCAGTGAACCGTCATAGAATTTGTATCCTGAAAGGTCTACCGTTTGGTCAGATCGGTTATATATCTCTACAAACTCAGCATCAGGTAATCCGTAGACAGGTGTAGGGTCCGCAAAAATCTCAGAAATAACCAATTCGTTTGCATTACATATTTGAGCTGTGATCATGAGCTTCAAAAAAATTGTAGGTAGTAGTATTTGTTTAACTTTCATTTTAAATGCATTAAATTGATAGCGGAAAGTTAATTTTGCTCTTTATTCAAATCAATAATCAATTAGGTAATGAGAGTTGCAGTTGTTGGAGCTACAGGGCTTGTAGGCTCTGTAATGCTTAGTATACTTGAGGAACGGAAGTTTAAGGTAAGTGAGCTTATTGTTGTTGCCAGTGAGGGATCGGTAGGAAAAGAGATTTCTTTTGGTGGCAAAAAGTATAAGGTTGTATCTCTTCAGAAAGGAATTGACCTGAAACCTGATGTTGCATTATTTTCAGCAGGTGGCACTATTTCTACCGAATGGGCTCCAAAATATGCCGAAGCCGGCGCAATTGTTATTGATAATTCTTCTGCATGGCGAATGGATCCTGACATTAAACTTGTAGTTCCGGAGATCAATGCTCATGAACTTACTTCAAATGATCGCATCATTGCAAATCCAAATTGTTCTACCATTCAAATGGTGATGGTACTCAATCCATTGCATAAAAAATATGGCATACGCCGTGTTATCGTGTCAACATATCAGTCTGTAACAGGGACAGGAGCAAAGGCCTTGAAACAACTCGCTGATGAACAATCGAATACTCCCGGAGAAAAAGTGTATCCTCATCCTATTCATTCTAATGTTATTCCACAGTGTGATGTGTTTGTTGAAAACGGATATACAAAAGAGGAAATGAAAATGGTGAACGAAACCCAGAAGATCCTGAACGACCAGGAAATTAAAATGAGTGCTACAGCTGTCAGAGTTCCTGTTAAAGGAGGGCACTCGGAATCGATCAACGTTCAGTTCAATAGCCCATTTGAAATCGAAGATGTGAAAACCCTTTTATCCGCTGTCAAGGGCGTTACATTGCTGGATGACCCAAAGACTTTCACATACCCCATGCCGTTATTTGCTGAGGGAAAGGATGAGGTGTTTGTTGGCAGATTGCGTAGAGACCTTAGCATGGATAACACCCTAAATATGTGGGTTGTGGCGGACAACTTACGAAAAGGTGCAGCTACAAACGCTGTGCAGATAGCTGAATACTTAGTAAATAAAGGACTTTTATAAATTCGTTAATCCTGTTTTGAAGTCAGGGGGTTGGCCAGTCCTGAGTACCCATCCAGATCCATCTTAATTGAGCCAACAAGGATATTTGCTTCAGCTCTTATTACTATTCTATTCTGATCATCAGAGACCCAGATGGTCATATCTTCTTCTTCTTTGAAAATTCTCCCCTCTTGAAGCATTGGTCTAAATTTTAAACATTTAAAAGTGCCCTTACGTGTTTTGATAGTTTCCCTGCCGGTAAGCTTCAGATTCATAGGGAAAACCTCGTCATCTAAATAGGTATTAATAGGAAATGTGTCACCAATTTTTGCATTTGTGAGATCCAGATTACGCGCATAATAATATGCAGATACAAGGTCCTGGACATTTTCAGGAACTACGATAGTGCCCTTTTCAGATGTTGCTGTGTTCTTGTATTGATCAAAAGTCACATTCTGATTCTTGACATATCCTCCTTCGTTGACTCTGCGCACAAATGCCCAGGGAATCATTGATTGTGCATCTATGTAGCTTTCATATCTGTCTCGCACTTTAAAAAACCAATCAAAAGCACCCTTTGTGCGACCCGTACCTACAACATGAAATGTTTTTCGTGAGCCTATATTGTGGGGTTCTTTTTTTATCTCTACTTCTGCCACTCCTGCATCAATAAAGCCATAATGGATGCGATATTTAAGTATTTCACCGCCTTTAAAAGCAGTATTCTTGATCACCCGCAGTTCAGGCTGACCGAAACATAAAGCTATACTTGAAAGCAAAACAAAGATTGCAGAAACAGTTCTCTTCATAAAAGAAGAGTTACAAACAGTGTTCCAAATATCAACCTTCCGGAGTATTGGTGATCTCCTCAGTAACTTCTTCTGTAACATTTTGTGGCAGGCTGTCCTCGTTTGAAGTACTGTCTTCAACAAATTCTTCCTGATCATACTCAGCCTCAATAACTATCTCAGGTTCAATACTTTCGTCATCCCTATCAGTATTTTGAACATCGCTCTGCATTTCTTCTTCTAAAGGGTCTCCAAGCGAATCCAGTAACTCAGAAGGCATGCCGATCTGATTTCCTTCAGGATGTATGTCTTTGAGTTTAGGAAGGTCCTTAACTGACTTAAGACCAAAGTGATCCATGAAATTCTGGCTGGTTTTATACAAAATTGGTCTTCCGGGACCATCACTCTTTCCTGAGATCACAATAAGCTCTTTTTCAAGTAGTTTCTGAATGGAGTAATCACAACTCACCCCTCTTATGTTCTCAAGTTCAGGCTTGGTTATCGGTTGTTTGTATGCGATTATAGCCAGTGTTTCCAATGCAGCCGTTGAGAGGCGCTTTTTCTCCTTTAGCTGCAACATTACATGTATTGCAGTGTGATATTCCTTTTTACTCAGGAATTGCAACCCTCCAGCGATCTCATTTAAACCAAAGGAAAACTCCTCTTGATCGTATTTAGCTTTGAGTTCTTCGATCACTTTGTCGAACTCTTCCTTTTCCAATTCCCACCCGTAAACTGTTTTAAGACAGTTAGTTATCTCTTCCTGACTTACCGGTTGATCGGCGGTAAATATCAGTGCTTCAATGTGTTGTTTCAAAAGCTTCATATTCAGCGTTATTCTATTTGCAAATTTAACCTTTCGGCTCTTATTTATACAACAATGTTGACAATCCTTCCCGGTACTACAATAACTTTTTTGGGTTCGCTAGCATTAAGCCATTTGGCCATTTCATCAGCCCCTAAAACCGTTTTTTCAATTTCCTCTTTCGATAGCCCTAATGATATAGCCATTTTAAACCTGGTTTTTCCATTAACTGAAATCGGATATTCAAAAGTATCTTCTGATAAAAAACTCTCTTCCGTTAAAGGATATGGCTCAGTAGTTATTGATCTGGTTCCTCCCATCTTCTCCCATAACTCTTCAGATATGTGTGGTGCGAAAGGTGCGAGTAAAATAGTAAGTGATTTAAGTATCTTCTCTTTATTACATTTGAGGTCGGTCAGTTCATTTACACAAATCATAAATGTACTTACTGCTGTGTTGAACGAAAACCTTTCGATGTCTTCAGTTACTTTTTTAATTGTTTTATGTAGTGTTTTGAGTTCAGCGGGAGCAGGCTCTGAGTAGTCAAGATTAAATTCACCTGTAGCATGGAATAGTTTCCAAAACTTTCTGAGGAAGTTGTATACTCCTGTAATACCATTGGTATTCCATGGTTTGCTTTGTTCCAGAGGACCAAGGAACATCTCATATAAGCGTAAGCAATCGGCCCCATACTGCTGAATGATATCATCGGGACTAACGATGTTCCATTTTGATTTTGACATCTTTTCAACTTCGTTACCAACTATATATTTCCCGTTTTCAAGTATAAACTCTGCATTCTTGTATTCAACTCTCCAGTCTTTAAAAGCATTTATATCAAGCACGTTATTACTGACCAGATTAACATCTACATGTATTGCAGTTGTTATATATCTATCTTTTAATCCTGCTGAAACAAACTTATTGGTTTCATTTATCCGGTAAACAAAGCATGATGTTCCTTGTATCATGCCCTGATTGATCAATTTTCGTGCGGGCTCTTTAATATTCAAATATCCCAGGTCATTCAAAAACTTTGTCCAAAACCTGACATATAATAAATGACCGGTGGCGTGTTCTGATCCGCCCAGATAGAGATCTACTTCTTTCCAATAATTAAGCGATTGTGGAGATGCAAATTCCCTGCTGTTTGTAGGATCCATGTACCTGAGATAGTACCATGATGATCCTGCCCATCCCGGCATTGTGGTAAGTTCATAATTGTACTTTTCCTGGTACAACCAGTTTTTAGCCCTGGCAAGCGGGGGTTCACCGGATTCGGTAGGAATGAATTTATCGATCTCTGGTAGTACCAGTGGTAAATCTTGTTCATCAAGCGGATATGGGGTTCCGTTTTTATAATAAATAGGGATCGGTTCTCCCCAATATCGCTGACGACCAAAAATAGCATCTCTGATCCTGAAATTTATCCTTCGTTTACCCAGACCCTGTTCTTCTAGCTTTTTAATCGCTGTTGAAATAGCATCCTTTACATCAAGTCCGTTTAAAAAATCGCTGTTAGTCAACTTCCCTTCCTTAGCATCGTATGCTTCCTTGCTTACATTGCCTCCCAAAACCACCTCTTTGATTGAAAGTCCGAAATGTTTAGCAAATGTGAAATCTCTCGAATCATGTCCAGGTACGGCCATAACAGCTCCTGTTCCATAGCCGGCCAAAACATAATCACTTATCCATACCGGTATTTCCTTTTTTGTAAATGGATGAATCGCATATGCGCCTGAAAAAACTCCGGTCACTTTTTTTACTTCTGTCAATCTTTCACGTTCAGATCTTGATCCAGCATAGGTAAGATATGCTTCTACATCACTCTGTTGTTCCGGTGATACCACTTGTGTAACCCAATCGCTTTCAGGTGCAAGCACCAAAAAGGTTGCGCCAAAAATTGTATCCGGACGCGTTGTAAATACTTCTATGTTAAGGCTCTTGTCTGACACTTTGAAATTTACCAACGCACCTTCTGATCGTCCTATCCAATTCCTTTGTGCTTCTTTTATAGATTCGCTCCAGTCTATATAATCCAGATCATTCAGTAACCTGCCTGCATATGCTGATATTCTGAGGCTCCATTGTTTCATTCGTTTCTTCTCAACAGGATGTCCGCCTCGTTCTGAAACACCATCTTTCACCTCTTCATTGGCAAGCACCGTACCCAATGCAGGACACCAATTGACAACTGAATCACTTAAATATGCCAGCCTGTAATCTAAAAGGATAGATTGCTGTTGGGTTTCATCAAATGAATTCCATTCATGAGCAGAAAAGTTTGCTACATCACCGCAGCTGGCATTTACATTTTTGTTGCCTTCTTTCTCAAATTTTGCGATCAGGGTCTTTACCGGAAATGCCTTGTCCTTATCAAGGTCATACCACGAATCAAATAATTTTAAGAAGATCCATTGTGTCCAGCGATAGTAATCCGGGTCGCATGTCTTAACTGCTCTGCTCCAATCGAATGAGAATCCTATGCGGTCTAACTGATCACGGTACCGTTTGATATTTTCAGTGGTAGTAATGGCGGGGTGTTGTCCGGTTTGAATCGCATATTGTTCAGCAGGCAATCCAAATGCATCATAACCCATTGGGTGTAACACATTGAACCCTGTGTGTTTTTTATATCTGGAATATATATCAGAGGCTATGTACCCCAGTGGGTGGCCAACATGTAACCCTGCTCCAGATGGATATGGAAACATATCGAGAACATAATATTTTTCCAAAGTATCATCTTCAACGACCTTGTAGGTTTCATTTTTTTTCCAGTAGGCCTGCCACTTGGATTCAATATCATTGAAATTATAATTCATGGTGATTCAGCAACAAGTTGCGAAGATACAAAAAGAGGGTCGCAGGCCTTGTGAATACTGGGTTCAATTTATTTTATTTTGACCGGAGAAAAACCCTACTTTTGTGGCCATATCACCATGGCAAAGGCACCTCAGGAAATTAATACATTGGCTCGCAAAACTTTGCGAACCTCATACATTTCAACTGTTATTAGTATTGCTCTGGTGCTTTTTATGATAGGAGTACTTGCCATCATGGTACTTCATGCCCGGAAATTATCAGATTACTTACGTGAGAACATTACCCTTACCGTTATGGTAAAGGGGGATGCCAGACAAGGTGATATAGACAGACTAATTAAGAAACTTGAGGATTCAGAGAAGATCAAGGCCGTGAAATTCACAAGTAAGGAGGAGGCTGCTGAAAACCTAAAGAATGAGCTTGGTGAAGATTTTATCTCCTTTTTAGGCTACAACCCCCTTTTGGCGTCAATAGACGTGAACCTGGAGGCTGATTATGCAAACACTACCCATGTGGATTCATTAAAATCTGAGATAAGCGAATTCAGGGCTGTTGATGAAGTATTATACCAACAAACGCTTGTTGATGAGATCAACAAAAATATTCGGACACTCGGGATAATTATTGTAGGCTTTAGTGCCTTATTGCTTTTTATTGCCGCAGGATTGATCAATAATACCATAAGATTGTCACTTTATTCCAAAAGACTATTGATCAAAAGCATGAAGCTGGTTGGCGCTACAAGGGGATTTATTAGAAAACCATTCCTGATAAGCAGCATGGGACAGGGGCTCTGGGGGGCTGCCATAGCTATATTTCTTTTGGCAGCACTCATGATTTTTGCCAAGAAACAGATCCCTGAACTTGTTGACCTTTCTGATATTGAAATGCTGTTTAAGGTATGTGTATATGTTATTGTCGGGGGTATCGTGATTTCCGGATTGAGTACTTACTTTGCAGTGAATAAATATCTGAGGCGTAGCTCAGAAGACTTATACTAACACAACTAAATTTTACTCCATGGCTAACGAAAAAGGTAAAGCAGATTTTGCTTTTGGCAGGATCAATTTCACGTTGATGCTGATTGGGCTTGGATTGATACTGTTGGGATTTGTATTAATGGCCGGTGGGGGCTCAGATGACCCTGCGGTCTTTGATGACTCGATCTTCAGTTTCAGACGTATCACGCTGGCTCCGCTGATGGTGCTTGCCGGATTTGTTGTTGAAATTGTTGCTATAGTTAAGAAATCTAAAGACTGATAATTTACCATGACACTGATCGAGGCTATTATACTTGCCATTATTGAAGGCATCACCGAATTCCTTCCAATATCATCTACAGGCCACATGATAATTGCTTCTTCATTCATGGGTATTGCTGAAGATCCGTTCACTAAAACTTTTACTGTTTCCATTCAATTTGGAGCCATCCTGTCTGTGATAGTCCTTTATTGGAAAAGGTTTTTTCAAACCCTTGATTTCTATTTCAAACTTTTAGTAGCGTTTATTCCTGCCGTTATATTCGGATTACTACTAAATGACCTTATCGATATGATGCTTGGCAGTGTTGTTGTAGTTGCATTTTCGCTACTCATTGGCGGAATCATTCTTATCTTCATTGATAAGATCGTAAAACAGCATACTGATCCTGAAAAGGGAGAAAAGGTTACTTACCCTACTGCACTTAAAATAGGGTTGTTCCAGGTTATTGCAATGATTCCTGGCGTCTCCCGTTCAGCCGCAACCATCATTGGTGGAATGATGCAGGGTTTATCAAGAAAAACAGCTGCTGAGTTCTCGTTTTTCCTGGCTGTTCCCACCATGTTTGCAGCTATGGTATATAAGATTTACGATTTCTACAAAAGCGGCGTCATAATAAATCAGGAGCAGATCAATTTTCTTCTAATTGGTAATGCTATTGCTTTCGTTGTAGCTATCCTGGCTATCCGCTCTTTTATAAATGCTTTGACCAAATATGGATTGCGCATGTATGGCTACTACAGGATCGTGGTCGGGCTTGTCATTTTGATCCTTATGTTGGCCGGAGTAGACCTTCAGATAGTTGACTGATTCAACCATATCTAATCCTGCTGACAACTGCATCCTTTTAGTAAATAAACCTAAAGGTTGGACTTCATTTGATGTTGTTAAAAAAATTCGTGGTGGTCTGCGCCTTAAAAAAGTAGGTCACGCAGGAACACTGGATCCGTTAGCAACCGGGCTATTAGTGATCTGCACCGGGACAAAGACAAAATCTATCAGTGGCATACAGGAAACTGAAAAAGAATATACTGGTATTATGGTGTTGGGCGGAGTCACAGAAAGCTATGATCTTGAAAAACCGGTATCACAAGAATTTGAGTTTCGACACATCACTTTGGAATTATTGAAAGAGCATGCCCAAAAATTTTTAGGTGAGATAGAACAGATCCCTCCTGCACATTCAGCAGTAAAAGTTGGTGGCAAAAGAGCTTATCATATAGCCAGAAAAGGTAAAGATCCTGAACTGGCCGCGCGTAGGGTAACTATCCATGAAATTGAAATTTTAAACTACAATGCTCCTGAAGCAGAATTCAGGGTAGTATGCAGCAAAGGAACATATATTAGAACATTGATTCATGACCTTGGCAAATCCGTTGATTCAGGCGCATACCTTAAAGAACTTTGCCGCACAAGAGTTGGAGAATACAGCATTGAAAACTCCCTTGAGCCCGATGGGATCCTGTTGAAATACCGCACCCTTCAAAAGCTCTGATTTCGACTCATTATTACCTGGCAGGATATTAACAACCTGTTGAAATATCAACTTTTCTCGCTAATTATCAATCACTTACAAAGCCATTTAACTCAAACGGCCAATGTTGTATTATATTTGCCCCCCGTTTAATTAATTGTAATTAAATCAATAACAAATATTTACGAAATTCTGAATGAAACTTTCTCAGTTCAAATTCTCCATAAGTGAGAATCTTTTAGCAACCCACCCTTCACAAAACAGAGATGAATCCCGCTTGATGGTGGTTGACCGCCAAACTGGCAAAATAGAACACAAGGTCTTTAAAGACATATTGGATTATTTTGACGACGGCGATGTTTTGATTCTAAACAATACCAAAGTTTTTCCTGCGAGGCTTTACGGTAATAAAGAAAAAACAGGTGCAAAGATAGAGGTGTTCCTTCTTCGTGAGTTAAATGAAGAAAGTAAACTTTGGGATGTACTTGTTGATCCTGCACGTAAGATTCGTATAGGTAATAAACTCTATTTTGGTGATGATGATCTTTTGGTAGCTGAAGTAATTGATAACACAACTTCACGAGGAAGAACTTTACGTTTTCTTTTTGACGGAACCAAGGAGGAGTTCAGACAGGCCATAGAAACTCTGGGACAAACACCCCTGCCTAAGTACATTAAACGTAAGGCTGAGCCGGCTGATAAAGAGAGGTACCAAACGGTTTATGCAAAACATGAAGGTGCTGTTGCGGCACCTACAGCAGGCCTACATTTTAGTCGCGAATTATTAAAGCGATTCGAATTAAAAGGCGTTAATATCGCTGAGGTTACCTTACACGTAGGGTTAGGAACATTCAGGCCAGTAGAAGTTGAAGATCTTACGAAACACAAGATGGACTCTGAGCAGTATGCTATATCGCAACAGGCTTCTGATATTGTAAATAAAGCTAAAGAAAGAAAGAAGCGCGTTTGCGCCATTGGTACAACTTCCATGAGAGCTGTTGAGTCTTCTGTTTCAACTGCAGGACACCTTAAGCCAAGCGCAGGCTGGACCAATAAATTTATATTCCCACCTTACGATTTCAGTGTTGCCAATTGTATGGTCACGAACTTCCACATGCCAGAATCAACATTGTTGATGATGACCGCCGCTTTTGGAGGATACGATTTGATCATGCATGCATATAAGGTTGCCATAAAAGAAAAGTACCGATTCTTCAGTTATGGCGATGCCATGCTGATCCTGTAAAAACCTTCTACCTGAAAATTGATTAATCAGGCCATAATCGTCGCCGGTGGAAAAGGAGCCCGATTTGGTTCTGTTCTGCCAAAACAGTTTCTAACATTACGTGGTAAACCTGTTTTATTACACAGTATTGAACTGTTTGAGGATATCACCGATAATATAGTGGTTGTTCTTCCTGAGGAGCAATCAGATCACTGGGCGTTACTGGTCAAGACTTTCCCGGTGAGTAACAAAGTTATCATAACCACTGGTGGGGCTACAAGAACCGAATCAGTAATCAATGGCCTGAAAGCCTTGCCAGGCCCATCAGACCTCATAGCAGTACATGATGCTGTACGACCTTTGGCATCCAAGGGTCTGATTGAAAAACTTTTCTCCGAGGCCGGTCTTTATGAATCTGCCATCCCAACTATTGGCCCCCGTGATTCCTTAAGGATGCATCAGGGTACTGAATATGTGGTACTTGACCGTCAGAAGGTATTGGCCATTCAAACCCCCCAGGTATTTAAGTCTGATATCCTCAAAAACGCTTATAGCTCTTTATCTGACCATGAATTGACCGATGACGCCTCTGCTGTGGAAAATGCCGGCAAAAAGCTTCATTTCGTGCACGGGGAAGAATGGAACATGAAGATAACCTGGCCGGAGGACATCATAATTGCAGAATCTATACTCAAAAGCAGAGAAAATAAGCCTTCCTGAAATAAGCAATTGAAGGTAACGTTTAAGAAAATAGGCCGTATAATATGGTTAAGTCTTTCAACATCATCATGTTAAAAAGCATTTGTGTTGTTTGTAAATAATTACTATTTTGATCCTTATCATTGCAAATCAATGACTTACAAAATCATGGGCAAAATCATCAAATCGGCGGCGGTGCTAGGCATGTTCTTAGGGATTTTTTCCGGAGCAATTGCACAAACTACGTTGGAGCTGCCGGCAGAAAGTGACCAAAGTACAGATTACATATCGCCCGGTGGTGTGTTCACAGTTTCACCTGTTACTGATATGGTGGAAGGTGAAGAACAAATCAGAGCCGGTTTGTTGTACGACGTTGAAAAAGATGTTGTGGTATGGGAGAAAAATATGCATTTCTCTTATCCTATTGCTTCCCTAACAAAAATGATGGTAGCGCTGTTGGCTGCTGAAGATGTAGCTAACTGCAAAGCTGAGTGGACTGATGAGGTTAAGGTACAAAGGTCTTATCGCGCCAGCAGAAGAAGTAAAAAAATATATCACACAACAGAAACATATACGCTGGAGTCGTTAGTACAGCTCGCTCTTATTCCTTCAAACAATCTTGCATGCGGCGACATAGGCAGCTTTTTGGAAGGAAACGTTGATAAATTTGTTGAGCGAATGAATGTCAAGGCTAAAAGCCTGGGCATGAATAATACCTTTTATTCAAATCCTTCAGGATTACCGGCAACTTATAGCAAGTATGATAATCATTCATCACCGCATGACCTATTACTTCTTGCACTGGAACTGATCAAGAATGAAGACCTAATGAAGGTAACCTCTGTAGGATATGTAGAAGTTGATAACGGCAAGTCTTCTGCCGTTCATAGAAATCATAACCGACTTGTGATCGATTATGAAAACCAGGTTGATGGGCTTAAAACAGGCTACACTAAGCGAGCACGTTATTGTTTAACGGCAACCGCTAATAAAGATGATTACAGGATCATAAGCATCGTGCTTGGCGTTAGTGGTCCGTATTTGAGGAACGAATTGGTGGCAACTATGATGAACAGGTATTACAATCATATTGGATGTGGTGCCATGGCAAAAACAAACGAGCCTCCTCTACTGCAAAAATCTGTGCTTACAACTGATCAGGGCGATGACGGCACTGTTGCTTACAGGCTTGTATGGACCAAAGAAAAAAAATCGCATATTGTAAGGAGCGGAGAAACACTTTCTGAAATTGGCTCAAGATATCGTGTACCATATTCATCAATTAAAAGATGGAATGGGCTTCGATCTGACAGGATCTACAGTGGACAGAGACTATATGTATACGTTAGCACACAAAAGAGGATTGCTGTAAAAGAAAATGATAATGAAGCGGAAGAGAATGATGAGGGTGGTGATCAGATTGAAGTAGCAGAAAATAAAACTACCGATACGGCAGATAAAACACCGGTAAAAACTGCTGATGTTAAGCCAAAATCTGTTAACCCTCTGGAACAGGCTCTCAAAAGCTATGATGTTTATGTTGTTCAACCAGGCGACACCTTATGGAACATTGCTCAAAAATATACCGGCATTTCAGCTGAGGATATCAGAAGAACGAACAATATCAGAACGCCTAAGGCGTTACAACCGGGAACTAAATTGAAGATCAAAAAGCAAGGCTGACTTTAGTTGCTTAACCGTTAATTATGCTGCGAACCATTTTCCTTCTTATTATCACTTCATTTCTATGGCTGTCACCTTTATTTGCTCAAGAAGGCACTTCGTCATCAATCCCCATTGATCCGGCAAACGGTAAAATTTCATATTCCAATGTTGTTAATGTGGATGGCCTGGCTAAAGATAAATTGTACGAAAAAGCTCTTGCCTGGGCAAATGATTATTACAACAATCCTGCAAACGTAATACGGGAAAAAGATAGCGCAAACGGAAAGATCGTTTGTAAATCAAGATACCGATTAAACAACCCTCCGGATAAAAAGGGGATAGTTACGTCTGCTGGTGATGCAATGTATACATTGACAATTGAACTTAAAGACGATAGATTCAGATATACAATTGAGGAGATAAACTGGATGAAAACTTCTGCATTCCCGGGTGAAAAGTGGCTGGATGAAAAATCTCAATCATACCTACCTGTTTATAAAGATTATCTGGCACAAACAGATGCTGAGATTCGCGAAGTTGCTGCGTCACTGGAATCATTTATGACTACCAAGAAGTCTGATGAAAAAGATAACTGGTAACAGTTTATAATATTCTTTCTGAACTTAATTTTCCACTTTTCTCTTCTTTTACAAACACCAGACCGGGAGCTGTTCCTTTTCTTAATACTCCAAGATCATCCCAGCCAAAATATTTTGCACCATTAATAGTGGCCCATGTTAACAATGTGGCTGTTGTTATATCGGGATAGTGTTTTCTTATTACATTCAGCTCCTCTATAACAGATAACTGTTCATTTGATGCCAGGCTATCTGTACCTATTACCAGTTTAAATTTATTTGACATTAGCATATTTATGTCAGGCAATTTATTTTCAATGTAAAGGTTTGCATTAGGACATAAACACAACCATACACTTTCTTCAATGCTACCGTTTAAAATTTCATCAAGAGTGTCTTGATCAAGAAATGTGTTATGAACAAGCAGTATATTCCATTGTGGTTCTAAGTAATTAATAAATGATTGCCATGAACTTGAACATTTATCTGATATCCAGTGATAATTAACTCCTGATTTTTGCATAAAATCAAACAATGGTCCTTTTTTTTCATTGAATAGCTCCTTTTCCGACGGCGTTTCCATGAAATGAATCGAATATTGCTTGCCACCCGATTCATGCATTTCATCCATGATCAATTGATGTAATTTACTGGTAACCGTATAGGGTGCGTGAGGTGTTAATGAAACATGCAAGCCTGATTTCATAAATGAATTATATGTTGTAAGTCCATTACGAAAACTCACCTCTGATTTTTCAGGAGTCAGGTCAAATACTTCAATAAAGCTATGGTATCTGATCCTGCTTTTACTTTTAATATCAATGGTAACATCTGTATTGCATATATCACCCACTGCTTGTGTTCCTTCTTCCCACATAACTTTATCCTGTTGATCA
>JAHEMF010000004.1:99949-108558 GCA_024643795.1 Bacteroidota bacterium | reverse complement strand
GCCGACCTTTGTGGAGTTCCATAAACGGCAGAGCTAACTAGTGCCTGCGTCTCTATCATCAAAGGTCTTAAGCCTTCCATAGTGCAACCGATAGCGATGCCACTCAATTCATCATCTATGTGAGATAATAATACCTCAGATGGGTTTGAAACTTCTTGCAATCCGCTACCCTCCATTTGATAAATACCGATCTCATTGGTAGAGCCAAATCGGTTTTTTGAAGCACGCAAAATCCTGTAAACATGGTTGCGATCGCCCTCGAATTGAAGCACAGTATCAACCATGTGCTCAAGTATTTTCGGACCTGCTATAGTTCCATCTTTTGTAATGTGACCTATCAGGAAAACGGGAGTGGAAGACTCTTTTGCAAACTTAAGTAGTTCGCCGCTGCATCCTCTCACCTGAGAAACACTTCCAGGGGCTGATTCAATTGCAGGGTCAAAAAGTGTTTGTACCGAGTCGAGAATTACAATTGCCGGTTTCACATTGTTAATGTGTTTAAAAATAGAGCTGAGATTAGTTTCGGTAAGGATAAGGCAATTGCTGTTTGTGTTGCCCAATCGTTGAGCTCTCAAACCAATCTGTTGTTCGCTTTCTTCTCCTGATACATATAAGATCTTGATAGACGGAAGTTTTAATGCCAGTTGCAACATTAATGTTGATTTGCCAATACCTGGTTCACCGCCTACTAATGTTAAAGACCCCGGTACCAATCCACCTCCAAGAACTCTGGAAAGTTCGTGGTCAGGCAGGTTGATCCGTATTTGTCTGTCAGGATGAATGTCACTTAAAGGCTGTGGTACGGCTTGCCTGCCCCCGGGAGTTGTGGTAGTATTACGCCAGGCCGGAACATTGGATACATCTTTCTGCACTAACTCTTCCACATAAGTGTTCCATTCAGAACACGAAGGACACTTGCCGATCCATTTGGGAGATGATACACCGCAATTCTGGCAAAAAAAAATAGTTTTTACTTTTGACATTTTTAAAATACTTTGTTGCAGGATATCTCAATCCAGCCTTTCAAACTCTCTTTGTATAACAGTGCCACTCACCGCCCCATCAGCAACAAAATAAAGTCCGCTCTTATCCAATTCAATTACCGTCCATTTAGTATTATATTCAATTAGTGCGGTATCAGTTGCAAAGCCACCTATCCTCACAAAAACATTGAATATTTTAGTATCAACTTTGTATGTGCCCACATCAACGGTGTCTACATTGTCAGTTTGACTACCATCCGGCAGACCATTGTCTACAGTATCATTAGTGAGTAATTCAATGCGGGTGAGGTACAAATTACCTTCCTTAAATTCCCAGTTCTCCTGAAAAGTATTTTGACCTCCTAAAAAATCTCTTTTCCATGGGTGCTCAAGATCTTTCTTGTATTTCTTCTTTGAAGGTAAAAAAAACGAATCCTCACAGGAAGTAAACGTCACTGCAATTGCAACCAATAAAATCCAACTAATATTCCTGAGGGTCATAAAACAAATCTAATTTTTTAAAATCACAAAAGAAAGATGCACGATCAAATAAAATTATCCTCTGATCTTTTTTTCTAGTGCAGATGTTGAGTATCCGGGTATGAATTCCAACAGTTTCACTTCCCCGCCATTTTTTATAACAAAATCAGCCCCTACCACTGTTTCAACTGTGTAGTCGCCTCCTTTTACAAGGATTTCAGGTCTTATAAGTTCAATCAGGTTTAGCGGTGTATCATTATCAAACAGAATTACAGCTGATACAAAAGCCAAAGATGCCATTATCTGTGAGCGGCTTTTTTCATCTTGAATGGGTCTTTGAGATCCTTTAATAGCCTGAACGGAACGGTCGGTATTCAAACCTACTATGAGTTTGTCACCTAATGACGCTGCTTGCGATAAATAAGAAATGTGACCAAGGTGCATGATATCAAAACACCCGTTTGTAAAAACAATTTTTTGCCCCTTGAGTCTCCATCTTGCAAGTGGTGGTTTTATGGACTCGGCATTAAATATTTTTTCGTTTATGGATTCCTGCCAATTCATTTTTTGCTGCCGGATAATGAGATCATTATAAGAGAAAAACAACCAAGCACTACTACTAGTAATGTTTGTGATGTATGTACCAGTGTTGCATAAACAATTCCGTCAGTCAAAGATACATCAAACAACTGTAAGCCTTGTGAAACAATGTAATGATATGCGCCTATGCCACCCTGAACAGGGGCCGACATCCCAAGCCCGCCTGCAACCAGCACAAATAAACCTGCATTTGCATTGAGGTGTGCTGTAGGTTCAAGACAAAAGAAACAAACCCAGGTCATCAAAAAGTAAATGGTCCAGATAAAAAATGTATGAAATATGAACCAGCCTGTTTGTTTCATTCTTAACACAGATCTGAACCCATTGCCTATCTCATGGAAGAACTGCTTGAGCTTTATTTTCCACGGGCTGGCTTTACCTCCTTTAGAAAATTTGTTAAATAAAATAATAAAGCCGATTATAAGTACTGGTATCAGAATAAAAAACGGGTTATTGAGAAATGAAAGTTTGCTACTAATAGGGTTGATCACTTTGTCTTGTAAAAACCCTATCAATAGGTCGTATTCAAGAATAGCAACAATTGTCATGGTTAGCATGAGCATGACCAGATCAATGATGCGCTCAATTATAACGGTACCTATAAGTGAATTAAAAGGAATATTGTCTGACTTTGACAAAACACCACATCTGGTTATCTCTCCTACTCGCGGAATGGCCAGGTTGGCGAAATAGCCTATCAGCAAAGCATAGAGCGCAAACATTTTTCTCGGTTTTTTCCCAAGAGGTTCCATAAGAAGAACCCACCTTACAGCTCTGCTGATGAATGCCAGAAGCCCGAGCAATAATGATAGGGCTAGCCAAAACGGATTTGCATGCATGATCTTCCCCAGTACCTCATTCAGGTCCTGGCCACGAAATGTCAACCATAATAATCCCAATCCTATCATTAACAGGATCAGATAACGTGCGATTGCAAAGAGTCGGGATCTCAAGATCAGTTTTTTAACAACCGATTGTCGTTATCAGGAAAGACCAGGGCAGGTTTAAATGATTTTGCTTCCTCAAAATCCATGATGGCATAAGCAACAATGATGATTATATCACCAACCTCTACCTTTCTGGCTGCTGGGCCATTCAGACAAACCATTCCTGTCCCTTTGTCACCTTTTATCACGTACGTTTCAAAACGTTCGCCATTATTTATATTAAGTACCTGAACCAACTCATTTTCTATCAAATTGGCAGCTTCCATGAGCTCAGGATCCAGTGTTATGCTTCCAACATAATGTAGTTCTGCCTGAGTTACCTTAGCCCGGTGTATCTTACTCTTTAATACCTGAATTTCCATAATCGGGAGCAAAGTTAGGGAATTGAACCGTGCTTCAATGTCCAACGGGTATGTTGTCGATCAACCTTATACCCGGTGTCCGCACTGCAGTGAAGATCCGATAGCTTCTTTTGGGATCGAAAAGTTCAGCTTCCTTTAGAGTATCAGCAAAGCCAATGTATAGATACTCCACTTTAAAGCAGCCACTTTGTTCAACTTTCTGGACATACTTTTTTAAGATCTCACTCTCATTCCCATCCATGAACAATTTACGCGCTTGCAATAACGCTTCATATATCACGGGTGCCTGCGATCGCTCTTCTTTGGTAAGTAAAATATTTCTGGAACTCATAGCCAGTCCATCGCTTTCGCGGATAGTGGGGCAACCAATTATTTGGGTACCATATCCCTTTGTTGAGGCAAGGAATCGGATAATTGCCAGCTGCTGAAAATCCTTCTCACCAAAATATGCACGAGTTGGACGGATGAGCTCACATAGCCTTCCTACAACTTCTGCCATGCCTTTAAAATGACCAGGCCGGTGTACCCCTTCCATTATAGTTTCCATAAACCCAAGGTCTGGCACCTGGTATTCGCTTCCATCATAGATCTCAGATTCAACTGGGTGAAATAGTATGTCACAACCGCAATCTGTCAATAATTCAATATCAGCTTCTGGTGTGCGGGGGTATCTATGAAGATCAGCAGGATCATTAAACTGTTTGGGGTTAACGAAAATGCTGGCAATAACCCTTTCATTTTGTTTTCGGGCAGCTTTGATAAGGCTGACATGACCATCATGCAGCGCCCCCATAGTTGGTACAAAACCTACAGTTTGGTGGTTTCGAGGCTTATTCAAAAGGTCATGGAGTTGATCTCTGGTGTTTGCAACTATCATAAGATGGGGACTACTAGGTTAAGTTTGCAACCAAGGACGACGATATTAATGTTTTTAATATTGCTGCCCAACTTCAATGGTATTTTATTGAAACAATTGAATATCAAAATTATAGCTCTATTTACCTAAAGTAGTGAATTTACGAGGGTTATAGAGCTTTATTGCACAAAAGCAATATATTATGTATCTTTGCACTCTGTAATAATCCACTATATCTTCCCAAAATAGACTCTATGGAAAAGGCAAAAGTTCTGTACATATCCCATGAAATTCATCCTTATCTTGAAAAAACCCATTTGGGTAAAATTTCCCGCGAGCTACCGCAAGGGATACAAGAGCGAGGTAAGGAGATCAGAACTTTTATGCCACGCTTTGGATGTATTAACGAAAGAAGGAACCAGCTTCATGAGGTAATACGCTTATCGGGAATGAACCTGATCATCGACAATTCGGACCATCCACTGATAATCAAAGTTGCTTCAATCCAGGCAGCGCGAATGCAAGTATACTTCATTGATAATGAAGAGTATTTTCAGCGCAAAGCCGTTTTCCACGACAGCAAGAAAAAATTCTTCAAAGACAATGATAATCGTGCTATCTTCTTTTGCAGAGGAGTTTTGGAAACAGTAAAGAAGTTGGGTTGGAGCCCTGATCTGATTCATTGCCATGGTTGGATGTCAAGTCTGGTGCCTACACTTATAAAGACTTCTTATAAGGACGATCCAATTTTTAAGGATTCAAAAGTTGTATTCTCGGTATATGACGACGAGTTTGTTGAAGAGCTGGGAAGTGATTTTTCAAAAAAGGCTCTCATGGAAGGGATGAGTGCTTCTGATCTTAAAGAAATAAAAACAGCCAACTGGGAAGGATTGATGATGAATGCTGTAAGTAAGGCAGATGCCGTGATACAGGGCTCTGAGAAGATCCCGACATCAATTGCCTCGGCAATGAAGAAGGCTAAAAAGCCGTTCCTGGAGTATCATGATCAGGATACCTATATCGACGCCTATTCAGAGTTTTATGATGAGTTGCTGGTAGGCGACTCTGTCATGGCAGGTTGACCAGGCACTCAATTTCCACTACATTTTTACGTTCCCTGTAATGCAGGATGCAAATGGCATCATTTAATAGTAATTTTGCCGGATGAAAATTATTGCCCACAGCCTTTTGGTGATCTTTCTTTCAGGAGTAGCACAATCCTGTACCGACCCTTCGGATGTTGGGATCGAAGTTCAGCCAGCTTCTGACCAGATAGGGGTTGTTGTTACAGACACTTTCTTCTTAGATGTTTCTGTAGTTGAACAAGACTCTATCCGAACCGATGAACAGTCAATAACTACTAACCTGGTAGGAAAATACTTTGATCCGGTTTTTGGTATCAGTGGCGGAACTTTTTATAGTCAGATAAGGTTACCTAATAATAACAGCAATTTTTCTTTCGGCACAGCACCTGTACTTGATTCAATTGTTCTGACTCTTGAATATTCCGGGTATTATGGAGACACAGCCACACAACAGAATTTTGAAGTTTACAGGCTGGACGAGTCTTTGGAAAGTGATTCAAATTATTTTTCAAACTCATCAGCGCAAACAGGGGCACTATTGTTTAGCGGATTGCTTGATGTAACACCCAAAGACAGTGTGAATCTTGACGGAGTTAACAGAGCACCTCATTTGCGTATCCGATTGGATGATGCACTAGGAAATGAATTTCTGGACCCTGCTAATTCGGGAAGCTTCGCAGACAACAATTCATTCATCCAATTTTTTAAAGGAGTACATGTTAAAACCAACGATATGCCTGCCTCGGGCTCCGGCTCTATCGTTTATATAAACCTTCTGGCATCACTTTCTAAACTGTCGGTATATTATAGCAATGCTGATGCTGATTCTCTGACTGCAAATTTTGAGATTAATGGTGCTTGCCCAAGATTCAACACTTTTGAACATGATTATTCTACATCTCAATTTGGAAATACGTTTCCTTTATCAGGCAGTAACAAGGCATATTTGCAATCAATGGCCGGTCTTAAAACTCGCATAAAGATCCCGGGCCTTGATAATCTAAAGGCAGAAGGTCCCGTATCAATCAACAAAGCAGAATTCGTTTTTTCTGCAGAAGATATTGAAGATTTTTATCCGCCACATTCCGCCACTCTTTTGTTTGGCCTTGATTCATCCAATGCAGATGTGATCATTGTTGACCTGCTTGAGTCACCCAGTTATTACGGAGGCACATTCAATTCAACAGATGAAACGTATCACTTTAATGTGGCAAGGCATATTCAGAGGATCATCTCTGATCAGACAAATAATTACGGGTTTAGTCTGGTATCAACAGGTGCTGCCACAAATGCAAACAGAACTGTTTTAAAAGGCCCTGCAAGAACTGATGGCAGGATGTATCTTAAGATCACTTACAGTAAATTGAATTAATTATGTGTGGAATAGTAGCATATATAGGAAGTCGGCAGGCTTATCCAATAATAATAAAAGGACTTCACAGACTGGAGTATCGTGGCTATGATAGCGCAGGGGTTGCACTTATGAATGGAGGCCTCAAGGTTTATAAAAAGGCCGGAAAGGTTGCGGATCTTGAAGCTTTTATCGGTGACCAGGATACATCAGGAACATTGGGTATGGGGCATACTCGTTGGGCAACTCATGGCGAGCCCAATGACCGTAATGCCCATCCACACTATTCGGAGTCAAAGAATTTTGCGATCATTCATAATGGTATAATTGAGAACTATAATTCAATTAAGACAGAGTTAAAAAATCGCGGACACAATTTCCAAAGTGATACAGACACGGAAGTGTTGATACATCTAATAGAAGAGTTGTATGATAATCTTAAAGTTGAACTTGAAGAAGCTGTTAGGTTAGCATTGAATGAGATCGTTGGGGCATATGCTATAGTGGTTATGTCAAAGGAGGATCCCAAAAAACTGATCGCCGCACGTAAGGGAAGTCCGGTGGTGGTAGGTATTGGTAAAGATGAATTTTTTGTAGCATCTGATGCTACGCCTATTGTGGAATACACAAAAAATGTTGCCTACTTGAATGATGGTGAACTTGCCATAATGGCTGATGGTAAGCTTGTGGTAAAAACTATTGAAAATCAGGTGCAAACACCATACGTTCAAGAGCTGGAGATGCAGCTGGAAATGCTTGAAAAAGGTGGATATGAGCATTTTATGCTTAAGGAGATATATGAACAACCCCGGTCTATCTGGGATAGTATGAGGGGGAGGATAGATGCCAAAGGGCGTAGACTTCGTTTGGGAGGAGTGGGTGAGTATGAGAATAAATTTTTAAATGCAAAAAGGGTAATCATAGTTGGTTGCGGAACATCATGGCATGCCGGGCTAGTAGGAGAATACTTGATTGAAGACCTTGCGAGAATTCCGGTTGAAGTTGAATACGCTTCAGAATTCCGATACAGAAACCCTATTATAAATGAGGAAGATTTTGTAATTGCCATTAGTCAATCTGGCGAAACTGCTGATACCTTAGCAGCCATTGAATTGGCAAAATCAAAAGGCGCTACCATATTTGGAATTTGTAATGTTGTTGGGTCTTCAATTCCCAGGGCAACACATGCCGGTTCATATACACACGCAGGACCGGAGATCGGTGTTGCCTCTACAAAAGCGTTTACTGCCCAGGTAACAGTATTGACATTATTGGCATTGCAGCTTGCCCATAAAAGAGGAACAATTAAAGAATCCAAATTCCACAGTTTGCTTAACGAACTGGAAAGTATCCCGGCAAAAGTTGAACAGGCGCTGAAAACAAATGACGTTGTAAAAGAATTGGCTGCTAATTATAAAGATGCAAGGAATTTCCTTTATCTGGGCAGAGGTTATGGATTCCCTGTTGCACTTGAGGGCGCATTGAAACTAAAAGAGATCTCATATATACACGCTGAAGGTTACCCTGCGGCAGAAATGAAACATGGCCCCATTGCTCTGATCGATGAACAAATGCCGGTGGTGGTTATTGCCACTAAACATGGATCATATGAAAAAGTGGTTTCAAATATTCAGGAAGTGAAAGCAAGGAAAGGGATCATAATAGCCGTTGTGACTGAAGGAGATGAGGAGGTCCGCAAAGTTGCAGACCATGTTATCGAAATACCTGAAGTTGATGACGTGCTTTCTCCATTGTTATCTGTCATACCATTACAGCTTCTTTCATATCATATTGCGGTTTTGAGAGGATGTAATGTTGATCAGCCAAGAAACCTGGCTAAATCTGTCACTGTCGAATAGGCAAGTACGCAAAACCCTTCTTAGTAAAATAAAAGGTTGTCTCATACCGGCGGGATATTAATACATTTGGTCGGGGTGACTGGATT
>JAHEMF010000004.1:0-99849 GCA_024643795.1 Bacteroidota bacterium | reverse complement strand
GGGATATTAATACATTTGGTCGGGGTGACTGGATTCGAACCAACGACCTCTTCGTCCCGAACGAAGCGCGCTACCGGGCTGCGCTACACCCCGTACTATCATATACACCCTTGGTTTATAGTGATAGTTTTTCAAATTTAGGCATATCATATAAATCCGGGAATGCTAAAATCAATTAAACACCCTGATCAATATGCTGGCCATATAACGGTTCCATTTTTTTGGATACGAAGGACTTGGTATTCTTTATCAAAAAAGAATAGAGAGTGCGGAATGCATTCAATTTGGATCACTTCTTTCTTACAGGTGCTATTTAAATTTGACACCACAGTAAATCTTGTTTGAGATTTTAAATGCAGAATGAGATTTGATTTATGGCGAACAGAAATCCTGGCATCTCCACCATTGGTCAGGTAAACGGAATCACACATCACAGTAAGTTGTAAGCGATCCGGTTCTGTGATAAAGGCGTCTGGCCTGAAAGTGTTTGCAATCAGAACACCTACTAAAATAAGGCAGATGGCAAAAATCGCTTCGAGATTTCTGGTTTTAAAGGGCAACATGATCTTAGGTTATTATTCTAAAATAGTTGTAAAACGCCCAGAAAGTGATTAAAAAGGCTTAGAATATTACATTTCAGAATAGGTAACGGTCTGGTATATCAGAAGGGGGAAATGGGGCTGCTTAATTATCTTTCATGGAATCCCAACCTTGCGCACGGATAGGTGTTTCATGGTCGCTCTTGTCAATCAATGCAGAGCCGGCTGATGCCTCGGTAATGTGACCAATTATGGAAATTGATGGGATAGCTTTCGCCTTTTCAAAGTCAGATTGCGAAATGGTGAATAGCAATTCGTAATCTTCTCCTCCGCTGAGGGCGCTGATTGTTGGATTGATGTTAAAATCTTCACATTTTAATACTGTCAGAGGATCAATGGGGATCTTGTCTTCGTAAATTCTGCATCCTTTATCAGAGGCTGCACATAAATGAAGTAATTCAGAAGCCAACCCATCGCTTATATCGATCATTGATGTTGGTAGAATGTCTGCGCTATGAAGCGCCTGAATGATATCTCCGCGGGCTTCAGGCTTGAGCTGCCTTTCAATCACATAGTCGCTGCCTTCAAGGTCTGGTTGAACCGATGGATTTTCCAAAAAGATCTGTTTCTCACGATTAAGTATTTGAAGTCCGATGTATGCTGCTCCTAGGTTTCCTGAAACGCATATTAGGTCGTGAACCTGAGCCGTACTCCTGTATACAACTTTATCTTTTTCCACTCTTCCTATCGCACTGATGCTGATGACCATTCCTGAAGGGGTAGAAGAAGTATCACCTCCAACCAGATCAACTCCAAATCTTTCGCATGCTAACAGTATTCCACCGTATAATTCTTCAATGGCTTCAAGTGAAAACCTGTTTGATACAGCCAATCCAACAGTGATCTGTGAAGGATGGGCATTCATAGCAAACACATCTGAAATATTTACCATGGCGGCTTTGTAGCCAAGGTGTTTTAGTGGAGTATACGAAAGGTCGAAATGCACACCTTCTATCAACAGATCATTTGTCAATACTTCGTAATGATCACTTCTGTCTATTACAGCAGCATCATCACCAATACCTTTAACCGTTGAAGGATTCTTATTTTCAATGAGCCCCTGAAGGTGACGTATCAGTCCGAATTCTCCAAGTGAATTTAACTCAGTGCGATGATTTTTATCTTCAAACATGATGCAAAGGTAAAGGATATAACAGCTAATGCCTCAATAAAAAACTGTGAATCCCGTTGTAATTTTTAAGCTCCGGATTTAGAATGTAAATTCGTAAATTGGAGTATCAATGATCGATTATTATAAAATATTGGGTATCAAGCCTGACGCTACACGGGAGCAGGTAAAAAGTGCCTGGCACAGACTAGCACGAAAGTATCATCCTGACCTCCACCCTGAAGATAGTAATGCAGAGGAGCAATTTAAAAGGGTCAGTGAGGCTTATGAAGTACTTTATGATGAAGGTAAAAGGTCGGTTTATGACCTCACCGGAGGTACGGTTTTTTATACTAATATAGTTGAAAAACCTCCTGTCAATCATTATTTCTACGCCAGAGCTGATCAACATGCAATTTCTTTAAATGAAGAGCTTGAAATCACTTTTACATATTCAGGTGAAGGCAGGATCTTTGTAAAACCTTCGTTTGATGAATTTTTTATGTCTGGACCTCCCTTTGTATCCTTCCGAAAATTGATACATGAAGAACATAAGATCAGGGAAACCACATTGACCTATATCATAGCACCTGTAAAGACCGGGGTTTTTGAAATTGGCAAAGCATCTATAAAAATTGATGGTAAAAAATTCTATTCCGAACCACTCAAGATAAATGTGACTCCCAATAATTGTTATTTTCTAAACAAACATATTGCCGATGGTCCTCCTTTGCACTTTCCAATGAACTTTGAATACCAAATTCCGGGTAACAAATTAAAATTACGCGGTAATAATCCCGGACACACCATTCTGATTCCAAGGTGTAAGACGGCTTTTATTTTTCATACCATTGGTGCTGCAATTAAAATATGCTGTACCCTTGCGGGGATGATCTACCTGCATCGGCTCATGGATATTCACTATCTGGTGGGTGCTGCTGCAGGTTCATTTTTTGGCGGATTAAATTGCCAGTTGATGTATAGGTTGGTCGGGATAAGATCAAAATATAAATATGCTGTTGAATACCCTTTGGTAAAGGAATATGCTGAAAGAGGGTATCTTTACGGATCTTCTTCAGGCACCCAAATGGTTAGCAGTAGCTTTATTTACAAATTCACCAGATTGATCACCTGAAAAAATGTTGTCGATTAGATATTCAGGATACCTACTTAAAACAGATGATAAAAAAAATTTTCTGGCACATATTTGCCATCAGTTCGGTGCTATTTTTTAGTTGTAATTCCAGCAAGAAGATTTCTGCCATTGAAGCGGAACAAGAATCAAGAAACTCATCAGAGAGACCTGTTTACCGAGGTTCCGAAACTAAAACATTCGATCTTATCCATACAAAACTTCAGCTTGTGCCTGATTGGGAAAATCAGTATCTATATGGCACTGCATACATAACGGTTTCGCCCCACTGGTATAGTTCAAATCAGCTAATACTTGATGCAAGAGCCATGATCTTAAATGAAGTTGACATACTCTTTGGTGATAAGCTGGAAGAACTTGCATATTCATACGATAGTTCCAGAATATATATAACACTTGATAAGTATTATAGCAGAACGGATACAATAACTTTATTGGTTGATTACATTGCCAGACCTGAGGAAGCAGAAAGAAGCAAAGGTCATGCGATAAGAAGCGACAAGGGTTTGTATTTTATCAATGCTGATGGCAGCGATAACGATAAACCCATGCAAATATGGACTCAAGGTGAAACGGAGAACAATTCAGTTTGGTTCCCCACAATTGATGGGCCTGATCAAAAGATGACCCAGGAAATATACTTAACTGTAGATACAGCATTTCAAACCTTAAGCAACGGTCTACTTAAAAGTTCGCTAGTCAATGAAACAAATGGTACACGAACCGATTATTGGGCGCAGGAGCTTCCACATGCGCCATACCTGGCAATGATATGTGTTGGTAAATACGCAGTTGTAAGAGATCAGTGGAATGGCAAGCCGGTAGATTATTATGTTGAACCAGATTACGAGCCTTACGCAAAAGATATTTTCAGGCACACAACCCAAATGCTTTCTTTCTTTAGCAATTTATATAAGGTGGAATATCCCTGGGAAAAGTTTTCACAGGTAATAGTGCGAGACTATGTTTCCGGAGCCATGGAGAATACTACAGCAGTAGTATATGGTGAATTTGTACAACAAGATAGCAGGGCAATAATTGACAGAGATTATGAAGATTATGTTTCCCATGAAATGACACACCACTGGTTTGGCGATCTGGTTACGTGTGAGTCATGGTCGAACATTCCACTTAATGAGTCTTTTGCAAACTATGGAGAGTATTTGTGGTTTGAAAAAAAGTATGGACGCGATTTTGCTGATTATCATTCTTTACAGGATCTCAGAGCATATATCACCGAATCCCGATCAAAAAAGGTAAACCTTATCAGATACGATTATAATAAAGCTGATGACATGTATGATCGGCATTCATATGAAAAGGGAGGTAGAGTGCTACATATGTTGAGATGTTATGTTGGAGACGAAGCATATTTTGAGGCTTGCAGACTATACTTAACTGAAAATAGATTTGGCACAGCTGAGATTCATGACCTCAGAATGGCATTTGAACAAGTTACCGGTGAAGACCTTAACTGGTTCTTCGATCAATGGTTTTTTTCAAAAGGGCATCCCGTATTAAAAATAGATCATGTATACCTTGAGAGTGAAGACAGAGTTGTTCTGAATGTAAGTCAGGTGCAGGATTTGAGTAATTCAGTTGTGTTTCGGTTACCTGTATCGGTTGATATATATACTGATTCCGGCATTAAACGATATGAGATTGTTATAGATAGCATCAGAAAAGAATTTTCTTTTCCGGTATCGGGCAAGCCATTACTGGTGAACTTTGATGCTAAAAAAATGCTGTTATGTGAAAAACAGGTTAAACAAACAGTTGACGAAGATGTATACCAATACCTCAATGCTCCATTGTTCATGGACAGGTTTGAGTCATTGGCAACCATGGAGTCTTCCCTTGAAAAGGATGAGAGAATTCAGAAGACCTTCGTAGCTGCTTTAAAAGATCCATCACCAACTATCAGGGGACTTGTTGTAGAGTATTCACCTGAATATTTTAAAGTGGATCGAAACTTATGGACAAATGAGCTGAAGCAATTGCTTGCAACTGAAAAGTCGGCAGATGTGATTTATGCTACAATAAATGCCTTTGTAAATGATGATTTTCCACAACGCGATCCTGGACTCATTGATCTTATTTCACAACATACCAACGATCTATCATATGATGTGCAGGAAATAGCTATCAACTATTTATTATCGGTTGATAAGGAAAAGTGGATAGGTGAGGTAAAGAAAATCGACACAATCCCAAATATGCGTTTAAGAGAAACAAGTATGTATTTATATTCAATGTATGGAGATGAAGATGAGTTTGAATATATGTCGTCAATAATATCCGGCGAGACCCAAAAGCCTACAAGCGGTGAGATAAAGTATTTTGGAACGTATCTCATGAATTGTGACCCTCAGCATGCAAAGCAGGGAGTTGATATTCTGGGTGACCTGGGTTTATCAAGTGAAGAGTGGTCGATCAGATATATTGTTTATAAAGAACTGAATGAGATCTCAGGCAATTATTCTACCCGGTTTATGAAAGAAAAAGGGATAGAAGCTGAAAGGAATCAGCAACTTGCCTCAGGCGTTAAAAAGAATGCAGATGCCATTTTGCAAAAGATGCGTGCTAAAGAAACGAACCCGCTGTTGCAAAAGGCCTTCGGCAAATAAACTTATTCAGGATTGTTGAGAAATTTGGTTGCCTGGTCAGCATAAAATCCTTTGTCAGCAACGATCTTCTTCAAAAGTTTTGCTCCCTTTTCTTTCTTCCCTGATTTGTAATATGATAAGGCAATATAATATTCGGCCTCTTCTTTGAATACACCGTTACTTGACTTTGCTAACGGTTCAAGGTGTTCAATTGCGGCTTCAAAATCATTTGAATTATAGTATGCCAATCCTGAATAAAAATTACTGCTCTCATCATTTGGATAGAATGCAGAAATTTGGTCAAGCTTTTGAATTGCTTCCGGGTACTCTGCATTCTTAAAATCGTTCAGCGCGGGAGTAATGGCATCAACATATCCCAATTCTTCCTCTACCACAGGAGGCTCTTCAGCCTTAGCTGCTGCATCCTTGTTCTCATACTTTGGACTTACACTTTTTGATGTTACTTCTTTTTGTTTTTTAAGAGGTTTGGAATCAGACTGATTAACTGCCAGTTTCAAACCATTAACATAAGTGATCTGAGGGATACTGGTGGCTGCACCGGTAAACTGCAGGTTATTACCTGTTGCACCGCTCATCGCAGGGGTCTTACTTGGTGTAACTTCAGCAACAACCTGATCAGGTTCAGCAATAGTTGCTTCTTCCAAAATCATTTCATCATCTACCTCAGCCTCAGCTATTATTTCATGTGAATTGTCATCAAGTGATTTATTGGCGACGCTCTCACTTTCTCTTTTTTCCGGAACCTGATTCAAAGGCAATTTCTCGTTCTGAACATTCTGGCTGCTTTCAGTTAATTCCGGAGTTTCGCCATTTGATTCGACAGGAGATGTAACTGATTGTAAGCTATCATATGAAGTTGCCGGGTGCAATTCTTTTGAACTGTTCAATGACATGATTCGGTCCCCATCCTTTGCAGATTTAAACTGATACCATGCAAAGACTGAAAGCAGGAACATTACGCTTATTGATGCTGCGATCCAAAGCACACGTGACGGTTGGCGGCTTCCACTGTATTTTTTTGAAGACAAAGTGCTGTTCAGTTCCTGATCCAATTCATCCAGAATGGAGTTTGAGCTGATAAGAGCCAATCCTTCAAGTGATTCAGAACAAAGTTCGCAATCAGTTAAATGCAACTCAACTTCGTGCTGTTGTTCCCGCGATAGCAACCCCTTTTGGTACTTGAGCAAAGTTTCACGCTCTATGCAACCTGTATGGTTAAAGATATTATGTATGAGTGATTTCATTTGCTTTTTTTTCCATGTATATTTTAATGTTCCGCTTGCCGTTTTGAATATGACTCTTCACTTGTTTCATGTCGAAACCGGTAATTTCAGAAACGTCCTGGTAGCACATCTTTTTTAGATAAAACATTTCAATGCACATTCTTTGTTCTTCATTTAAAGTTTTAACAGCTTCTTCAAGTAATTGTAGCCTGGCTTCATCCTCATCATGTTCCACCAGATGTGATTGTTGATGTGATTCCACAAACGCATCAACACCGGGTGAGTTCTCGTCGTCATAATAATGCATGGCTTTTCTGTTTCTTAAAACCATCAAGCAATAGTTCCTTGCTACACTATGCACCCAGTAACTGAACTTTTTAACTTCAAATCGCCTCAGGTCAACAACCAGCTTTTCAAAGATCTGAAGGGTAGCGTCCTTAGCATCCTCTTCATTCTTAAGATATTTCATACAAACACCGAATACCAAATGAGAATATCTGTCAAACAGGCCTCCTAATGAACTGGAATTCCCTGTCTTACGAAAGTCTTCAAGAAGCCATTCGTCGGTTTGGTCATGTATCTTTTTCTTATGTATCAGCCACATATTTTGGATATGTTCGGTTCAATTTGATCTGTGCAGTCACTTATAGACGCAAAAAACGGACCGATTCCATAGCGAATTTAAAATTACCTGAATTTATGGAATCACAATGTGAAATGGATCTTAAGAACGTACAAACTTATATTCTTATGAAAATTCAAAATTATCTCAGTTTTCTGCCAATTCTGTTCCCAATAATTGTTGTGTTTACCCTTTCGGGGATGGTAACAGATGATAAATCTACTCTAAAAGGTAATGTTGTTGATGCAATAAATTCCCTCCCTGTGTCCGAAGTGGAAGTATCGCTGTGGTTAAACTCAAAATTCAAGCATAAGGTAATTACAACAGGATCTGGAAAATTTGAATTTTCCGGTGTTGAACCAGGTTCTTATGATGTGCATGCCTCAAAGCCTGGTTACAAAACCAAAATTTTAAAGTCGGTTGCGCTGGATGCTGCACAAACTAAAAACATATCTATTGCAATGATTAAAGCAGTTCAGGAAGTAAGTGAAATTACGCCGCCAAACAAAAGTGAGAAAAAACAAAGTGTTGTAATGGATGCTGTTTCGGAAGAATATGAATACTCATCTGCACCCCAATCCATACTAAGTATCACTGCTGAAGAATTCAATACGGAACAATATGATTATTTGCCTGAAAATGAATTTAAGGATGCACTTCGTGAACCCTTATCAACATTTTCTATAGATGTAGATCGTGCATCCTATGCCAATATGCGCCGCCATCTGATGAGTGGCACTTTACCACCTATTGACGCAGTACGAATAGAAGAGCTGATCAATTATTTTGATTATGAATATCAGGGGCCATCAAAAAATGAACCTTTTAATTTGCATACTGAGGTTGCTGAATGTCCTTGGAACAATGATCATAAGTTACTGAAAGTAGGATTGCAGGCGCAGACCATGGATGATCAGCTTATGCCGCCTTCAAACCTCACCTTTTTAATTGATGTATCAGGGTCAATGCAACAGGCAAATAAGTTGCCGTTACTGAAAAGAGCTATGGAAATGCTTGTAGAAAATCTTAGACCTCAGGATAAGGTCGCCATAGTTGTATATGCAGGTGCAGCAGGTCTGGTACTTGAATCAACTTATGGAAATAATAAGTTAGCAATCAAGGAAGCTATCAACAATTTGCGAGCAGGTGGTTCAACGGCAGGGGGTGCAGGAATCAAGCTTGCTTACAGAGTAGCAACAGAAAATTACATCAGAAACGGGAATAACAGGATCATACTGGCTACTGATGGTGATTTTAATGTTGGTGCCAGTAGCGATGGTGAATTGGTCAGGCTTATAGAATCAAAAAGAGAGACGGGAGTATATTTAACAGTTCTGGGATTTGGTAATGGAAATTTAAAAGATTCCAGGATGGAAAAACTAGCCGATAATGGAAATGGGAATTATGCATATATAGATAATATCATGGAGGCCAGAAAAGTGCTTATAAAAGAACTTGGAGGGACATTATATACACTGGCAAATGATGTCAAAATTCAAATTGAATTTAATCCTGCCCATATCAAATCATACAAATTGATCGGATATGAAAATCGTATGCTGCAAGCACAGGATTTTAATGATGATAAAAAGGATGCAGGAGAAATAGGTTCAGGACATACGGTTACGGCATTATATGAGCTAGTCCCTCAGGAAGCAGAAGATGTAACCATGCCAATTGATGAACTTAAATATCAAACCAGTAAAATAAATCAAAAGGGAAATGAATTGCTGACATTAAAAGTGAGGTATAAAATTCCTGGGCAAACAACCAGCAAGTTGATGATTAAAGAAGTATCCGACTCTAACAGAAAATTTGAAAATGCAACGCAAAATTTCCGCTTTGCTGTATCTGTTGCCATGTTTGGTATGGTGCTGAGAAGGTCAGATCACAAGGGGTCATCAAGTTATGTTTCAATTGTAAAAATAGCCCGTGGGTCAAAAGGTGAAGATAAAGAAGGTTATAGGTCAGAATTTATAAGGCTGGTTGAACTGGCCTCGGATCTTGATAATTATAAGTTATCTCAACAACAGAAATAAAAAATATATACTATGAAAAACACGATCATATTACTAATGTTAATGACAATTGTTTCATTTAACGGGTATGGCCAATTTGGTGAGATAAGAGGCACGGTCACAGACAAACTCTCCGGCGGGCCTTTGCCTGGAGCAACGGTGTCATATGAGAGTGATGGAATTTTGAAAGGAACAGTGACTGATGACAATGGAAACTTTGTTTTAAAACCACTGGTGGCAGGAAAATATACTTTGACTTTTTCATTTGTGACGTATGCTAAAGTCACAATGAACGACATTTTAGTGTCGGCAGAAAAAGCTACATATGTTGAAGCTGGTTTAGAATCAGACAATCAGCTTCCACCAATTGTAATAGAATGGGAGCCTCCCATTATTGATAAAGGAATAACTCCAACAATGCAAGTTTTGGATCCGGAATGGATTGAAACTACCAGTGATAGAAGTGTTCAGGATATGGTTGCCACAACGGCAGGGGTTCGTCAGGATGATAGTGGAGGTTCAATAAATATCAGGGGTGCAAGAGCATCATCAACACAATATGTGGTGGATGGTATCAAAGTGATGGGAGATTTTTCATTACCCAAAAGTGCAATAGGTGAAATAACAGTTATTACTGGCGGAATCCCGGCCATGTTCGGAGACGCTACCGGAGGAGTGGTTTTAATAACAACCAAGAGTTATATGAGTAGGGGTAAACGCTAAAAGGATTATTGTCAGGTTGTTCCGGCTCGCCCTATCACATCAATATGTAATTAGGGCGGGCCTTTAATTTTTATTATTTTTGAAGCCCTCTTTAAATCTTAATTAACTGTTTATGAGAAATTTAGTAATGACATTGTTCCTGTTAACTCTGGCAAATTCAGGGTTTTCACAGGATAAATTGCCTGACAACTTTTTTATGAAAACGTTGGAAAACGGCTTGCAAATCCTGGTGATCGAGGACAACTCGGTTCCACTTGCTACAATAGAGATATGTGTTCACAATGGAGCATATACAGAGTCTCCGGAATATGATGGTTTGTCACATCTTTATGAACATATGTTCTTTAAAGCAAATAAAGACATTCCTTCTCAGGAAGATTTCCTGGCAAGGGTTCAGGAGCTAGGTATAAGCTTTAATGGAACAACTTCTAATGAAAGAGTAAACTACTTTGTTACATTGAGTAATCAAAAAGTAAAGGAAGGTCTGGAATTCATGAATTCTGCTATCAGGTACCCATTGTTTCTCAAAGAGGAAATGACAAAGGAAAACCCTGTTGTGGATGGGGAGTTTCAGAGGGCTGAATCCAACCCGGTATTCTTTCTGATTAAGGATATGGATCATCATCTTTGGGGTGACCAGTACAGTCGTAAAAACACAATAGGAGATCATGAGATCATACTAACGGCTACTCCCGAAAAAATGAAAACCATTCAAAACAAATATTACTATCCGAATAATTCTCTTGTTGTGATAGCGGGAGATGTAAAACACAATGATATATTTGATATGGTTGGAGGAGTAATGGGTGATTGGGCGGCATCTGACTTTGATATATTTGAAAAATATCCAATCCCTGAATTTGAGCCACTTGGAGAGTCTGACTACTTTGTGACTGTCAATGAGAATACGCGTATTCCTATCATCGCTATCAGCTTGCATGGGCCTGACACAAGAAATGATATACCTGCGACATATGCTGCAGATGTTTTTTCTTTTATTCTAAGTCAAAAAACCTCCAAGCTTCAAAAAGAGTTGGTTGACTCCGGACTAGCCTTGCAGGTTCAGGTTGGTTACCAAACATGTAAGTATGTTGGGCCGATCAGTATCTTTTTAGTGCCAAATCCTGAGCGCGTTGAAGAAGCATATACTGCCTTAATGGAGCAGATGAAACAATGGGCGAACGAAGATTACTATTCAGATGATCAGCTGTCAACTGCTAAAAACTTGTTAGCTATTGATGATACATATGGTAAAGAGAGCACATCTTCCTTTGTACATACAGTTACTTATTGGTGGGCTTCAGCCACAATTGATTACTATACTAACTATGTGGAAAGATTGCAGGAAGTAACAAAGAAAGATATTAAGGACTATGTAAACAAATACATCATTGGGAAGCCGATGGTTACAGGGATCCTGGTTACAAAGGAAATGCAGGAGAATATGGGGTTGTCGGATCCACGATCATTTTTTGAAAAAAATTAAAAAATACTGAAATGAAAAGAATATTAAATCTGGTTTTAGCCATTGTGTTAACCGGTATAACCGGGACATCATTTGCAGGCGCTGATATCAAGGAGGTGTCGGTTAATGGAATAAAGGTTATATATAAAAAGATTCCAAAAGATGTTATTAGTGTTCGCCTCTTTGTAAAGGGTGGGAATGCCAACATCGATGAACAGCACCAGGGTTTGGAGAATTTTGCTTTTTCTTTAGCTACTCAGGGAGGAGCTGCTGATAGAAATAGTGATGCTTTTGCATCAGATTGTGAAAGGCTTGGTACTGAGATCTCAGGGATGTCTACTTATGATTATGGGTCGATCAATATGACCTGCATTCGTGCTAATTGGGATAACTCTTGGTCTTTGTTCGCGGACGCAGTTAATCTTCCCATGTTTGATGAAAATGAATTTAACCTGCTCAAAAGCAAATTAATTGCTAATGCAAAGCAGTCAGAGTCAGATCCTGATCAGCATCTGTCAAACCTGGCTATGAAAAATGTTTTTGCAGGAAGGTCTTATTCCAAAGATCCACAGGGAACACCTGAGAGTCTGGAGAAGATCACACTCAATGACATCAAGAATCATTATGCTCAGGCAGTGTGCAAAAAGAGAGTTTTTATTGTAGTTGTAGGCAATATTGAAGAACAGGATCTCATAGATAAGATCAAGTTGTCATTCAATAAACTGAAAGATGGTACTCCATCAAAGAAGGAGTCCCGTGTGCAGATCACCAAGCCATCAGTTATTATTGAAGATCGTGATATAGCAACCAATTATCTTATGGGTATAATGAGTGCTCCCGAAATGGCAACAGAAGAAGGAATTGCTATGAGAATTTCCATGAGCATATTGCGCGACAGGTATTTCGTTGAATTAAGAACCAAAAGGAGTTTGAGTTACGCGCCACAAGCGGGATATAATTCAAGCAGGATAAGTAATCCTTACAACAGTATTTATATTTCAACCTTGGACCCTAAGCAATCAATTGAAGTGATGGTTGAGGAGATCAATAAGATTAAAAAGGAAGGGTTCTCTGAGAAAGAACTGGTTGATAAGAAGGCAACATTTTTAACCAGATATTTTATGGGAGAAGAAACCAGTTCAGCGCAAGCCTCCACCCTGGGAATTTTTGAACTGGCCGGTGATTGGAGAAAAGCCGACAGCTTTACAGATGATGTAAACAAAGCTTCGTTAAAGCAAGTTAATGACACGTTTACAAAATATACAGGGGCAATTCGCTGGACTTATCTGGGTAAAAAAGATCAGGTAAAAGAAGATGACTTTAAGCAAACATGGAAAGGAAATGTATTGCAAAGCCCATACTGAATAATTATTCAAATAAGAAGAACCGGCCAAGTGCCGGTTTTTTTATTGCCTTGTTTTTTGTCTTTTGTAAGGAATTGTGAATGACCGCTTGGCAGTTCCTGTTCCTCCTGACACCGTGGCTGTCATTATACTGTCTCCTTTAAAACAGTATGTGATCATATTAGGGAAGTCGTGTAGGTTATTTTCAAAGGTGAAGCAATCTTCCTTGAAACTCGTGAGGGTGAATTTTACCGGCTTATTTTCATTCTGTCCAAAAACGGTTGGAATATAATACAACCTGTCATTTTCATATACCAGAGTTAATAATTCAGTTATGGTAGTGTCATTGCCTTTAATAGTGAATGAGCTTCCTGTAAAGCCATCATCACTATGTTTACCCCAGTATTCCACCTGAGTGCCATTGTCGTTATCAAAGTGCCAGTACCCCTCAAAAAGGCCAATTGGTTCTCTTGAGCTATTTCTTAAGTCACAAGAGCTTAAGAACACAATTATAACGGCTACACATATCCCATAAGATTTATTCATTAGATTTTAAATTGAAAGATGATGAATTAGTATTCATATTTGAATCAGGAAGGGTACTAGGTGGGTTAAAAAGAGATCTAACAAGAAACTTAAAATATAACTGGGATACAACTTATCGGGATCGTTCTTTATTGGTTTTTTGAGCAAGAATGATAAATGTTACAACCAGCCCTGTAATACATATGGCCCATTTCACCCAATATATCTTTACCATAATAAATGCACTTACTCCTGTACCTAATAGAAGAATACTGATCGCAGTGACTTTTGTGGCAATAGTCATCCCTTTCCCTTTTCGGTAATCACTTATTTGGGGTCCGATATATTTATTTGAAATGAGAAGGCGGAGAAATTTTCGGGATCCTTTTGCAAAACAAAAAGTTGCGATCAAAAAGAAGACCAGTCCTGGCATAAGTGGTGTTATCATTCCAATAATGCCAATGCCAGTAAAGATAAATCCTAATATGATCCAAAATGTTTTTATCAAGAGTAATGAATTTTAATCTGACCGGATTGAATTATTATGGCTTAACAAATAAGAGGTTTCAGCTCATCGATCACCACTTAGCTTGCTGAACTTTAAAGGATTACCCGAGATCTCATCAAACTCTATTCGTGCCTTAACAATATCGCACGCTAAGTACACGGCAGATCTGATAGATGATTCAGAAGCTATTCCCTTACCGGCAATATCATATGCTGTTCCATGGTCAGGAGAAGTTCGCACAATTGGAAGTCCGGCAGTAAAATTCACTCCAGCCTCAAATGCAAGGGCTTTGAAAGGTATGAGCCCCTGGTCATGATACATTGCCAGAATGCCGTCGAAGCCTTTGAATTGTGATGAACCAAAAAAGCCATCTGCTGAATAAGGTCCGAATGCTAAGATGCCACTGTCGAAAGCTCTTTGTATCGCTGGCTGAATAATATCTTGTTCCTCTTTACCGAGCAATCCTTTTTCACCGGAATGCGGGTTCAATCCTAACACTGCTATACGCGGTTTACGGATGCCAAAATCTCTTATGAGGCTGGCATGCATGGTTTTGATCTTAGAAAAAATAAGATCTGCATTTAATGCCCCTGAAACTTCATTCAAGGCAATATGTCCTGTAACGGTTGCCACACGCAACCCTTCATTTACGAGCATCATTAAATGATCTCCTCCGTTTGCAAATTGTTGGGCAAGGAACTCGGTGTGGCCCGGGAACCGAAACCCCTCCTGCTGCATGGTTTTCTTATCAATCGGGGCTGTCACTAAGGCATTGATCAATCCTTTGGAAAGGTCTTCGCAGGCCTTCTGTAATGCAGTGAATGCATATTTTCCACCTGTTGGTGTTGGATTGCCTGTTTCTATGGTCACCTCCTCATCCCAACAATTTATTAAATTTAATTTTCGGAGTTTTATTTCCTCAGCTGATTTGATAGTTGTGAAATTAAAATCAGACTCTCCCAGAGTTTTACGATAAAAAGAAATAGCCTTGCTTGAGCCATAGATCACGGGGGTACACAGCTGAAGCATTCTGTTATCAGAAAACATTTTGATGATTATCTCAGGACCAACGCCATTTATATCACCAATGGTAACCCCAACAATGATCTTTTCTTCGTCCTCTGAATGCTGCCCCATCTATTTAATGTATCAATGATTTTGTAAGAACTCGCAAATAAGACGTACTCCTACACCTGAAGCATTTTTATTTCGGTAGCTATCTGATGATTTACCATAGGCCGGTCCGGCAATATCAAAATGCATATATGGGTAGTTGGTAAATTTACTCAGGAACCTGCCTGCCGTGATGGCGCCTCCTATTGGCCCTCCAATATTCTTCATGTCAGCGATATCTGATTTAAGTAGTTCATCATATTCATCCCAGTATGGAAATTCAACTAGCCTTTCATAAACTTTATTTCCTGCACTTATCAGTTCTTTCTTAAGGTTATCTGAAACATCTCCCATACATACAATGCCGTACTTGCCAATGGCATTTGCTGCGGCACCTGTAAGAGTTGAAAATTCAAATACCACTTCAGGCTTATATTTAGCTGCATAGTGAAGTGCATCAGCAAGGATCATTCGACCTTCGGCGTCGGTATTAAGCACCTCAACCGTACTGCCGTTATACATTTTAATCACATCACCGGGGGTATAGGCATTTCCATCAGGCCTGTTGTCAGTGGCTGGTACCAATCCAATAACATGACAGGGCAACTTCATTTTAGCTATTGCATACATTATTCCTCCAACGGCTGCTGCCCCTGCCATATCAGACTTCATGTAGTCCATGGAGTTAGGAGTTGGCTTAAGGCTCAATCCGCCTGTGTCATAAACCACGCCTTTACCAACCAAAACAATCGGTTTCCCTTTTCCTGCTTTTGGTGAGCGATATTCCATTATAGTAAACGTAGGAGGGTCAATACTTCCCAGATTCACTGCAAGCAGGCCACCCATCTTAAGGGCTTGTATTTTTTTCTTATCAAGAACCGTCACTTTGAACCCTGCTTCTTTCCCCATCTTGCGGAACTCATTGGATAGCCCGGTAGCATTCAAACCATTTAATGGTTCATTCACCAGGTCGCGCGACTTGCATACTGCATCACAACGAAATGCCAATGTCAACAAATCTTTTGCACTTACTTTCTTTGACTGGATCTTTAATGTCTTAAATGAATTGACATTTTTTTCAGACTTGTATCTAAGGAATTGATAGTTGCCAAGACAAACACCTTCTGCGTAAGCTAAAATGTGATCAGATTCACATGCGGAAATCAAAGAAGTTGAAGCGCTTTTACTTTTATTCTGAAAGGCCACAAACTCATTTCCTGCAATACGATATGCTTCCAAAGTCTGGAATTCAGACTTTTTATCATCAACAATATGTAAAATTACCTGCCTCTTCAGTTGGTTGATCACTATGAACCGGACCTTTTTCTTAATTTGAGTCTTTATATAAGTCAACTCAGATTTTGAAAATACCGAGGTATCATAATGTTCTGAAGAAGATGCAAGGATCAAAAGGTCCTCATTATCGGATGGTTTGGTAGTCAGCTGTATAGAAGTGTTCATCAATTAGTTGTAAATTTGAGCGGTTGAAATTAAACAAAGGGGGGGTCATATCAAAACCCTGAACATAAGGCCATTCCATTAACCATTCAGCTATTAAAATGTTTAAGTTGAGACAAATATGCCACTTAACTATCTTTTGTGAAAATGACCCTAGCAAAATTACTTGATAAACCCCTTCAGGGAGAGTTTTTAAGCATCAATGAGGGAGTGCGGCTTTTTCATGAGGCATCCACCCCTGACCTGATGATGATTGCCAATGAGTTGCGGTTCAAAAAGAATCCCGCCAAGGAAATCACTTGGATCATTGACCGAAATGTGAACACCACCAATGTGTGTATCGCAAACTGCAAGTTTTGTAATTTTTACAGAATACCCGGGCACACAGAGGCCTATATTACTTCTATTGATGAATATAAACAGAAAATAGAAGAAACTTTCAGATATGGTGGAGAGCAATTATTGTTGCAAGGCGGACATCATCCCGATCTTGGACTAAGTTTTTACGCTGATCTTTTCAGGGAACTTAAGCGGCTTTATCCAAAATTGAAATTACATGCATTGGGGCCGCCTGAGATAGCACACATCTCAAAGCTTGAAAATGTTAGTCATACTAAAGTGCTTGAAGTATTACTAGACGCAGGTATGGACTCACTTCCCGGAGCAGGTGCTGAGATATTGAATGATCGTGTTAGGCGAATGATTTCAAAAGGGAAATGCTCCGGTAAAGAATGGCTTGATGTGATGCGTGCTGCTCATCAACTCGGTATTACCACCTCGGCAACTATGATGTTTGGCCATATAGAAACTGTTGAAGAACGCTTTGAACACTTGTCATTGATCAGGCAAGTACAATCTGAAAAGCCTGAAAGCGCAAAAGGATTTATTGCGTTTATTCCATGGCCGTTCCAGGATGAGGGAACTCTACTCCAAAGAGTTAAAGGTGTTAGGAATCAGGTAACAGCTGATGAATATATACGAATGATCGCCCTATCAAGATTGATGTTGCCAAACATTGATAATATTCAAGTATCATGGTTAACAGTGGGTAAGGAAGTTGCACAGGTTTGTTTACATGCAGGAGCGAATGATATGGGCTCCATTATGATTGAAGAAAATGTGGTTTCGGCTGCAGGCGCCCCGCACAGGTTTACTTCTAAAGGTATTCAGGAGTCGATCAGAATGGCAGGTTTTGAGCCTGTTTTGCGTAATCAGCAATACCAAAGAAGAGAGACGCCCGTTACCATGGAGGAACAGGTGATAACCTATTGATATGGCAAACGATCGATCCATTATAAGTAAAAGTTTATTGATGCTGGCAGGCATTTTACTTGTCTGGTCGTCGTCGTTTGCAACTCACAATAGGGCGGGTGAGATTACATATGAGCAAATCAGCACCTATTATTACAAGGTAACTATTACCACATATACGAAAACTTCTTCTCCTGCCGACAGGCCTGAGCTTGATATCTTTTGGGGTGACGGCACTATGAGTACACTTCCAAGAGCCTCATATCAGGATAACTTTGGAGGTGCAGGGAGCGACATTCGAAAAAACATTTATTTCGGTTATCATACCTATCCAGGACCTTCGGTATATACGATCTATTTTGAAGACCCGAACAGGAATGGCGGAGTAGTGAATATCCCGAACTCGGTGAATGTTCCCTTCTATATAGAATCGCAACTGGTCATATCAGCAGCTCTAGGATTCAACAATTCACCCGTGCTTTTGCAACCACCCATTGATCAGGGAGTAGTAGGAGAGGTATTTGTACATAATGCAAATGCATACGATCCTGATGGTGATAGCCTTTCTTATGAGTTGTTCATCTGCCGTGGAGCCGGCGGACTGCCAATTCCGGGGTATACCTATCCTGCTGCAAGTAGCAGCTTTACATTGGACCCTGTTACGGGTGACCTGGTATGGGATAGTCCGGTAGGGTGTGGTGAGTATAATGTTGCATTTCTTATTAAAGAATGGCGTAGCGGATTTCAGATCGGTTATGTGGAGAGAGATATGCAGATCAACATACTTTGCAACAATCCGAACCAGAACCAGCCACCTCAATTTACCGCCCAAAACGACACTTGTGTAACTGCAGGTGATTTCATGTCATTTCTTATTACTGCCACCGACCCTGACCCGGGTAATGTAGTGACCTTGACTGCTACTGGAGCGCCACTGCAGTTGAATGTTAGTCCGGCACAATTTAATCAGCCGGTTTCTGGCAACCAGACAGTATCACAGATATTTGAATGGCAAACTGATTGTGACCACGTACGTAAGCAACCCTATCAGATGGTGTTCAAAGCTGAGGATGATGACCAATATGTTAATCTGGTAGATCTGCAATCGGTAAGAATTACAGTGGTTGCACCTGCCCCTGAAAACCCTATTGCCAACCCTGTGGGTAATGGAATTCAGTTGAACTGGGATCAAAGCATATGTCCTCAAGCCGTGGGATATAAAGTATATCGCAGAACCGGCTCTTTCCCATTTATACCAGCAAACTGCGAGACAGGAGTTCCTGCTTACACAGGTTTTATTGAAATAGCTACTGTTAATGGGCTCTCTACTACATCTTATTATGACGATAATAACGGGATCGGACTTGCTCCTGCTACGCAATATTGCTACAGGGTAATAGCCTACTTTGATGACGGCGCAGAAAGCTATTCTTCTGTGGAAGTTTGTGCATTCCTGAAAAAGGACTTGCCTGTAATGACAAATGCCAGTGTTACTTCAACAGATATCACAACAGGTACCATGTATGTTGCATGGAGCAAGCCAACGGACCTTGATACTGTTCAATATCCGGCACCGTATGAGTACCGGCTGTTTCGTTCAGTTGGGGTCAATGGAACATCGTTTACGCAGATAGCCGTACTTCCTTCAATAAATGATACAACTTACAACGATGGCACTTTAAACACATCTCAGAACAGTTACAGGTATCGCGCCGATCTGTATGCTACAGTTAATGGCAATCTGCAGTTAGTAGGCCCTTCGGTTGCGGCATCAAGTATCTTTCTTTCCATTGTTCCAACCGACGAAAAATTGCTGTTATCATGGAATTATAATGTTCCTTGGGTTAATGATACTTTTAACATATATCGGTTTGACGGAGCTATTTGGAATAATATCGGCTTTAGTTTAACGCCGGATTATGCAGATAGTAATTTGGTAAATGGGCAGAATTACTGCTATTATATTGAAGGTCTCGGAAGATATGACGGCACCTCATTCTCATATCCATTGTTTAATAATAGCCAGGAGGCATGTGCCGAGCCGGTAGATAATGTTCCTCCGTGTGCATTTGCCCTTGACACTGCAAGCTTCGATTGTGAATCGGGGACAGTAGTATTTGAATGGGAGATCCCTGACCCTGATTGCGCAGATGACGTGGCTCAGTACAACATTTATTATTCTCCAACTCCGGGGGGTAATTTCATATTGTTGGTTTCCATCAATGATGCAAATCAAAATACGTATACTTATTCAAATGGGAATTCCATAGCAGGCTGTTATTATGTAACAGCAACTGATTTTAATGGAAATGAGGGTGCCCCCGGACAGCAGGTTTGTATTGATAATTGTCCCGTATATGAGTTGCCCAATATTTTTACTCCTGATGGGAATGGATTAAATGATATGTTTATTCCTTTCCCATATCGTTATGTGAAAGATATAGACTTGAAAATATATAACAGATGGGGTATGCAGGTTTTTTCTACAACTGACCCTGAAATCCTATGGAATGGTAAAGTGAATAACACTGGCGAAGAGCTTCCGGATGGTGTTTATTATTATACGTGTATTGTCAACGAAATTTATCTCACCGGCATAACAAGCCGAATGCTCAAGCCCGGATTCATTCATTTGTTACGGGATGCAGATAATCTGAATAAATAAATATGTTTACGGGTATTATTGAAACTATGGGTAAGGTAACATCCTTGTCAAAAGTTAATGGCAACTTGCACCTTACAATACAGAGTAGTATTTCGCAAGAATTAAAAGTAGATCAAAGTGTAAGCCATAATGGTGTTTGCCTTACTGTTATTGAAGCAGGCCCTGATGGACACAAGGTTGTTGCTATTGATGAAACATTAAACAGAAGTACTATTGGCTCATTAAGATTGAATGATTCGGTGAACCTTGAGAGATGTCTTGTTATGAATGGCCGACTTGACGGTCACATAGTTCAGGGGCATGTTGACACCAGAGCAACATGCATAAAAGCAGAAGATCAAAATGGAAGCTGGTTGTTTTGCTTTAAATATGTTGCAGGTTCTGATCTGGTCACAGTACCTAAAGGAAGTATATGTGTTGATGGCGTAAGCCTTACGGTTGTTGATTCTCAGGTTGATGAATTCTCGGTTGCTATCATTCCATATACTTATGAAAACACCAGCTTCAAGCACCTTAAAGAAGGGACAGAAGTAAACCTTGAATTTGACATTATTGGAAAATATGTTGCCAGGCTTCTGGACCTGAGGAAATAAAATTCACATTATCCGCCCCAGCCCGGCATATTTGTTATTCTGCCGGTCATTTGTAAATATATAGCCAGAACGATCATCATAAGCATTGCTACTCCAAGGTAGATGGACATGTTTTTATACTTTGCAGCATTGCCTTCCAGTTTTCGATACCGGTAGATGTTAAAAACAGCTTTTTCTGCGCGGTAAAATGAACTTTCGCCTTTTACTATATAATCGAATGCGCCATACTTCATAGTGTTCACGGCAACATCGATCTTGTCCTGGCCTGATAACATTACCACCTCTGTTTCCGGTGATTTTTCTTTTATCTCGCGCAAGATGTCAAGGCCATCCAAAGCATCTTTCTTGACAGAATTAAGGTGGTAATCGAGGAAAACTATTCCTGGAAGAATAGAAATTTTTTCCAGGCATTCCTCTCCGGTACTGAACACCTCAACATTATACTTGGAAACTTTTTCAAGATGATCTTTGAGCAGATCTGCTGCCATTGGGTCATCATCGACGATAAAAATTGTGTTTAGTTGGAGTGCCATAATTGGATGTTATGAATGTGCAATATTAATCTATGCTTTCAAATTCTCAAAGTTTTTCAAGCTCCTCATTCAATTCTGCCACCACAGAGCCGCATAAGGATGATAATTTTTCAACAAGAGCAGGAAGGGATTCGGTGTTATCGGGCTTTGCGGAGAGCTGCTCGATCTCATAAGCTATGGCCTGAGCAGAATCAGCTCCCATATACTTCAGCTGCGATTTAATGGAATGCGATGACGTTTTTAATGCTGGCCAGTCACCTGAGGAGCAATCCGTCTTTATCTTTTCAATCATTGCAGGCGCAGTTCCGGTGAACATACTGATATACTTTTTCATTTTTGCAGAATCACCTCCGGTAAAAGACTTGAGAAAACTCAGATCGATATGCTGTTCCATTTTTTGTGTTTGATCGGTTTTGTTAATTAAAGAGGCAATTTAATAATAAATGAACAATTTTCACCATAATCAGAAGTCACTTTTATGGTTCCATTATGGTCCTTAGTGATAATGTTATAAATTATGGATAAGCCGAGTCCTGTGCCTTCACCAGGGGGCTTGGTTGTAAAGAAAGGGTCAAAGATCTTGGACAAATTCTCCGCCTTAATGCCAATGCCATTATCTGTGATCGCCAGCTCTACAAAGTTGTCGGAAGTTTTTCTGGTTGATATAGATAATTCGGGTTTGTATTCGGAACCTGAGGATTTGTCATACTTTTTCCCCAAAGAATAAAATGCATTATTAAAAATATTTACCAGCACTCTGCCTATTTCATTTTTGGCAATGGTGATCATAGGGAGGTCAGGAGCCAGATCCAAACTAATATTGACATCTGATTTCAATAGTTTTTGTTTGTTGCCATGATATGATAATTCAATTAACTCTTCAATGATCGAATTTATATCAGTAGGCTCCTTAGATTTTGCATTTGGAGAACTGTGCATCAACATGCCCTTTACAATTTTATCGGCCCTCCTCCCATGTTCATGGATCTTCCTTATGTTATCAATAATGATCGGAGCAACGTCTTCGATCTTCGATTCTCCATTGCGCACCTCGTTCACCATTTCAAGTGTGAGTTCTGAAAAATTGTTAACGAAGTTCAGCGGGTTTTGTATCTCATGTGCTACGCCGGCGGTCATTTGGCCAAGTGAAGCCATTTTTTGAGACTGAACAAGTTGCTCCTGAGTCTCGATAAGTTTCGCATGAGTTGCCGTTAACTCTTTATAAGCTTCATCAAGTTTCTGATGCGATTTTTTTTGGTTTCGGAATCTTGTATAAAGCAAGATAGCAATCACGATAGAGAAGAGTGCAGCAACCAATAATGTGTTTCGGACTGTTTGTTGCCGGCTGATCAAAAGTTCCCTTTTAGCAAGTGCTGTTTCCTGAAGAGTTTTTTCCTGCATCAGCTGTTTGATCTGTTCTTCACGTTCAATTGAAAGTTGGTCAGAAAGATATTTGGCGGCACTCAGGTCTTCGATAATCCGTTCTTTTTCCAACTTTTCGATTTCTGTTTCAAGGAATTTCTGGTTCCTTAACAACTCTTCTGAGCTTAGATTTTCATAAAGTGTTAGAGCACTTTTTTCAAGCAAGTCGTTAATTTGGTCGCGCACCAACAGTTCCTTACGGGTGAGTTGGCTGCTTACCATTCTGGATCTTTCAACAAGGTCAATGGAGTCTCTTAGTTGAGTATATAGAATATTATACTCATTTGATAATTCATGTTTTTGTAAAAGACTGGACTTGGTGTAAAGTTTTAAGTAAGTGTTCTTGATAAGCTTTGCCACTGACAATTCAGGGCTGTACCTCATGCTTTGTTCAAAATATTCTAAGGATTTTTCATAATTACCCTGCCTGAATTCTAGTAGCCCCAGATCACGTTTCGCAATGGCCATCATAGGCTTGTCATTCAGCACTTCAAATGTTTTAAATGCAGTTATTAAGTTTAGTTTGGCACTGTCTATCTCATTAACTACAACCTGCATTTCAGCGATCTCGATCAGTATCACGGCCTTTTCTCTTTTTTCAGTTGTTGGATCGAACAATTGGTACGCTTTAGTAAAGTGTTGTCGTGACAGGATCGGTTTTTGTAAAACAAGTAAGGTTTGAGCGATCATAGAAACTGATACAGGGTGTAGGTTTTCAAAACCGTAATTTTCACTGAGTTTTCTTGTTAGCTCAAATTGAACAAGTGCGCTATCATATTCTAGTGACTGGTATAAAGAATAACCAAGATAAAGACTGCCAATTGCCTGGCCCAACTCATCGTCAAAATTATTCCGGACTTCAATATTCGTTTTAAAATATTCGCCGGCAATCATAAAGTCACCTTTAAAAGCGGATTGCCAACCGAGTACAATGGAATAAAATCCTAACTCCTTTGAGGGGCCATTTTTGAATAAATTCTTATATCGGTTCAGATTTACCTTAGTTGCGTTGATCTCATCAATAGTTTCAGCTATTGCATAAGGTGTGATATCATAACCTGCAGCTGTTTCAAAAATAGCAAACAAACCCGCTCTGGTAGGACGGCGTTCAAACTTATCCTGAGCGCTTGCAATGGAACATGATAAAACCAGAAGTACCAGTAAAAAGGATCTTTTGAGTACCATTGCTCTTAAACGCTGTTTATTGCTGATTTAACTGGTACTTATCCATGTATTTATTATAAAGCTTCAGCTGTATATTATCCAGATCGATCTCGCTTCCTTCAATAAATGCATGTTCAATTTTACTTGAACCCATATCCAACAGATCGCCTTTAGAAATAATAAGTGTTGCATCCATGCCGGGTAAAAGTGTGCCTGTAGTCTTGTCAATGCCTAATAGTTTTGCTGGCATGGATGTTATAGCAGCTATGGCATCATCATATGAGAGGCCAAACGCTACGGCTGTGCCTGCATGAAAAGCAAGATTTCGTACCTGCCAGAATCCTTCACAACTGATGGCGAATTCCACGCCTGCATTTTTAAGTATTGCTGGTATTTTATAGGGTAAATAAATATCATCGTCTTCCCGCATGGGTAAGCGGTGTATGTTCGTCAGAACAACTGGAATCGAATCTTGCTTCAGTAAGCTTGTCAGACGCCATGCATCCTGACCACCCACTAGCACTATTTTGATACCGTTCTCTTTGAAAAAATTTATTGATGAGGCAATATCCAAAACATGGTTGGTATGAACATAAAGACGACGATTGCCGATAAATACATCCTTCATTGCTTCAAATTGAAGATTTATTAATGCAGGTTGTTGTAATTGTGAATAAGCTTTAGCTTCCGCGATGAAAGACTTTAACTTTTCCAGTTCCTGTAGATTTTTTTCAATTTGTTTTGTTTGATCTTCTTTATTACTTGTTCGTTTCACTACTTGCGATGGCCAGTTTACATGAACCCCGTCATCACTTTTATAAACGGCATCTTCCCAATTCCACCCGTCAAGTTTGAACACTGATGACATTCCGGAAATTCTTCCCCCCTGAGGCGTGGACTGAGCTAACATTACACCATTAAATCTTACCGTTGGAGTAACCCTTGAATCAGTATTATAAGCGATCAGTGCCCTTGAAGAGGTATTGAATACCCCTGTTTCGGCGTAGTCATGAGTTGCTCTTACCTGTTCAATCTCATTCAGTCCAATGGTGGTATTCATGGCAATCAACCCCGGATATATATGTTTCCCGTTGAGTGATATCACAGTATCAAATGCAGCTTCGTCAGGCCGTATGAGCTTAGCGTCTCCTGATAGTACCACTTTGCCACCTGCGATCCCGAGGATACCACTTTCATAGGTTTCTTTGCCATTGTGTAAAACTGCATCGGTGAACAGTATCGTTTTTTCCTGTGAAGTCTTAGCTGGGATAGGGTTTTGTGCTGATGTGAATAGATTAGTTCCAAATACGAACAGCGATGTGATCACTAAATGTATTTTATTATGTGTATTCATGGGTTCAGATCTTCTTTGTTGATACAATGTTTTACTTCAGGCTCATCCTCTGTAGCCATCTGCTCACTACCTTTATCCGACTCTTTTTTAGCCATCATTTTTGCAATGATCCTGGCTCTTTCATTTTCATTTTGAATTTTCAGGGCATCATCATCAACCTTTGAGTAATAACAAATACCATCGACGAAAGTGTACAACGGTATGGCATAAACTGAAAGCGGGTTGTGATTCCATAGTACTACATCTGCATCTTTACCAACTTTTATGCTTCCCATTGTGTCATCAAGATGTAGCAGTTTTGCAGGGTTCAGGGTCACAAATTTCCAAGCCTCCTCTTCACTCAGGCCTCCATATTTGATGGCTTTTGCAGCTTCCTGATTCAGTCGCCTCGCCATTTCGGCATCATCTGAATTGTAGGCTACCACAATGCCCATCTGATCCATTATAGCTCCATTGTATGGGATCGCTTCTATAACTTCATATTTATAAGCCCACCAATCAGAAAATGTAGATGCTCCTACACCATGAGCTTTCATTTTGTCAGCTACCTTATAACCCTCAAGGATATGTGTGAAGGTGTTAAGTTTGAAGCCCATTGAATCAGCTACATGCATAAGCATATTTATTTCACCTTGTTGATATGAGTGGGTCGTAACAAATCGTTTGGAGCTGAGGATCTCAACCAAAGTTTCAAGCTCAAGATCTTTTCTTGGTGTATTCGATCCTTTGGAAATATTTTTCCACGTATGTTCATATTCACGGGCCCTCCAAAAAGCATCGTAATAAATTTGCTCAACTCCCATTCGGCTCTGCGGATATCTGCTGTTGTAATTGTCGCCCCAGTTTGATTGCTTAACATTTTCGCCTAGTGCAAACTTGATGAATCCGGAAGCTCCGGCAATTTTTAATTTTTCAGGTGCAACCCCCCAGCGCAACTTTATTAGCCCTGACTGGCCTCCTATAGGATTGCACGACCCATGTAGAAGTTGTGCAGCTGTTACACCCCCTGCCAGCTGCCTGTATATGTTAAGGTCTTCACTATTCAGTACATCGCCAATCCTCACCTCTGCCGTTACAGACTGAGTGCACTCGTTAACACCTCCTGTGATTGCTATATGTGAATGCTCATCAATGATTCCCGAGGTCAGATGTTTGCCTGTCCCATCTAAAACTCTGCATCCGATAGTATCCAGATTCTGGCCTATTGCCTGGATCTTCCCGGCTTTTATTAGAACATCAGTATTCTTAAGTACACCATCTGATTCGTTTGTCCACACCGTGGCATTACGAATGATAACTTGTTCTTGTTGAGGAATTGCTATTCTTCCATATGCTTTATTCGGATACCAGATAGTTCCTCTTTCCAATGTTTCAGATTTTTCTTCTCCATTTTCTGCAACAGCCGGAATTGAATCCCAGGCAGCTTTCCAATTGAACCATTGACCTTTTTTATTGGTGCCAGTACCTTCGAATGTTATTGGATTTTGTGATATCATATTCCCCGATAGTCTGTAGAAATCATCATTGCTACTTATTGTGTCATTGACAAAAAGCATGATGGATTTTCCTGAAATACTTATGGTCACAGCTGTTCTTGAGGAATCATGCACCATGAATGCACTAATATTTCCAGGCCCCTTTTCTTCTATTAGTAATTGTTTGCCCGGCAAACGGCCCAGAAAAAGAGTGTACATGCCATTGTAGTCAGGAGTAGTGGCATCTTTCAAAACATTTCGCTTCCCTGCTGTCCAGTTTTCCATTAATTCGCTTTCTGGATCAAAGAGGTCGCCGGAGACAATTATAAAGTTGGCTAACATCCCTTTTTTAAGATCTCCTGTTTCTTTTTCTATACCAAATATCCTTGCGGGAATTGTTGTGCATGCCTGAAGGATCTTTTGGCGGTCAAACCCTGTACGGTTAATGATTCTTAGTTGTTTGATAAATTCTTTAGGATCCTTCAAGCCATCCGCTGTTAATGCAAATGAAATACCTGCGCTGTCAAGAAGGTATGCATTAAAAGGTGCAAGCTCCCAATGTTTAAGAACGCCGATTGATACGTTGAGTGAGGTATATGGGTCAGAAAGGTCGTAGTTCTCTGGGAAGTTCACAGGAATTATAAATGTACTTCCGGTCTTTTTTATTTCTGCAAGTCTTTGGTATTCGTCTCCGGCACCTTTGATAATAAATTTAATATTGAATTCATCACCGATCTTTTGAGCACGAAGCGCCATTTGTTTGTCTGAGACTTCGAAATACTGCCTCAAAGTTTTGTTTGAGTTCCAAGCTTCCAGAGAAATGTCATTATAAAGGTCTTTTCCGCCCTTTTCATACCATTGACTATCATACCAGGCTTGCCTTAGCAAAGCAATGGCACCCATTTGAGAGCCGGGATAGTCTTGAGTTGAAGTGCCTTTGTTTAATGAGTAGCACGCTGCTACTTTATCCTTGATAATAGATTGATGTACTGAGATTGGAGCCAGTGAAACGGCAGTAGCTGTTCCTCTTGCTACCCCATCTCTTACCAATGATATCGCAGTGCCAAAACCAGCATCGCGTAAATTTTTTCCTGAGTCAGGTTGTGTCGAGAATAATTTATAAGCATCAACCTCAGATTTTAAGGCTTCGTTCCAAGAGTAAGATCCGGATCTTTCAGAAGTATATTGAGGGCTGGCTTGGCGTTCAGGTTTTGATGCTGCCGGCATGCCATAGGAAGTAAAAGGTTCTATAAACGATGGGTAAATGAATTTTCCAGATAAATCGTAAACCACAGTGCCGGAAGGTATTGTAATGTTTTGACCAATGGCTTCAATACGGTCGCCTTTGATCAGTAAATAGGCATTTTTAAGGGTATCTCCACCGGGCCTGAAAATAGTGCAGTTTTTAAAGGCATAATAAACCGGTCTTTCATCCCGAACCCCATTCAGAGGGAAATGAGAGGGTTGGCAATAGGCTATACCGTAAATAGCAAACAGGGTTGCCAAAAGAAATTTTTTGATCATTATATTAAGTGTGAATTGCAATTTTACCCATTTTAGGTCAAATGACCTCCTAAATTTAAGTAAAGAAGGTATGGTTGTGATTAATATATTTGTCACGTACTAAAACCAAGAAGCCATGTATACAGGAATGCTCCATACCCACACCTTAATGGTGATGTTGTTTTTACTGATCTATCTGATAAAGACAATATTGTTGTTCTTTTCGTCAACAGATAAATTGGCCGGGTTTTCTAAAAAGATCAAAGTGCCTGAAATGATCATTAGTACCTTGTTTCTGGCCACCGGAATATATCTTGCATATAACACCGGGAATGTAGGCAGCTGGTTGTATGTAAAGATACTAGTTGTTTTGGCTTCGATCCCATTAGCGGTTGTTGCCTTTAAAAAGGGAAACAAGGTTTTGGCGCTAATTTCACTTGTTTTACTGATCTATGCTTATGGGATCTCGGAAACAAAGAGCCCTACATTTAAAATGGCAAGTATGGTTTCTGACTATGAAGGAGTGGCTTCTGAGCAAGTGGGAGAAAAGATTTTTTCTGAACAATGCTCTCATTGCCATGGCATGGATGGTAGAGGTGTATTAAGTGGAGCAAAGGATCTTACGGCTTCAGAACTTTCATTGGATGATAAGATCACAATAATCAATAATGGTAAAAATGCAATGATCCCTTATAGCAAGATCCTGTCTGCTGACCAGATCGAGGCTGTAGGCAACTACGTTCATGCTATGGCTGAATAGATCAATGACAATTATCTTTTGTGAATCTAAGACAACGTAACTTTTTGCACACTACATTTGTGTAGAATATATTTCTAAGCAGTGCCATCAAAGACTATCAGTACTTCTCCTGTTGTAGAGAAGGTTGTATTAATTTCTGTAATCCCTCAAGGAGGAGCCATTGAGACCACTAATGAATATCTTGATGAGCTGGCATTTCTTGCAGAGACTGCAGGAGCTGATACGATAAAACGTTTTACCCAAAAGCTGACAAGACCTGACCCAAGGTATTATTTGGGGTCGGGAAAATTGCATGAGGTCATCAGTTTTGTAAAAGAAAATGGAGTAAGCATAGCCATTTTCGATGATGAACTAACGCCCGGTCAAATAAGAAATCTTGAAAAGGAACTGGGCTGTAGAATCATGGACAGAACAAATCTCATTCTTGACATCTTTGCAAAACGTGCCAGGACTTCACAGGCGAGAACCCAAGTTGAGTTGGCTCAATATCAATATTTGTTACCACGATTAACAAGAATGTGGACCCACCTTGAAAAACAAAGAGGTGGTATAGGATTAAGAGGTCCCGGTGAAACGGAGATTGAAACAGACAGGCGTGTAATAAGGGATAAGCTTGCGCGACTAAAAGAAAAATTAAAAGAGATAGATAAGCAGAATCTTACCCGACGCAAGCAGCGGGAGAATATTGTAAGAGTTGCACTTGTAGGTTATACGAACGTAGGTAAATCTACTTTGATGAATGCACTTAGCAAAAGCGATGTTTTTGCAGAGAACAAGCTTTTTGCAACACTGGACACAACAGTGCGGAAAGTGGTACTGGAGGGAATTCCGTTTTTGCTGTCAGATACCGTAGGGTTTATCAGAAAGCTGCCTCATAACCTTGTGGAGTCTTTCAAATCAACACTTGATGAGGTTAGGGAGGCAGATATATTGTTGCATGTGGTTGATATAAGTCACCCAAACTTTGAAGAACATATTCGTGTAGTGAATGAAACTTTACAGGAATTAGGAGTTGGCGAAAAACCGGCAATCATCGTATTCAATAAGATAGATGCCTTCAGGTATGTTGAAAAGGCTGAAGATGATCTGACACCTGTGGCAAGGGAAAATATATCACTTGCGGAATGGAAGCGTACATGGATGTCACGAACAAATTCACATGCAGTTTTTATTTCTGCCTATAAAAACCAAAACATGAATGAATTGAGGAAGATATTGCTAAACGAAGTTTCTGCGATTCATTTTAAAATGTATCCTCAATCAGGTGATCGGCCACTTAACTAATTAGGGCGCTCCATAACAACGCCACAGCTTTTACAAGTTCTTTTTTTAACATCTGAATAAAATGCTTCCATTACTCCTGGAAGCTGCTTAACTATATCTTCCAGTTTAAATCGCTCTTCGTGTAAAAGTGTATTGCATTTTTCACAGTACCATTGAAAGCCGTCTCTCATATCGCCTCGTCTTTGAACTTCAAGGACAAGTCCTACGGTGTTCGGGCCCCTTTGTGGTGAATGCGGTGTTTTTGCAGGTAGTAGAAAAACATCACCCTCTTTTATTTCTATATCTCTTGGTTTGCCATTTTCCATTATGCGTACAGTTATATCGCCTTCCAGTTGATAAAAGAATTCTTCAGTTTCATTGTAGTGGAAGTCTTTTCTTGAGTTTGGACCACCAACAACCATTACAATAAAGTCTTGATCAGGAGCATAAACTACCTGGTTGCCAACAGGTGGTTTAAGCAGGTCACGGTGTTCATCGATCCATTTTTTAAAGTTGAAAGGTGCAGTTATGGGCATGATATTGGATTTTTAAGGTTATATATTTAATAACTAATAAATTAAAGTGCCTCACAATTTATGAAAAATCCTTAAGATTCTATACCAAGCCATACCTAAGGCTTATCTTTGCATGATGAATAATGAATTACAAGGATTACGTGCATTGGTTGGAGGTTCGTCACAGGGGATCGGCCTTGCGACAGCCCAAAAATTAGCAGAAAATGGTGCAGAGGTAATATTGATGGCCAGAAACCCGGAATCCCTGCAAAAGGCAATCGCTACATTAAGTACTGAAGCTGGACAACATCACAGTTACATAGAAGCAGATTTTAATCATCCTGAGCAGGTTGAAAAGGCGATAAAAGCCTATTTGCAAAAAGGAATTACTATAAACATATTAGTAAACAATACGGGAGGGCCTCCGGGTGGACCAATAGCAAAAGCAGAAGTTTCTCAGTTTGAACTTGCATTCAAGCAGCATGTGTTGTGCAATCATATTCTGGCAACAGCTTTATTAGACGGTATGAAAAAGGAAGGGTATGGACGAATAATAAATATTATTTCAACTTCTGTAAAGCAACCGCTAAAGGGTTTAGGTGTTTCTAACACTGTGAGAGCGGCTGTAGGAAACTGGTCAAAGACTCTTGCAGGAGAAGTAGCAGCAAACGGGATCACTGTAAATAATGTGTTACCCGGTGCTACCGCTACCGGCCGGCTTAGTTCATTGTTAAAGGCAAAAGCTGATAGGGTTGGTAAATCAGAGGAAGATGTAAGCAGGGAAATGCTAGCAGAGATACCCATAGGACGATTTGCCAAACCTGAAGAGGTCGCAGCAGCTGTTTTATTTTTGGCCTCACCAATGGCTTCATATATCACAGGGATCAATGTTCCGGTGGATGGTGGCAGAACAGGTTGTTTATAAGTAAACTGAAACCATGAAAAAATTAATGAATTATATAGGAGGAGAATTAATAGCTCCTCAGTCTGGGAATTATTTCGACAACTACAACCCAGCCTTTGGAGAAGTATATAGTCAGATTCCTGATAGTGATTCAGCGGATGTAGAGCTCGCTGTAAAAGCTGCCGAAAAAGCATTCCCTGCATGGAGCGTTACACCTGCAAGTGAGCGCTCAAAAATTTTAGTTAAGATCGCCGACCTGATTGATGATAACCTTGAACAACTTGCATTAGCAGAGTCCATTGATAATGGCAAGCCACTTAAATTGGCAAAGATCGTTGATATCCCCAGGGCGTCACACAATTTCAGGTTTTATGCTACTGGTATTCTACATAATCATACTGCTGCACATGCTATGGAAGATACGGCAATCAATTATACACTTCGTCATCCCATCGGGATCGCAGGTTGCATATCTCCTTGGAATCTTCCACTTTATTTGTTTACATGGAAAATAGCTCCTGCCCTTGCATCAGGGAACTGTGTGGTGGCAAAACCTTCTGAGATAACCCCAATGACGGCTTTTCTGCTTTCGGAGTTATGTATCAAAGCCGGATTACCTGCCGGAGTGTTGAACATTATTCACGGTACCGGACCAAAAGTAGGTTCAGCCATAACTTCACACAAAGACATACCTGTTATATCTTTTACAGGAGGTACCAAAACCGGCGAGGAAATATCCCGAGTTGCAGCACCCATGTTCAAAAAACTAAGTCTTGAATTGGGAGGGAAGAACCCGAATATAATTTTTGCAGATTGTGATTTTGCAGATGCGGTTAAAACATCTGTTCATTCTGCATTTTCCAATCAAGGGGAAATATGTTTATGCGGATCAAGGATGTTTGTAGAAAGAAGTATCTATGACAGTTTTGTCAGGGCCTTTGTTGAAAGTGTAAAAGGTTTGAAAGTAGGTGACCCGCTCGAGCCCGATACACGCGTAGGTGCCATTGTTTCCAAACAGCATTATGAAAAGATTCTTTCATATATTTCTCTGGCAAAAGAAGAGGGCGGAAGAGTGTTATGCGGTGGCAGTAAAATCCAACTGGATGGTAAATTGTCTGGTGGTTGGTATATAGAACCTACCATCATTGAAGGATTATCATATAATTGTCGAACTAACCAGGAAGAGATTTTCGGTCCGGTAGTTACAATCATGCCTTTTGACTCAGAAGAAGAAGTTTTAGGGTATGCAAACAGTACACGATACGGACTTGCCTCTATCATCTGGACACAGAATCTCAAGAGAGCTCACAGAGTTGCCTCAAAGCTGCATAGTGGCATCGTTTGGATAAATTGCTGGCTGTTGCGTGACCTGCGAACACCATTTGGTGGCATGAAACAATCTGGAGTAGGGCGTGAAGGAGGCTTTGAAGCACTCGATTTCTTCACTGAAGAAAAAAATATTTGTGTAAAGCTCTGAGTCTACTTGAGCCAGTTCCCCAAATAGGGACTACTATTAATTTGTAAATTTACATTAAAGAATAAAAAACAAATATCAAATGACAACATCTGCAATTGCAAACGAATTTGGGGTATCTGAAGCTCTGAAAAGGCTGGGAGTTGATAAGGTGAATAAAGGCGCATCTACGGGTACAAAATGGCTTGATACCAAAGGAGAAAATATTGATTCTATTTCTCCCGCCGATGGCCAGCTCATCGGATCTATCCAACAAGCCACTCAGGAAGACTATGAATTTATTATAACCAAAGCACAAGAAGCATTTGTAAAATGGAGAATGGTACCTGCACCTAAAAGAGGTGAAGTGGTAAGGCAGATCGGTGATGCATTAAGAAAACATAAAAAGGATCTAGGACTGCTGGTTTCATATGAAATGGGTAAAGTTTATCAAGAAGGTTTAGGTGAAGTTCAGGAGATGATAGATATATGCGACTTTGCTGTGGGCCTCTCCAGACAGTTACACGGGTTTACAATGCATAGTGAAAGGCCTAGTCACAGGATGTATGATCAATATCATCCACTTGGTATTGTTGGTGTAATAAGCGCATTTAACTTCCCTGTTGCGGTGTGGTCATGGAATGCGATGATGGCAATGGTATGTGGAGATACAGTGGTATGGAAACCTTCATCAAAAGTAATGCTGTGTGCCATAGCAACACATAAGATAATTGAGGATGTATTGAAAGCGAACAATGTGCCGGAAGGGACGGTTTGTTTATTGGCAGGAGGATCAAAATATATTGGCGACAATTTTCTATCAGATAAACGTGTGCCGCTGATATCAGCTACAGGTTCTACCAAGTTGGGTCGTCGGGTGGGAAAGATTGTCGGTGAAAGATTAGGAAGGAGTTTGCTTGAACTTGGAGGAAATAATGCGATAATTATCACTCCTGAGGCGGATATGGAAATGGCACTCCGGGCCGTATTGTTTGGTGCTGTAGGCACATGTGGACAACGGTGTACGTCTACACGTAGACTTATCATTCATGACAGTATTTATGAAGCTTTCAAAGAAAGGTTAGTCAATGCATACAGAGCTGTGAGAATTGGTCACCCATTGGACTCTTCCACTTTAGTTGGTCCATTGATAGATGCCAATGCTGTAAATGATTTTACGAAAGCTCAGGATGAGATCATCAAAGAAGGAGGAAAAATCATTCATGGGGGTGATGTGTTGAATGGAGAGGGGTATGAATCAGGCTGTTACGTGGTTCCTTGCATAGCAGAAGTTGAAAACCATTTTAATATAGTACAGGAAGAAACTTTTGCACCCATTTTATACCTGACAAAATATTCAACAATTGAAGAAGCGATAGCATTACAAAATGATGTACCTCAAGGGCTTTCTTCTTCAATATTTTCGAAAAATATGCTTGAAACAGAAGCATTCCTGTCACATCAGGGATCTGATTGTGGCATTGCAAATGTTAATATCGGAACCTCAGGAGCAGAGATTGGTGGTGCATTTGGCGGTGAAAAAGATACTGGTGGTGGACGTGAATCAGGGTCAGATGCCTGGAAGATATACATGCGTCGACAAACCAATACTATCAACTTTGGCACAGAATTGCCTTTGGCTCAAGGGATCAAATTTGATATATAATACTATAAGCACTAATCATGCTACAGCAAGTGCAGACTTGTAGTGGTATGCATCGTGATTTACATTTTCTGTTGAATGCTTAAGATAGATATACATACCCACATCATTCCTGAAAAGATGCCTGACTGGGCATCCCGGTTTGGTTATGGTGAATTCATTCATCTGGATCATCATAAATCATGTTGTGCAAGGATGATGAAAGGGGATAAGTTTTTCAGAGAAATAGAGTCGAATTGCTGGGATGCGGATGTGCGGATGCACGAATGCGATGATCATGGAATTAATGTTCAAGTACTATCCACCATTCCGGTGATGTTCAGCTACTGGGCCAAATCGAAAGATTGTTTGGATCTGTCAATGTTTCTGAATGATCATATAGCTGAGATAGTAAAAAATCATCCGAAACGATTTATTGGTTTGGGAACTATTCCGCTTCAAGATCCTGAACTTGCTATTGCTGAATTAGAGAGATGTGTTAAGATTGGCCTCAAAGGGGTGCAAATCGGGTCGCATGTTAACGATTGGAATTTAAACGCACCTGAGCTCTTTCCCTTTTTTGAAGCTGCCTCGCGTCTAAACACGGCGATCTTTGTACATCCCTGGGATATGATGGGACAGGAGAAAATGCAGAAATACTGGCTTCCCTGGCTGGTTGGAATGCCAGCTGAAACATCTCTTGCAATGTGTTCAATGATCTTTGGCGGCATCTTTGAAAGATTGCCGGAACTTCGGGTAGCATTTGCTCATGGAGGAGGTTCATTCCCTTCAACAATAGGAAGGATCGAACATGGTTTCAATTGTCGTCCTGATTTGGTAGCTATTGATAATAATGTGAACCCAAGAGATTATATCGGCAAATTCTACCTTGACTCATTGGTACATGATAAACAGATGCTGAAATTCCTGATTGAATTGATAGGTGCGGAGAAGATAGCATTAGGTACTGATTATCCATTTCCATTAGGAGAGCTTCAGCCAGGTAAATTGATAGCTGATACCGGATTTGATGAGCATACTGCAGAGTTGCTGTTTCACGGCAGCGCTCTTAGCTGGCTAAATATGAAAAAGGAGCAATTTTTATAGATCGTATCATTATTATTGATGATTACTTAAGAAATGGTGTGATTTGTTTCTATTTTTCAGCTTACTTAGTCATGCCGGAAAGGGCTATTCAAAATTTAGATAGGTAATAATGAAAGGAAAGAATTACATCGGCTTGGGAATCGCTATTGGAGCCGGAGTTGGTACAGCAATAGGAAGTGCTTTGAAAAACATCCCTGTTGGTCTTGCGATGGGTACTGGGTTTGGTATTATTATGGCTAGCTATTTGAAGAAAAGGAATAATTGAAAAGTCAATTCAACTGAATAAGAATAACCATTTTTGACAATTGTTATAATAACTGATAATTAATTTAATCTTATCACAAGACATCATTGATTTAGTAGTGTGAGGGGAATATCATAATGCATCAGGATCAAATTTCATTTTTAAATAGTTGCCCACTTAGCGGATCAAATGATCTTCGCGAAATGAAAGGCTATGAAAAACAATATTTGGTGCAAAGTCATCCATTAGGCTTTGTTTTTAGCAAACGTATACCCACGGAAGCTGAGTTGGAAAAACATTATGCAGGATATAACTTTAATAAATATTTTTCTCCTATAACCAAGTCAAGGTATGTAGAATTATTAGAAAAATTCCAATCAGTTGTGCAAGGTAAAAAGTTATTTGATGTTGGGTGTGGAAGAGGATTTTTTCTAGCTACTGCCACTGAGCTGGGCTGGGATGCTGCAGGGAATGAGGTTTCAAAAGAATCTGTTGAAGGGTTGCGGAGGAATGGGCTGAACGTATACCATGGAGATCTCGATGATACCTGGTTTCCTGAAAACACATTTGATGTGGTTACAGCATTTGAATTGCTTGAGCATCTCAATGACCCTGTTAGCGAGATGCTTAAGATAAACCGAATCCTGAAACCGGGAGGATTATTTTTTTTCACTACACCAAATTTCAATGCGTTAGAAAGATATTTACTTAAGAGCAATTACAACGTTTTGGATTACCCTGATCATTTATCATATTATACACCTAAGACTGTAAATTATCTACTAACAAAATGCGGATTTAAAAAACTGAAACTTCAATCAGCAGGCATCAGCATTACCCGGATTCAGGAAAGTTTAAGGAGAAAGAATGGAAAGCAGTCGGGACACTATATTTCGCAGGACACTTCTGATGAAAGGATCAGGGTTACCATGGATTCGAACCGGATGGCAGGTGTTGCAAAAACAGCTATAAACGGGATTTTAAATGCATGTGGGGTTGGTAACAGCCTTAAAGGGTGGTATATAAAAAGTTGAATTTTAATATTATCAGCATCACCTCCCATTTGGTTTAAAAGCATGTTCATTCCTGGGTAAATCACAGTGTCGTGATCATTAGGGAGCTAGCGATTATGAGGGATGTATCTGATTCATCTATAATTCGTAACTTTGCACTTCAGGTAACCCACTATGAGTGATGCCCTAAAACATGAATGCGGTATAGCGTTCATTAGGTTGCTTAAGCCCGTTTCTTACTACCAGGACAAATATGGTACGGCTTTTTATGGGGTAAATAAATTATACCTTTTAATGGAGAAGCAGCATAACCGTGGTCAGGACGGCGCAGGTGTTGCATGCATAAAATTGGGAGTATCACCTGGCAGCCCATACATAAACAGAATTAGGAGTAATGCATCCCAACCCATTGCTGATATTTTTAATTCAATAAACAGCCGTTTTAACGAAGCAATCAAGGAATTTCCCGAGCAGTCTAAGGATCCGGTATGGCTTAAAGAAAATCTACAGTTCACAGGTGAGCTATTTCTCGGACATTTACGTTATGGCACTTTCGGGAAAAACAGCATAGAAAGTTGTCATCCATTTTTGAGACAAAATAATTGGATGAGCAGGAACCTTGTTGTCGCCGGTAATTTTAATCTTACCAATGTTGATCAGCTTTTAGGACAACTGTTGGAATTAGGTCAGCATCCAAAAGAAAAGTCAGACACGGTTACAGTACTTGAAAAGATCGGACACTTTCTGGATGAAGAAAATGAATTGCTTTTTAAACGATACAAACAGGAAGATTACTCAAATACTGAGATATCCAGAAAAATAGCATCCAGTATTGATATTCAGCGGATCCTTACCAGAGCGGCAAAAAGCTGGGATGGAGGTTATGTGATCTCAGGACTTTTCGGACATGGTGATGGATTTGTGATGCGTGACCCGAATGGTATTCGTCCTGCATGGTATTATGCTGATGATGAGGTTGTGGTTGCAGCTTCTGAAAGGCCTGCCATTCAAACTACTTTCAACTTAAAGGTTGAGGATCTTCATGAAGTGAAACCGGGACATGTTTTAATTGTGAGAAAATCAGGTAAGGTGGAGATGGTTCCATTCAGGGAGCCGGGTGAAAAGAAGGCATGCTCTTTTGAAAGGATATATTTCTCACGTGGAAGTGATATTGACATTTACAACGAAAGAAAAGAGCTTGGTAGGTTATTGTGTCCTTCTGTACTCGAATCAGTAGATTACGATCTAAAAAATACCGTCTTTTCGTACATTCCAAATACAGCAGAGTCAGCATTTTATGGAATGATGAAAGGTATTGAGGATTATCTGAATGAAGTTAAGATAACCAAGATCCAGAAAGAAGGTCCCAATATCACGCCTGAAAGGTTGGAAGAAATTATTTCTATCAGGCCCAGAGCCGAAAAGGTTGCGGTTAAAGATGCCAAGCTTCGGACATTTATAACCGACGATTCACACAGGAATGACCTTGTGGCACATGTTTATGATATTACATATGGTACAGTAAGAGAAGACCTTGATAATTTAGTTATTATTGATGATTCAATTGTAAGAGGTACGACTTTGAAAACAAGTATTTTAAGAATGCTTGACAGGGCCAAACCGAAGAAAATAATTATTGTGTCTTCTTCTCCTCAAATCAGGTACCCTGATTGTTATGGTATTGATATGGCCCGACTAAAAGATTTTGTTGCATTTCAGGCTGCTATTGATCTGCTGGAGAAAAATAACATGGAAGGTCTTATTGAAGAGGTTTATCAGAAATGTAAGGAGCAGGAGTCAAAGCCTGCTGATGAGATCCGTAATTATGTGAAGGAACTATACGCACCCTTTACGGCAGATGAGATTAGCAAACAGATAGCAGTACGTCTTACTCCTCCAGACATGCACGCAGATGTAGAGATCATTTATCAGTCTATTGAGGACCTGCACAAAGCCTGCCCTCATCACTCTGGTGACTGGTATTTTTCAGGAGATTATCCAACTCCGGGTGGCAATAAGGTCGTTAACAGGGCTTTTCTTAACTACATGAAAGGTAGTAACGAGAGGGCATACTAATTTCAATGGCTTCTTTAGAGGCCAATATATCTCAAATCATATCTTCGTAAATTATTAGGTGCGTATAATTTTCCGATAACAAATAAAAATCAATGCAAAATTCTAAACGCTCATTAATGAAGCAGGTCTTAAACTACTTTCTTCAGGGGTTATTGATAATTGTTCCTATTACAGTAACTTTTGTTGTTCTGATTAAAGCTGTTGTATGGATTGACAACATTATTCCGTTAAGCCTGCCAGTAAAATTGCCGGGTTTGCATGAATTTGAACTTCCAGGTGTTGGAATTGTGGTTTTATTCCTCGGTATCACGGTGCTCGGTTATTTTGGATCAGTTTTGGTGGCAACCCCGTTGTTCAGTTTTGTTGGAAAAATGATGGAACAAACACCATTGCTGAAGGTCATTTATACTGCGGTAAAGGACCTGGTAGAAGCTTTTGTGGGAGAGAAAAAACGATTTACACAGCCTGTTCTTGTAGCAGTTGCTAATGACCCGAAAGTTGAGAGAATAGGTTTTGTGACGGGCTATGACCTTGCACAGATAGGAATACCTGACGAAAAGGTTGCGGTTTATCTTCCGTTCTCATATGGATTTAACGGTCAACTGATCATCATTGAAAGTAAAAACATTGTAAAGCTGAATGCTTCCGGAACAGACATGATGAAATTTGTAATTTCAGGTGGTGTAACAGACATGAAATGAATCTAAAGAAAACAGATACAGGTCCAGCATCAGGAGTGAATGAAGAAGAATGCCGTTCTGAAGCTGCAAAATATATTTCAGCAATTGGCGAACTCCAGCAAAAGTTGTATGCTGAGGCAGATCAATGCCTTCTGGTGGTTTTACAAGGGATGGATGCTGCGGGGAAGGATGGAGCCATAAAAAAAGTGTTTGCCGAGGTGAATCCTATGGGATGCCATGTGATCGCCTTTAAAAAACCGACGCCCATAGAATACGCACACGACTTTTTATGGAGAATTCATCAAAATGTGCCTCCTTACGGGATGATACATGTATTTAACCGTTCTCAATATGAGGATATAATTGTACCAACAGTTGAAGGTTATATCAGTGAAAAGGTCATTAAAAAAAGATTTGGTCAGATCAATGATTTTGAATCTATGTTGGTAGAAAACCGAATACAAGTTGTTAAGTTTTTCCTTCATGTATCACTTGATGATCAAGAAGAAAGGTTGAAGGAAAGAATGACTAATCCTGTTAAATTCTGGAAACATAAAGATGCCGATTGGGAAGCAAGAAAAAAATGGGATGACTATCTGGACGTATACGAATCTATTTTTGAAAAATGCAATAAGATTGAGTGGAATATTATTCCTTCAGATAAAAATTGGTACAAGGAATACCTTATTGCGAAAAAGATTCTGGAGACACTGAAGGAAATGGATCCAAAATATCCTGAGCTCAAAACCAACATGAAATGATCCAGAGATCTTAGATACCTGCGTTTTCTTCAAAGATCACTTGCAGCAAAGTATTACCAACGGCATCCAGTACAGTTGGATCAATATTATCCATATTATCAGTTACTCTATGATGGTGAGGGAAGTAATCTCTTTTTGAGGCATTATAATGCACAATGTTGATGCAAGGAATATTGGCATCGCGATTTACATAAAGATGATCATCGGTTGTTGGGGATGTAGTTTGATTTGTGAACATTTCACCATACCCCTTGCGCTGAGCTATCCCCCATACTTTATCCACTATTCCGGATGCATAATACATAGAAGTTCCTTCTTTTGGAAAGGTAGCGCCCTTTGCACCTACCATGTCCAATAATATCCCAAACCGTGCATAATATCCGGGTTTATGCAGGTTTTTTGCCCAATACTGAGCACCAAGGCACCAGGATTCATCAATAGCAGAATTGCCATAATCCTCCAGGTCAAAAAAGATGATATCAATCCCAATGGCAGGTTTAGCTATTGATATCTGTCGGGCGATCTCAAGCAGTACTCCAACACCACTTGCACCATCGTTGGCGCCATCAAAAGGTTTATTATAATTTTCACCTTCATCGCGGTCAGCAAATGGTCTGGTATCCCAGTGAGAACATAATAAAATACGTTCTGTTGATTTTGGGTTGTAGCTTCCGATAATGTTATACAGATCAAATTTCTTTTTGTCAAAAGTGGTGGCCACACTTTTTTGTATGGTTACATCAAGGCCATAAGAATTCAACTTCTCTGCAAGCCATTCAGAACACTCAAGATGAGCTTTACTGCCGGGAATCCGGGGACCAAATTCTACCTGATGTTTAACATAATAGTATGCAGAATCCTTATTAAAAGGAGGAACATTGATCGTTACCGGCTTATAGGTGGACAATGGCGGATCGCTTTTTTTATCATTTGCTTTTTCGCTCTGGCATCCCCAAATAGTAATTACGAGTAATATGAGTATGATGTAACGGTGATGAAGCAATTGACTTACGATTCTGTTCATGGCAATTGATCAGTTCTTACTCCAGGTTGCACCATCCTTTGTATCCTTGACAGCTATACCAAGTTTCTGGAGTTCGTCCCGGATCTTATCTGAGGTGCTAAAATCCCTCTTTTGCTTGGCTTCATCTCTGATGGAAAGCATTATTTTCATAAGGCTTTCCATGTCACCGGAAACATCTTTTTTAATTGCCTTGATTCCTAAAACCTGATACAGAAAGGTGTCAAATATTTCTTTTGCATTATCAATGTCTTCCTTTGTCATAGATTCTGTACCATCAACAGCGGAATTGCAAATTCTGGCCAGCTCAAACAGGTTGGCAATACAAATGGCAGAATTGAAATCATCATCCATTGCTTTATAACAATCTGTCCGGATCTTTTCAAGCTCTACAGAAGATTCTGTCGCAGGTGTGATTTTGTCAATGGACTCAAAAGCATTAAGTAGTCTTTGAAGCCCCTTTTCAGATGCTTGTAATGCTTCGTTAGAAAAATCGAGTGTACTTCGGTAGTGCGTTTGAAGAATAAAAAATCGAATAACCATTGGGTCATAACCTCTTTCAAGTAATTGATGTCCGCCAAAGAACATTTCTCGAAGAGTGATTGTGTTGTTATATGATTTACCCATTTTTCTGCCATTAATGGTAATCATGTTATTGTGCATCCAGTATTTTACAGGGTTTTTGCCTGAAACAGTCTTAGATTGAGCTATTTCACTTTCATGATGCGGAAACAGCAGATCCATTCCACCGCCATGGATATCGAATGTAGCACCAAGATATTTAGTTGCCATTGCTGAACATTCAATGTGCCATCCGGGAAAACCATCTCCCCACGGGCTTGGCCACCTCATAATATGTTCAGGGGGAGCCTTTTTCCACAGTGCAAAGTCGGCAGCATTTCTTTTTTCATTCTGTCCATCCAATTCCCTGGATCCGGCTATCATGTCATCAATAACACGACCACTTAATTTACCATAATCATTATCCTTGGCATAACGAGTCACATCAAAGTAAACTGATCCGTTTACTTCATATGCAAGTCCTTTTGCAATGATAATTTTTATCATTTCTATCTGCTCCACAATATGTCCGGTTGCAGTAGGTTCAATTCCTGGTCTTTCACAGTTGAGCAGATCCATCATGTCATGGTACAAGTTGGTGTACTTTTGTACCAGCTCCATGGGTTCTATTCTCTCCAGTTTCGCTTTAATATTGACTTTGTCTTCCGACTCTCTTCCTTCTTCTTCAAAATGTCCGGCATCCGTGATGTTTCTTACATAACGGACTTTGTAACCAAGATGGGTGAGGTATCTGTAAACAAGGTCAAACGTAACATAAGGTCTGGCATGACCCAGATGCGACTCGCCGGATACTGTCGGGCCACATACATACATGCCTACAAACGGGCTGTTTAATGGTTCAAAAAGCTCTTTCTTTTTGGAAAGTGTGTTGGTAATATACAGCGATTTATTCATAATTATTTGTTGGCACCTAAAGCATAACGTTCCTGAATATGTGCTATCATGTCTTCGGTCATTTCAGAAAGCCCGAAAGTTTCTTTCCATCCCCACTGTTCTCTTGCAAAACTATCATCGATACTGCCGGGCCAACTGTCTGCAATTTTTTGACGAAAGTCAGGAGCATAGTCAATGCTAAAATCAGAAATATGTTTTGCAATTTCTTTAGCAAGCATTTCAGGTGTAAAGCTTAATGCACTTATATTATATGATGATCTTATTTTTATACTTGATGATTCTGCATTCATCAGCTGTAAAGTGGCGTCCAATGCATCAGGCATATACATCATAGGCAACATAGTATCTTTAGATAGAAAACAATTGTAGTGCTTATCAAGTACTGCCTTATGAAATATATCTACAGCATAATCGGTAGTGCCTCCTCCGGGAGGCGATTTATAGCTGATGAGTCCCGGATATCTTAGACTACGAACATCAATATTATATTTTTGATTATAATATTCACACCATCTTTCACCAGCCTGCTTACTTACACCGTAAACTGTAACGGGTTCCATTACAGTGTGCTGAGGTGTAAGATTACTTGGTGTTGTTGGGCCAAAAACAGCAATAGAGCTTGGCCAGAACATTTTAAATTGTTTTTTCTCACGGGCAATATCCAGCACATTGAACAATCCTTCCATATTAAGCTTCCACGCTAATTTTGGATTTTGTTCGGCTGTGGCCGATAAAAGTGCTGCAAGTAAATAGACTTGAGTTATTTGGTTTTGATCAATGACCTTAGCTACTGCGTTATAGTCAAGAACATCCAGCACCTGAAATGGGCCGCTTTCTAAAAGTTCACCTGCAGGCAGATCCTTTACGTCAGTTGCAATGACCTGACTGGCTGAAAGTTCCTGGCGAAGTCGAAGAACGAGATCCGTTCCAATTTGGCCTGCTGCACCTATGACCAGTATGTTATCTTTATCGGGCATATATTTACTCCTATAATGAGGACAAAGGTAAGGTTATTTGTTTTTGAATTTGGTTCCGGAATTCAATACGCAATCCCAAAGTAATGATGAAGTTCGGTGCCATGAAAATTCCTCAGCACGAATTATACCCTTTTTGATCAAGCTATCTCTTAGATCCTGATCTTTTGTTAACATGAGCATTTGTTGGGCTATTCCTTCCGGATCGAATGGGTCGGTCAGTAATGCAGCATTGCCGGCAATTTCCGGCATAGATGTCACATTAGATGTGATTACAGGAACGCCGCATCTCATCGATTCAACTATAGGTACACCAAATCCTTCAAATGTTGAAACATACAATGAACAAAAAGCTGATGCCGATACCAGCTTTAGTTCCTCCACAGGTAGTCTGCCAAGAAAAATCACATCGGACTTATTTTCCATTTTATTAAAAGTCTCCTCAAGGTCAGCAGTCCACCATTTTTTATTTCCAACAATTACCATTTTATATGCATCTGAAACACTTTTTCTGAAGCGATCAAAAGCTTTAAGCATGTTGGAAATATTTTTACGAGGGTGTAGAGAACCAACAAACAAAAAGTAAGGCGAACCTCCCGTGACTTTTGATCGTGTCAGAGTTTGAACTTCATCAGTAATGGGGGCATATATTTCATTAACTCCGTTATAAACAACATCTACCTTATTATCATCAACATGATACAGGTTGCAGATATCATTTTTCGAATATTCTGAAACTGTTGCAATTCGTTTTGCTGATCTTGCAAAACGAGGGAAAAAGAACTTGTAATAGTGGCGGTAAAAGAATGGAAGGTCTTTTGGAAAATGCTCAAAGTTCAGGTCATGAATCACTGGTATTTGTGGGATATTAGTGGAGAGGCTCATGAACCCATCAGGATTTATAAGGATATCAGGATCGTGTTTTTTTAATATTCGCGGAAGTGAGTGTTCAAACCAGAGATAATATAAGAATGGATGACGTGCGGGCGGACCCGAATATACAGGGGTGATATTTGGAGAGTTAATAAACGAAGGGTCAAAAGGGCGGTCGAATATGAACAAAAATTCAACCTCAGGGTGATTTTGACACATTAGTCTGGTTGTATGGTATGTAAACCAGCCAATACCATCTAATCTGTCTTTAATCAGCAGTCGTGTATTTATTGCAATTTTCACAGATATGCCAGGGTTCCTATTAAGGATAAACTGCTAAATATGAGGTAAATTTGTCTTTTGGACTATTTTGCAGGTGCAAATTTTATTAAAAACATAAAATATAGCGCATTATTATGAGTTTAAGGGTCAATAAATTCCCCCGAATCATGCGGATCAGCCTTATTGGATCCTTACTTTGTTTGCTGCCTTTCTTTGGTATGTCACAGGACCTTGCTCTTGGCCAATGGAAAGTTCATCTTCCTTTTAATAAAGCAAAATCTATAGCTGTTGCAGGTAACAAAGTTTATTGTGCTTCAGAACAAGGTTTATTTCTTTACACACCATCAGACGGAACATTAACACCGCTTTCAAAGATAACAGGACTTTCAGAATTAAGTGTTAATGCCATAAGGTATAATAGCAATTCCTCTGCATTAGTAGTGGCCTATGCGAATTCAAATCTTGACCTTATTAAGGGTAACAGGATCATCAACATTCCTGACATCAAACGCAAGAATATCATTGGAGATAAAGGTATTTATGGCATTGAATTCAGAAATAACCTGGCATACCTCTCTTGCGGATTTGGAATTGTAGTTCTCGATCTTGAACGGGAGGAGATCAAAGACACATATATCATTGGCCCCGGAGGTACAGAGATCATAGTATACAATGTTGCATTCTTAAATGGAAAAATATTTGCAGCAACAGAATCGGGTGTGTTCTCTGCTGACGAGAACGATCCTAACCTTGCTAATTTCGCTGTGTGGACACTTTCACTGGATGATGTTGGGAATGCGGGGGATTATAATCTCCTTGCCGAATTCAATGGTGACCTAATCGTTAACTATACCATGGCTGCTGCCGATGATATTAAGCTCTATACCGGTGGTTCATGGGTGGATCCTTCAGGACCGCTTGGAAGTAGCACAGATAAGAACTATTCGATCAGGAACTGTTCCGGACAATTGGTGGTGTGTAACTCCACAAGCGTAAGTGTGTTTGCTAACGATGTGGCTATAAGAACAGAGTATTATGATGCCGGCACTTATTCTGATCCGATAATCAGGGATTGTGAAAGAGTGACAGATGGCACCAAATATATTGCAGATAATGAACAGGGACTTGTGAGGATCAAAAGTAACGGACAGCTGAATTTTATATATCCTGATGGTCCGGGAAGTGAACTGGTAAGTGGCATGGCTTCTGATGAAAGTCACATTTGGATAACTCATGCCACCCGCACTCAGGGGTGGTTCAATTTTTATACACCCGGAAAATTCTCTCGATATAATAATGGGGATTGGTTCACATATAGCAGCAAATCTGTCACCGGAACAGGGTTTGATATAGATTCATATTTCGATATGATGACACTGGCAATAGACCCGGCTGATCCAAACCATGTTTTCATTGGTTCAAAAGGACAAGGTGTTCTTGAGATGTTCAATGGCAAACCTATAGCATCCTACCGTGATACCAATAGTACATTGCAGGTCGGGATCGGGAATCCAACGCAATGTCAGGCTGTAGGGATGGGATTTGATGACCAGCGAAACTTATGGGTTTTGAACTCACTGGCTGCCAAACCCGTTAATGTAAGAACTGCTAACGGCACATGGTATGCTTTTTCAATACCGGGTATTTCAGGTGCCCCTCTTTTTGGTGATATGACGGTGGACTCTTATGGGCTGAAGTGGATAAACGTGATAGGGAACAATGCACCCCTTGGGTCAGGACTGGTGGTTTACAGCGATAATGGCACCCTTGACGTAAAGTCAGATGATAAAGCCAGATTCTTTTCCACGGGAATAGGAACGGGAAATTTGCCAAGCGTAGACATCAGAGCGATAACTGAAGATAATGATGGTGAAATTTGGTTAGGCACCGGCAAAGGAGTGGCAGTTATATATTCGCCAACCACCGCTTTGGCAGATCCTGATTACGAAGCTCAGCAAGTGTTGATAAAACAGGATGGAATTAACCAATACCTTCTTGAAACGGAAGTTGTAACAGCAATTGCTATTGATGGTGCCAACAGAAAGTGGTTTGGAACGGAAGCTGGTGGCGCATTTTTGATGTCTGCCGATGGAACCAAGCAGATCCTCAATTTTAATGAAGACAATAGCCCCTTGCTTTCTAATTACATTTTGTCCATCACAATAGATCAAAAAACCGGTGACATCTATTTTGGAACTAACAAGGGAATTATTTCTTATCGTGGCGATGCAATTGAAGGAGAAGGAGCATGCGGAGATGTTCTCGTATATCCAAACCCTGTGAGGGAGAATTATTCCGGTCCTATTGCTATACGCGGATTGGTTCCAAATGGCAATGTTAAAATTACGGATGTTAGTGGGAATATTATTTATGAAACAACTGCCAATGGTACACAGGCGATATGGAATGGATATAATTTTGAAGGAAGAAAGGCCCAAACCGGAGTATACCTCGTTTTTAGTTCAGATAGTGATGGCGCCAACACTTGCGTTACCAAGTTGTTATTTATAAATTGAGCACTTCACTCAATATATTTTATGGGCCAGAAAACGCGAGCCATAATTTTACACACAACAGAATACAGCAGTAGCAGTGTTGTGGTTAAAGCGTATACCGAGCAATTTGGCGCACAATCATACATAGCCGGAGGTGTTAGAAAAATAAGAAGTAAGCACAGCATGAATTTTTTTCAGCCGTTGTCTTTGGTTGAGGTGGTGGCTGTGAACAAGAACAATTCCGGAATGAGCAGGATCACTGATATTGCATGGGCCCCGCATTTTAATAATATACCTAACGATATGGTGCGAACGTCTATCGCACTTTTTCTTGCAGAGGTTCTATACCGGTCAATAAAAGAAGAGGAAAAAAATCCAACACTATTTGAATTTTTACATAACAGCATTCAAATGCTCGACGCGGAATTTGCCGACTGTAGTAAATTCCATCTTGCGTGTTTGATACAACTTACAAAGCATCTGGGCTTTTATCCTCATGGTAAATATGTTTCAGGGTCAACCTGCTTTGACCTCAGAGAAGGAGTCTTTACTGCTAGCTCTCCGTTGCACCAGGAATTCATAACGCCAGAAATAGCCGGTTACCTGAATGCTTTTGTAAAGGAGGGTTACGCTAATTATAAAGAGATACAGATAAACAATTCACGGAAACGCCAACTTTTGAATGCACTGGTTATGTATTATGAGCTTCACCAAACACATGGGGTGGCAATAAGATCACATAAGGTTTTGAACGAAATAATGTCAACCTAACTCAGGTTGTGATATATTTACATTCCAAATGAAAATTAGTGAGAAAATACTTGTGATGTTGAGTGTGGTTTTGGTCTCATGCTCAGGCAACATCAACAACTCTGCTGATAGTACAGATGAAGCCGTTGTTATTGATACTTCATTAAGCAGTACCGGACCCATGAAATTTGAAGGAGATGTTACGGTTGGATTATTCAGAACGGATACTATTCCCGAAGGTGTTGCTAATGGATGGGGTTATAACCTTTACCTCAATGGTAAATTAACGATCCATCAACCACATATTCCTGCTGTTCCCGGAATGATGCCATTTCAAAGTGAGCACGATGCCGGAGCAGTATCTGAACTTGTGGTGTATAAGATCAGGAATAACATTATGCCACCTTCAGTATCAATTGATGAATTGGATAGCATTGGAATCAAACACTAAATTTTTAAAAGCAATACTTATCCTGATTTTCACATGGGCTTCTGTGTGTTTTGCTCATGGTCAGGATGTGATAGTGGTACGTGATGGTGAAAGGGTCATTGACTGCAGCGTTGTGGAATTGAATGACTCGGTTATTGTATATAAAGTGAAGGGAGCAGCCTATGATACTCTTTATACCATTGCAAGAACGGAAGTGCAATCCTATACTTTAAGTAAAAAGGCAAAGGTGGTGGATATTACATCCGGAAATTCAAGAGAAGGCATTTTGGGAAAATATCATATTGGTGAAGTTAGGCCGGGTTACATAGTGATGCTATCGGGAGATACACTCTTCGGTCTTGTTAAAATAAAGGATATTGCTTTCAATCAGCTGCAGATTGACTGGATAGACGAGAAAGGGGATAGTAGAATATATTCTCCCAATGAGGCGGTTGCTTATGGATATGATCTTATTCATTACAGGTCAATGGATCCAGGATATAAAAAAGAGATCACATGTGAAAAGCGTAGTGAAGGGGCTATGTTCCTCGAAATTATTGAAGAAGGTCCGGCAAAAATATTTCAGCTTGTAACGTTAACATATCCCAAATCTGTGGTTAATGCATATGGCGATCCTCCAATCTGGTATGGAACACTTAAAATCGGATATTATATCGTACCACCTGTTGGCGAAGCCAGAGTTGTTATTGGGTCGTCTCCCAGGAATAATCTTATAAAATTATTTGAGGATGACACAGATCTGGTGCAAGGGTTGATAGATGATAAACCCCAACTAAAAGATGTACCTGCAATTGTAAGTAAATACAACTATTGGTATACAAACATCAAAAAGTAACCATACATGTTACTTGAGAAATATTTTCTGGCTCTGGTGATCATTTGCCTGTTCATACTTTATGCAGGCATAAGAAAGGTTGCCAGGGATAGTGGTGCAGAAAATTATAACAAGAGTGCTAACCTGTTTTTGTTCTTTAGCTTTCTGTGGATATTTTTCCTTTGGCTGTTGAGTTCAATCGGATTCTTTTCTGACTTCTCCGGGTTTCCACCAAGAATAATGATCGTATTGGTTGTGCCATTGATCACTGTGATCTTCTTTCTGGTTTCAAAGGGAATTTTTAGATTCATTGCTGTAATACCTGTTGAATGGCTTATTTATCTTCAGGCATTCAGAGTTGTAGTTGAGTTGTTATTATTCTGGATGTATGACTCTTATTTGTTGCCGAGACAAATGACCTTTGAAGGATTTAATTTTGATATTTTAGTAGGGTTGTCAGCCCCATTCATTGCCTACTTTTATAAAGCAGGCAAATTGAGTATTAAACAGGTGCTCGTTTGGAATTTTGCAGGACTTGCTTTGCTGCTCAACGTTGTTACCATTGCCATTTTATCATTGCCAACCGAGTTCAGGGTTTTTATGCAAGAGCCTTCCAATGCTATTTTAGCCCGGTTTCCTTTTATTTTATTGCCCGGCATTCTGGTTCCGTTGGCATACACCCTCCATTTAATGGCAATAAAAAAACTGCTTATGTACCGTCCCCCAACTTCTTGATAAAGAATTAGGTGATTTTATCAGGATGACCGCTGGCTAACTTATAATTGAAGCCTGGCTTAATACCTATAATTAGGGAATGGCTCCTTTTAAGGGCGAGGTATTTAAAGTCTATTGACAAAACCTGGTCAATGCATTACTACCAGTCTGCCTATATATGAATTGGTATTATTTGCATCATACAATACTATGGAATAAACCCCTTCGGTTAGTTCAGTTGTATTAATCAATTCATTTGAATTAAATTCAGAGTTTTCGTATACTAATGTTCCGGTAATATTATATATACGAAGCATACAACTTCGGGTAATTTCATCCGGAAATGTGATAAGTACATGTTCATTGGATGGATTGGGAAGTATGGTTATAGATTCCCGGATGTTGCCATGTTGTACCAATGATGTTGATGAAGGTGTCCCGTATTTGATGGTTGTGATATCAAATCTGTATCCGTTTATAAATGTATTACCCCAGCAAGGCTGATTGGCATTACCCATCACATAGATGTTGCCGGCATTGTCTTTGGCTATTCTTTTGCCATAATCGGGAGAGTTTCCCAATGAATCGCTGTAAAGCAGTTCGCCTTTAAAGGTTCCGGCAGAATCATATAGCACGGTAAAGAAATTATAATTGGTAGTGAAGTTAGCGGTTTCGTAACCTGTAATGTAAATGGTGCCTGCTGAATCAGTAAGTATATCATACGGGACATCTTCTGACCCTGCCTGATTTGCAAGTTTCTTATCCCAAAGCAAATTTCCTGTTGAATTATATTTAACAGTAAGATAGTCGGTGCCAAATGTTAGGTCTGTTATGCCCGTTGCAATTACATTATTGAAAGGATCTATTGTAATGGCAGAAACAGAATCTCTCAATGAATTATTATCATAAGTCTCTATCCATAATGGAGATCCACCGGTAGAATATTTTGCTACAAGAAAATCTAGTCCACTTACGCCACCTGCAATCACATCACCATTCAAATCCACTTCAATGCAGTTGAAAAAATCTCTGTCAAAGTTAGACCCCGGGTTGGAATCATAAGTGGTATCCCACACAGCGCTTCCGGCAGCATCAAATCGAACAAGCAGTGCATCGGTATAGTATCCGGCGGAAGCTATGTTTGTTCCTGCACAATAGATCTCCTGGTTTTTGCCCCTGACCATAGTATTGAATGATTGCGGCAGGTTGTTTCTGTCGAAATCGCTGATCCAGTTTACAGATCCTTGCAAATCTAACGAGATCAATGTGCCATCAAAACCTGTAACAGGGTTTACGCATGTAGCAGAAACAAACACGTTGCCACTAGCATCGGTCAATATGCCTGCAGGTTTATCATTTCCGTTGGCTTGTGCGGCATATATGTAATCCCATACCAAAGTACCCATTGGATCTATCTTTGCAATATAGATGTCTGTGTTGTTTTGATTCACCGACGAATCTGTAATGCCTGTAACATATACATATCCAGCGTTATCAATACATATATGAGTTGCTTCGTCCCTTGAAAATTCCTGTAACCCCCGGTAATGGTAATCCCACAATTTTATTCCGTTTGCATTATTCTTTACCACAACCAGATCATTACCGGTTGTATATTCATTTGAGTATGAAAATCCGCATGAATAAGTGTTGCCGGCAGAGTCGGAGACCATATCATTACCCTGGTCATCTACAAATCCGTACCCGTTATCAAGACGTTCCCACTGCAGTGATCCGTTGCTGAATTTTATTGTTGCCACATCACCGTATCCACTACTGAAAGTACTTGCCATGCCGGCAATGAAAACATCGCCATTGGGCTTACTGAGTAGTTTATATGGGATGTCAAATCCATCACCGGGTCCCTGGTATCCGAATGTTTTGATAAGTGCACCGGAAGTGTCGTATTGGAATACAACATAATTTCTTCGTTCATAAATAGTGTTGAATCCCAAATTCATATCACCACATACATACAAACTATTAGAAGCAGTGTCGAGCGAAATGGTACGTCCATAATCATTCCTCATTGTTGAATCCTGCCTCTGAGCCCAAACAAATTGTCCGTCAGGGTTGAACTTTACTGTTAAATAATCATATTGAAACCCGGGTCGGATGCTGATTCCGATCGTGTATGTGTTGCCGTCTTTGTCTACAGCCATTTCATACGGTGTGTCCTGATTTGCATAAGGGCTATCATAATTTGAGGCCCATAAAAAGTTGCCATCAATATCATATTTGAGGATGGCATAGTCAATGTTAGATGAGTTTTGATAGTATGAATTGACACAAATAAAAATATTATTGTTAGCATCAACTCCCATATCTACCGGCTCATCTGTGTAGTTGGGTGTTATAGGTGCATTCCATGTTTGCAGCCACTGCTGATTACCTGATTGATCATATTCAATGGTAACCACATCTTTAGAAACAAAAGTGCTCCCGGATGAAATGCCGGTTACTACCACCTCATTATTTACATTGATCATCAATTTGACCCCTTCATCATAGAATCCATTACTGTATGTCCTTACCCATTGTTGAATACCGGTAGAGTTATATTTTACAAGAATGAGGTCTTTGTCTGATGATGTTTTGGAATATCCGCATACAAACACATTACCATTTGCATCTGCTACTACATCATTGCCTGCTGATACCAGGTTAAATCTGGCAGACCATATTTCATTTCCCGACGGATCATATTTCACCGTTGCCATATATTCAAAATAACTGCTATCACTGGCTCCGGTTATATAAACATTATTTTGATTGTCAGTGCAAATAGCACTCGGCCTATCTTCCTGATCATCATTTACCCCTGAATAAACAGAACGCCATAATGTATCTCCATTTGAATTGTAACATATTGTAACATAGTCGTATCCGGTACAACCGTTTGATTCGGACCCGGCTACGATGATGTTGCCATTATTATCTATCACTGCATCGTATCCTCTGTCTTCAAAATGCGATCTTGATTCAAATTTTGAAACCCACAATTGAGAAATTTGTTGTGCATTGGTCTTAAAGACATATGTAAAAACAACAAAAAGAATTAATGAAATTCGGATGGCTTTTTTCATGATTAAAAATCGACTATTGAATATCAAATATACTAACAGTTAACTTTATCGGTTTCTTGCAGAAACCTGGTTTGCCTTTCAAAATTAGCTGTTGAGTGATAAATTAAATTTTAACTTTGAGTTCTAACCAGTAAATTCAGTGGCCACAGTTAAAGCAAACAAACTCCCAAAGCCCAACCTTAATACATCAGATTGGATCTACTCATCTTCGAAAGAGAAAATAAATTCAATCTTTTTAAAGGATAAATATGGGTTATTTATTGATAATAAATACCAGGATCCTGAATCAGGAAATCATTTTTCTACTATAAATCCTGCTACCGGTGAGGGCTTAGCAAGGGTTGCATATGCATCAGCAAGTGATATTGATAAGGCTGTAAGGAGTGCCAGAAAAGGGTTTAACAGGTACTGGTCAAAGTTGCAGCCGGCAGAAAGAGGAAAGTATCTGTTCAGAATTTCCCGTTTGATCCAGGAGCGTTCCAAAGAATTTGCAATCATTGAATCATTAGATACCGGCAAACCGATAAGGGAGTCTCGTGATATAGATGTTCCGCTTGCGGCAGCATATTTTTTTTATTACGCAGGATGGGCTGATAAGCTGCAATATGCAATTCCCGGATCACGATCTCGACCGGTAGGAGTTGCCGGCCAGATCATTCCATGGAATTTCCCCTTACTGATGGCTGCATGGAAAATTGCTCCCGCACTGGCTGCAGGTTGTACAGTTGTACTTAAGCCTGCTGAAACCACTCCTCTAACGGCTATGTTACTGGCAGAAATTATGCTTGAAGCAGATCTGCCACCGGGGGTGGTTAATATTGTTACAGGAGATGGAGTTACAGGTAATTATTTGACAGAACATACCGGAATTGACAAAATCGCTTTCACTGGCTCAACAGAAGTTGGGAAGAAAATTCTGTCAGGCAAAGCTGGAATGAATAAAAAGCTTAGTCTGGAATTGGGAGGAAAATCTGCAAATTTAATTTTTGAAGATGCTCCCATTGATCAAGCGGTGGAAGGCATCGTAAACGGGATCTTTTATAATCAGGGTCATGTTTGCTGTGCAGGCTCCAGGTTGCTTGTGCAAGAGCCTGTATATGAGGCCGTTATAGACAGGCTGAAATTACGCATCCAGTCATTGAAGGTTGGAGACCCACTAGACAAGAATACTGACATAGGTGCCATTCATTCAAAGGAACAACTGAATAAAATAAGAAAGCTATGTAAGTTAGGTGAAAATGAAGGCGGCGAGTTCTATCAGCCACAGATCAAATTGCCTTCAAAAGGATTCTGGTTTAAACCAACGTTAGTCAGTCATGTTTCACAATCAAGCACGTTGGTACAAGAAGAGATATTTGGCCCCGTTTTGACCATACAAACCTTTCGTACTGTAGATGAGGCTGTTAGTAAAGCAAATAATACACCTTACGGCCTGGCTGCAGGAATATGGACCAACAAAGGATCGAAAGCATTTAAAGTTGCTGCTGCACTTAGGGCAGGTGTGATATGGAACAATACTTATAATAAATTTGATCCTGCTGCACCATTCGGTGGATATAAAGAAAGTGGTTTTGGAAGAGAAGGTGGTAAGCATGGATTATTTCCATATATTGTTTTAAATTAGCAGTCCCAAAGTAACGTTATTCATATATGTTAACCCCAAATACTATTGTATCATGATTAAAGCATTAAAAAATGAAAAGTGGAAAGAGTTAAAAATGCCTAAAGGAGCTTTAAGGTTTCGTTACGCTGTTTCTAACCTCGGTCGCATCGCAAGCTTCAGTAAAAACATCAATGATGGGAAAGTTCTTCGCGGAACTACAATTGGAGGCTATCCTACCTTGAATATTAAGCCATTTGGCGAAAATAAAACTTACTATATTCATAAGTTGGTTGCAGAAAATTTCCTGAAGAGAGGACGTAAACAAGAATTTGTGATTCATAAGGATCATGATAAGTTGAATAACAAAACCAATAACCTGAAATGGGCAGACAAGGATGAGATGCACAAACATCAGCAGAAAAGCCCATTGGTGATTCAAAGTCGTGAAGAGCGAATGAATCGTCCTATTTATGAAGGTCATAAACTAACGGTTAAAACAGTAAAGCAGATCAAAAAACAGATATTCAACCCTAATCGCCGTTTAACCATGCGGGAGATCGCTGAAAAGTATGATATCTCTGAAATGCAGCTTTACAGGATCAAGTCCGGAGAAAACTGGAGTCATGTTGAAGTAGACTGATCAAAACATTTTATTTATAAATAAATCCCGCCTTGAGGTTCAATAATCGAAGCTTGATCAAGGCGGGACTTTTTTTGATCTTTTTTGAATATTTTGTGACCAGAATTGGAAATTCCTAAAACATATAAATTATTTATCGGCGGGAGATTCTCCCGCTCCGAGTCGGGTCGTTCATACAAAATGGCAAGTCCAAAAGCGAACGAGATCGCCAATATCTGCAGGGCCACACCCAAAGATGTTCGAAATGCTGTAGTTGCAGCTCAGAAGGCACTGAATGCATGGTCCCAGGTGGAACCTTACACCAAAGGACTTATACTATATAGGATAGCTGAAACTTTGTCTGGCCGAAAAGAACAATTTGTGAAACTTGTACAGTTAAGTGGCGGCACTCGTTCAGCTGCAGCAAAAGAAGTTGACCATGCAATTGATACCTTCATATATTATGCAGGCTGGTGCGATAAGTACCAGCAGATATCAGGTACGGTAAATCCTGTATCTGCCCCATACTTTTCATTTTCATTTGCTCAGCCCAATGGTGTTGTAGCAATGATCTTTCCGGAATCGTCTGGTTTGGCAGGCTTAGTGGGGTGTTTAGCACCAGCTCTTGCAGGATCGAACACGGTGGTAGGGCTTGCTGCACAAAATCATGCTATGATAACCATAGAACTGTGTGAAGTTTTGATAGCTTCAGATGTTCCCGGAGGAGTTGTTAACGTTTTAACCGGTTATGCTGATGAATTAGTTTCTGTGCTGGCATCGCATCTGGATATCAATGCTCTGGTTCACAACTCTACAGATAAAGAGTTAATAAAACAGATTCATACATTAGCTTCTCAAAATGTGAAAAGAGTTGCTAATTGGAGTGATCAGAACTGGAGTTCAAAAAAATCATTTTCACTTGACAGGATTACTGATCTGCAAGAAATAAAAACCTCCTGGCATCCGGTTGGGATTTAATTTTACATTTCAAGATGGGAAATAATGATAAGGCCGGTGAAGAGTATTGGGAAAAAGAATGGGCAGATTTTAAAATTCCCGACCCAAAAAAAATAACCCATAAATCAACATCCAATTATATTCAGTATTCATACCACCTCTTTTTCACCGAGGTGTTCATGGGTTCATCAGTTAAAGGAAAAAAGATACTGGAGGTAGGGTGTGGAAATTCCGGTTGGTTACCATATTTCAATAAAGAATGGGGTCTCATAGTGGCAGGACTTGATTATTCAGTTGTTGGATGCAAAAAGGCAGAGGCCATATTACAGAATGCAGGTATAAAGGGAACCATACATCATGCGGATATGTTCTCTCCTCCTGAAGACATGATCGAAAGCTATGATTATGTTTGTTCTTTTGGGGTGGTAGAACACTTCGAGGATACTGTTAATGCGATCATGGCAGTTTCCAGGTTTTTAAAGCCAGGAGGTGTTCTTATCACTACTGTGCCGAATCACAATGGAGTTGCTGGAACTTTTCAAAGAATTTTTAGCAAGAAGGTGTATAGCATTCATAAGATCATTGATCATAAAATTTTGACCGGTGCTACAAAAAACGCAGGTCTTAATACAATCAAGGAAGGCTATTTCATTAATTTCAGCTTTTATGCAAACCCGGGTATAAAAGAAAAGGGAAACCCTTTCTTTTATGTTAAAAAGTTTATACTGAAGATCACGGCTGTAATATCTCACTTATTCTGGTTCAAAGAGCTTTTTATTAATAAATCCAGACCTTCAAAATCTTATTCGGCTGCAGTTTATAATATTTCAAAAAAACCTGATCCAAACATCTTATAAGTTCTATCGGCAGTAATTCTCCCCTTTAAAATGATAAATTTGGGGTTTCAAATACTGTCATGAATTTACAGGTCATCATCACCACTTTTGTGGTGTGCTTTCTCATATTCTCTTTATATAAAGAGTTCATACGTCCTTCGTTGGTGTTCATGATCGCTGTAGCTATGTTGTTGGTGAGTGGCATAATCACTCCTGGGGAGGCACTTAATGGGTTTGCCAATGAACAAATAGCAGTCATATTCTTATTATTGCTTATAAGCGATGTTATCAAATCATCAGGAGTGCTTAATGCGCTCATTTCCAGGCTTTTTCATGCCGACTTGTCGTACCGGGGGTTCTTGTTCCGAATGACATCTATGGTGTCTATCTTTTCTGCATGGGTAAACAACACACCTCTGGTTGCCATAATGATACCTTATACATGGCAATGGGCTTCGAATAAAAAAATATCACCTTCAAAAGTGCTGATACCACTTTCTTACGCAGCTATTATTGGAGGAATGGTCACGTTAATAGGAACCTCAACAAATCTTGTAGTTAATGGACTTGCTGTGGAAGCATCTCACCTGAACCCTGATATAAAACCACTTCACATATTTGACTTTTCATATGTGGGCTTGCCGTTATCTATTGTAGGATTGATATATCTATGGGTCCTGGCACCAAAATTACTGCCTGATAGAAATGACCCTCTAAAAGAATATGAAGAACATAAACGGGAATACCTTATAGAAACGATCATACCCGAAAATTCAGGTTTGATCGGTGGTACGGTTGAGGATACTCTCCGGCATCTGGGAAGTTTGTTTTTGGCTGAGGTAGTTCGTGATGGCAAGATCATAGCTCCGGTACAACCTAATGAAATACTTACTGGTGGTGATATATTAATATTCGCAGGTAACACAGAAACTATTGCTGAGCTTGTAAAGAATCGTCAGGATATTAAACTTCCCGATCTGGCCGAAACAGACCTTCCTGAAAGTGGAGAAATGGTAGAGGTTGTTGTTGCAGCAAATTCTTCCCTTATCGGGAAAACTGTTAAGTCAACCGGATTCAGGGGTATCTATGATTCAGCAATAATTGCCATATGTAGAGACGGCGAACGGCTTTCCGGAAGTATAGGTGAGCAAGAGCTCAGATCAGGAGATCTACTTTTGCTTGTAACAGGACATGATTTTAAACCAAGAATAAAAGATAGCAACGATTTTTATACTATCTCTGGATTTTCAAATATCAGTAAACCTGAAAAATCGAAATCTATATTTATTGTTGGAGGCACAGTGTTGGTTTTCCTTTTATCTGCATTTACATCATTAGCCTTATTCAAAGGGTTATTGGTGTTGCTGATTTTATTGGCAGTAACCAAAACAATTGATTTTGATAGGATAAAATCAAATCTTGATGCTGAAATGTTTTTAATATTGGCATTAGCACTGGCTGTAGGAAGGGCAATCACAAACTCCGGGGCTGCAACTTATTTTGCACACGGACTACTTTCTGTTGTAGAGATATTTAACTCACCTATCGCCGCTCTCTTTACAATTTATCTTATCACTAATCTTCTGTCAATGATGGTGACCAACAAAGCAGCGGTTGCAATTTCATTTCCTATCGCTATGGCTATGGTTCAGGAAATGAGACTGGGTAGCTTCCCGGACCTTTCTTATACACCATTTATACTGGCAATAGCTTTTGCTGGATGTGCAGAGTTCATTACTCCTTTTGGGTATCAAACCAATTTAATGGTATATGGTCCCGGGGGTTATAAATTCAGGGATTATGTCAAGATCGGGATTCCACTTACTCTTTTGTATTTAATATCTGTGATCTTAATTTTGGGATTAATTTATGATATAATATAAGTTCATGAGATCAACCAATATTAAGCCACAGGAATATAAAGTTGGAAAAGAGGATCGGATTGGTGCTAATGGACACCTTCCTTGTATTGTTTGGTTCACAGGACTTTCCGGTTCTGGCAAAAGCACTATTGCTAATCAGGTAGAACAGAAGCTTTTCGGTGCCGGTATAAAGACTTATGTGTTGGATGGAGATAATGTAAGGCATGGGTTAAACAACAATGTAGATTTTACAGAAGCAGGCCGGCAAGAGAATATACGGCGTATTGGTGAGGTTGCCAAGCTTTTTGTGGATGCCGGAATAGTTGTTCTGACAGCGTTCATTTCCCCATTTAAAAGGGATCGTGAAAGTGTAAGAAGCCTCGTAGGTGAAGGGGAATTCGTAGAAGTTTTCGTAAATTGCCCCCTGGAAATTTGTGAAGCCAGAGATGTGAAAGGGTTGTATAAAAAAGCCAGGGCAGGGCAGATACCTGATTTTACCGGCATAAGTTCACCTTTTGAGGCTCCCGAAAATGCAGAAATAGAGATTGCTACAGACAGGTTGTCAGTTGATCAGTCAGTTGAAACAGTTGTAGCATACGTAATGAACTTGATCAAGCCAGCAAAATGATTCTTTATAACCTTAATCACCTGCGTATACTGGAGGCGGAAGCTATTTATGTGATACGCGAAACAGCAGCCCAGTTCGAAAACCCTGCTTTATTGTTTTCCGGTGGGAAAGATTCAATAGTTATGACTCACCTGGCACGTAAAGCATTTTGGCCTGCCAGAATACCTTTCCCACTTGTTCATATTGATACCGGCCATAACTTTCCTGAAACAATAGCTTTTAGAGATAAAATGGTTGAGGAAATAGGGGCTAATCTTATTGTAAGATCAGTTCAGGATAGCATAGACCAGGGAAGAGCAGTTGAAGAAAAAGGGCCTAATTCAAGTCGTAACATTTTACAAACCGTTACATTGCTCGATGCGATAGAGGAATTAAAAATAGATGCAGCACTTGGTGGAGCAAGGCGCGATGAAGAAAAAGCAAGAGCCAAAGAACGCTTCTTTTCACATCGTGATGAGTTCGGACAATGGGACCCTAAAAACCAGAGACCTGAATTGTGGAATCTTCTCAACGGAAGAAAGCACATGGGAGAACATTTCAGAGTATTTCCATTGAGTAACTGGACCGAAATGGATGTGTGGCAATATCTGGCTATGGAGAAGCTGGAGATACCATCCATTTACTTTTCTCACCAGCGGGAGTGTGTAAGACGTGAAGGAACAATACTTGCTAACTCTTCATTTATAAAGGTCAGAGAAAATGAAAACCCTGAAGTTATAACTGTAAGGTACAGAACAGTAGGTGATATGACCTGTACTGGTGCCGTGGAATCAGCCGCATCAACACTTACTGAAATAATTAATGAAATTGCCATTGCAAGGGTAACGGAGCGCGGTACTCGTACCGATGATAAACGTTCAGAAACAGCAATGGAGGACCGTAAAAAACAAGGATACTTTTAATCATGAACCTTGACAAACTCGAAAAGAATATCTTAGTTGAAGAAATGACAAGTGACTTAGACAACTACCTTAATATGGAGCTTCTTCGGTTTACTACCGCAGGAAGTGTTGATGATGGAAAAAGTACACTTATAGGTAGGTTGTTATATGACAGCAAATCTATATTTGAAGATCAGCTGGAAGCAGTTGAGAAATCCAGTTTGGCAAAAGGATTTGAACATGTTGACCTGGCTTTACTTACAGATGGGTTGAAGGCAGAGCGGGAGCAAGGGATCACCATTGATGTAGCATACAGATATTTTGCAACGCCAAGAAGGAAATTCATCATTGCTGATACACCGGGACATATTCAATATACCCGCAATATGGTAACCGGAGCATCTACGGCTAACCTGGCACTCATTCTTGTTGATGTCAGGAAAGGAATAGTAGAGCAAACAAACAGGCATTCATTTATTGCATCGTTATTACAGATACCGCACATCATTGTTTGTATAAACAAAATGGATCTGGTTGACTATGATGAGGAGGCATTTGTTCATCTTGTGAATGAGTATAAAAAACTGTCTTCTAGATTAGATGTAAAAGACATTCATTTTGTTCCAATAAGTGCATTGAAAGGCGATAATGTAGTTGAGAAGTCGAAGAATATGGAGTGGTACCAGGGTTCAACTTTGCTGTATCTGCTTGAAAACATACATATCAGTAGTGATGAAAACCACATTGATTGTCGCTTTCCTGTTCAATATGTGATCAGGCCGCAATCCCGTGAATTCCATGATTTTAGAGGATATGCCGGTCGAATAGCAGGCGGGGTATTTAAGCCCGGGGATACTGTGAAAGTTTTACCCTCAGGGTTTTCTGCCAAGATCGAGGCCATTTATCCTTTGCACTCATTTTCTGTTGAAGATAAAATTGATGAAGCCTTTTCACCTATGTCTGTTACCATGACGCTTGATTCAGATATAGATATAAGCAGAGGTGATATGATCGTTCGTGAAAACAACGCTCCACATGTTTCACAGGACCTGGAGCTTATGGTTTGTTGGATGAGCGACAGAAAAATGATGACCGGAGGAAAATATTCACTCAAGCACACCATCAAAGATGTGCGTTGTGTTATAAAAGATATCAGATATAAGATCGATATCAACACATTACATCGAAATGAAAATGACAAAGAGGTCGGGATGAATGATATTGCCAGAATTCAGATCCGGACCACCGGCCAACTTTTTTATGATAATTACCGAAGAAACCGAGTTACAGGTAGTGTAATTATTATTGATGAAGGTACTAATGAAACTGTAGGTGCGGGTATGATCATCAGATAAATGGATATCAATCACAATCTGATCATTGCTATTAAAGCATCTATAAAGGCCGGAAAGGCAATCATGGATGTTTACAACTCGGGAAACTTTAATGTTGAAATCAAAGCCGACAATAGTCCACTTACACTAGCAGACAAAAGATCTAATCAAGCTATTGTGTCAGACTTATTATTGACTCAATTGCCAATTTTAAGTGAGGAAGGTAAACAGATACCATATGAAGACAGGAAAAATTGGGAATATTTTTGGATGATAGACCCCTTGGATGGCACAAAAGAGTTTATAAAGCGAAATGGTGAATTCACTGTAAATATTGCCTTGATCCATCAAGGAGCATCTATTGCCGGTGTGATATATACGCCGGTTAAAGACACTCTATACTTTGGTGCAGGTAATGTAGGAAGCTTTATGCTGGAATCTGCTTCCACACATTCAAGTTCCACAAATTTTTCTGACCTGCAGTCGGTTTTAGGTATTTGTAAGAAGTTACCTGTGCAAAAAATGAACAGACCCTTCACAGCTGTAGCAAGCAGGTCTCATTTAAGTGCCGAGACTCAAAATTTCATCGAAGGTCTTCGTGAAAAGCATGGAGAAGTTGAATTTATTTCAAGTGGTAGTTCATTGAAGATCTGTTTGGTTGCAGATGGAACAGCAGATGTGTACCCCAGGCTGGCGCCAACTATGGAATGGGACACTGCTGCAGGCCATGCTATAGCTACTTTTGCAGGATGTACCATCAATATCTATGATACGGATATTGAAATGGGTTATAATAAAGAAGACCTGCTCAATCCGTTTTTCGTAGTTTCACGTAACTGATAAACGTATGCCTGCCGCATTTAAAAACTTAGCAAGCAGGATCCTGAATGATAAAAGCTACAGAGAGATCATTGGGGGGGGCGCCGGCAATTTTTCCATAAGGGTGCTTGGTATCATTGTTGGATACTTTTTTATTTTTTTAATCTCAAGACTTTATGGCCCAGATGTGCTGGGGGCATATACATTGTCAGTTACAGTGCTCATGATATTTACTGTTATTGGCAGAATGGGTATGGATACTGCTATAGTAAAACATTTTGCACAATCAGCACAAAATAACCGATCTGATATCATTAAAGAGGTATATATAAAAACCTTATATGTTATTATACCTGTCGGACTCATTCTTTCGGTCATACTTTACTTAAGCGCAGATATTATCGCAGTTAACGTTTTCCACAAACCTCGGCTGATTCCATATTTAAAAGTAATGTCATTTGCAGTATTGCCTATGGTAATGCGATATATTACTTCTGAATGTTATAGAGGGTTAAGAAAATTCACATTGTATGCATACAGTCAAAATGTAAGTTATTTCTTATATGGTTCGGTGATTTTGGGTGGGCTTTCTTTGTTTATGAACAATGACCTTGTTCCTAACATTGCCTATACAATTAGTCTAATAATATTAATGATTTCTGCATCTGTGATGGTGTACAAAAGAATAAATCAGGGAACTACTGTTAGGTCCGATCAACACACTGTTTCTTCACTGGTTCTTTTTGCATTGCCGATGATGCTAACCGGTTCGCTTGTGTTGATATCAGGTTGGATTAATACAATTATTTTGGGGATATATGAAAGTGAATCAACAGTTGGGATTTATTCAGTGGTATTAAAGATCTCTACCCTCACTTCTTTTGTTCTACTTTCAATAAATAGTATTTCCGCTCCACGCTTTGCTCAGCTACATGCCGCCGGAGATATAAAAGAGTTAAAGAATTATACATCAAAAACGGCAAGTGTAATATTCTTTACAACATTACCGGTTTTCATTTTTATTATCATTTTCAGAAAATATCTGCTATTGATATTTGGAGAAACTTTTGAATTGGGTTCGGGAGCTTTACTAATAGTAATGGCCGGACAGTTTTTTAACTTCTTTGCCGGTTCGGTTGGGCACTACTTAAATATGACCGGATATCAAAAACAGATGCGTAACATAGTTGCTTTTTCGGCAGGGATAAATATCTTCCTTTGCTATATTTTGATCCCTAAATATGGCATTATGGGTTCAGCAATTGCTAATGCAGCTTTTATGGCTACCTGGAATTTGATAGCAATGATCTATATAAAGCAAAAGTTTGGAGTCAGGACCTATTTTTGGCCTCTGAAAACGGAGTGAAACAGTTAACTTTGGCACATGGATGCCAAACATCCCCCACATACATATTTTATCATAGCCGGTAGCACAAAATGTGGTACCACTTCATTATTCAAATACTTCCAGTACCACCCTCAGGTTTGTGCCAGTGCAATGAAGGAGTCCAGATATTTCTGGTATAATGATTACCCTTTGATCACCATAGATGGGAAGCAAGGCGGTTTTAAAAACTATGATGACTTATTTAACGGATGCAAACATCGTCCGGTGAGAATGGAAGCCACCCCTGACTATTTATATAGCGAACGTTCCGCAAATGCCTTGAGGGAAATTCCCGGAACAAAAAAGATATTATTTGTTGTCAGAAATCCGGTTGAAAGACTCTGGTCATGGTATAACTATGCCATTCAGAGTGCGTTATTGGATCCGCAAATAAGTTTTGAAGTTTATGTACAGGATCAACTGAATGATGATTTATCTGTAAAACCACAGCACTTGAGGGCATTAGAACAAGGCAGGTATTATCAGTACCTCAATATGTATGCTAACATATTCCCTAAGGAAGAGATGAAGATCATTTACTTTGAAGATCTTACAGCATCCCCTCAAAAAGTGTGTAAAGATATTTGCTGCTTTTTGAATATCGAGCAAGGTTATTTCGATTCGCTTGACTTCCCGGTTTACAACAAAACTATTCCTGTAAAGAGTACAGTTTTTCATAATTGGTTTCGTAAAGTCAGAAGAGGGTTAAGGCCAATGGTCAATAAAATGCCTATCAGTATTGGTGAAAAGGCCAGGTCGGCCAGTAAGAAAATTGAAGGTGCCTATTATATTTTAAACAGTTCGGTTGGGGATCGAAATTTTCCAACTCTTTCAGCTGAAAGGTTAACATTATTGAATGCTTATTATAGTGATAGCATTATTAAACTTAAAAATCTAACAGGAACTCTGCCACCTTGGTCAATAAAAATGCTGCAATGAAGATAAAGTTTTCATGGCTTATATATTTTCTGGTGGTTTTTGTTCCTTTTGAAATCCTGCTTCTTAAGTTCCTGCCGGTTTCAGATGTTGTATATGGTTATTTGAGATTCCTTGCCGAGGTATTAATATATTCACTTGCCGGCATTTTATTGATAAGAGTATTGGAATCAGGTAAATTGCCAAAAGGTACATCAATCGATAAACCTTTGTTGATCTTTATTGGTTATGCGCTGCTTATCACTTTGATCAATAAGGCGCCAGTTCTTGAGGCTTTTGTAGGGTTAAGAAGCTTGCTCAGATACTTACCATTATTCTATGTTATGGCATTTGTGTCAATAGAACATGGGATGGTTAAGAAGTATTTTAATCTGCTTTTGGTTATCGCTGCTTTTCAAGGGCTGGTCACTTTTTATCAGCATTATGTAGGGATCTCTGATTTTTGGTATCCAAGAGCGAGTGATCTGGAAATAGGAGGTAAACAGGTCAGCTTTAGATTACTGTCTACCGGATTTGGTGGCGGCAGGGAACAAGGTGCCGGTATAGGAACCTTCGGTGATTCAGTGCCACTTGCACTGTTTATGGTGATAGCATTTGTGATGTTGTTCTCGGCCTTACAAAGTGAAATGCGTTTTGGAAGAAATAAAAAGCTACTACTTAATGTGCTAGCTGTAATAATTCTGCTTACCATATTCTTCACATACTCCCGTGGTTCAGTATTGATTGCAATTTTAACAATGCCGCTACTTATGTTCCTTGCCGGTAAGCGTAAAAAAATGGCAATACTATTTGTGGTATCAGCAATTGCACTGAGCCCATTTCTGATCAACATGATCGTTCTGAGTCAGGGTCAGGATCCTTACATAAATCCAAAGCTGAAATATACAGATCCATTGACCAATGTATTGGCAATCTTTAATGATGATTATGTTGATAATACGCTACAATTTTCCCGCGGACTGGTCTTAACACAGATAGGTGGTCAATTGTTGGAAACAAATAACATTATTGGGTATAGTCCGGCCCAGGATTTTGCACTTGAGAAAGCTGCATCTAAAATGTTTGGATCAAATACACCGATCAATAACCTTCCTGTTATAAACGATGTATATTGGGTGGCCTTTGTAATTTACTATGGATTTTTAGGCCTCGCAATTTTTCTATATATCCTCTATTTGATTTTTAAAGCATCAATGCTGGTGTATAAAAAAAGTCCGGATCCGTATTTTAAGATCATTGCATTGGCGATGGCTGTTTTAGTAGTAATTTCCATACCTTATTCTATGATTCTGCGAACCTTCTTGTTTCGTTCATACGGATTTTACTTTTGGATGATGGCTGGTTTGGTATTTGCTGAATGGAAACGTATCCGTAGTGCCACATCAAGTGAATCAGAATTACAAACCACAACTTGATGAGAGTTCTACTGGCACATAAATTCTGGAAAAAAGTCGGGGGCGCGGAAGCGTATTTTCAGGATGTAATAAGGATTCTCGAATCTAATGGCCATGAGGTGATGGCTTATAGCACGATCTTTGATCCGGGGGGTGGTAAGGACATCTTCAAGGTAAATGATCAGAAAGTTAAGTTGGGTCACTATGTAGATTATCTCAATGGTAACATCATTAAACGGTTCGGTAGAATCCCGGCAACTATATATAATAAAAAGAATAAAGAGGAATTCAGACAGCTGCTGCGTGAATTTAAGCCGGATATAGTTCATGTTTTTGCAATATATGTTACAATAACTCCAAGTATCCTTGAAGTGTGTAAAGAAGAAGGAGTTCCTGTTGTAATGTCTTGTAACGATTACAAACACCTTTGTCCAAATTACAGACTGTTCCATCATGGACATATTTGCGAGGATTGTAAAGGTGGCAGATTTTATATGGCCATTCTTAACAATTGTTGTAAGCATTCAATCGGTGTTAGTATTGCAAGTGCTGTTGAATCGTATTACCATGACTACAAAGATATTTTCAGAAAAAATGTTAAAACCTTTTTATTTGAAAGTGAATTCATGTTAAACAAAACCCGAGAGTTTTGGGATGGTAAAGAATTTAATACTGCATTTCTGGGGAAGCCTTTTGATGCCACTGCTATTAAGGCATCAGGTGTTTATGGTGATTATATTTTATATATGGGTCGATTGTCTGATGAGAAAGGTGTAGATATATTGATAAAAGCAATGCAACTTGTACCCAGTGCAAAGCTGAAAATAGCAGGTGATGGGAATTATATGAGTCGATTAAAGCAATTGGCCAAAGAGCTCGGATGTGATAATGTTGAATTTCTAGGAATGGTAGTTGGTGATGAGCTGAAGAAAACAATTTCAGAGTCATTGTGTGTAGTGGTTCCGTCTCTTTGGTATGAAAATTTCCCTTATGTAATGACTGAGGCATTTGCAATGGGCAAAGCAGTGATAGGTTCGGATAAGGGTGGAATACCTGAATATATAAAGCACGGTAAAAACGGGTTTGTATATCACAGCAATAATGTAAATGAGCTTTCAGAATGCATCAGAAGTATTTGTTCAGACGCTTCAGTGCCAGTAAGCATGGGTGCCGAAGCAAAATCAATGGCAGATGAAATGTTCAATGACCCTGTTTTCTATAACAGGTTAATTAAAATTTATCAGGATGCTATACGTCTTGATTGATATGTTTTATTGAAAGGCAATAGATAACCATTTTTTATAATGAAAGTTGCAAATTTTATCATAGCTGGTGTCAATAAAGCAGGAAGCACTTCATTATTCCACTATTTAACTGCGCATCCAGAAATTTGTGGTTCAAAGGATAAAGAGACCTGTTATTTTTTACCAATCCTGTATCAGGATAATCCGAATCCTATTTCTGAGTATGAAAAACAGTTCAGTGGTTGTCAGGAGTATAAGATCCGGATGGAATCAACACCTGCCTATATGTTTGGTGGTGAAAGAATGGCTAAAACCATAAAATCTACTTTGCCTGATGTTAAGATCCTGATCATTCTTAAAGATCCTGTTGAACGGACCCGATCTTTTTATACCAGAAAAAAATCCACACTCCAGTTGCCGCAGGAACTTTCTTTCAAGGATTATATTGATAAGTGTCTCTCATTCAATAGCTCCGAACTTGATAGGATTGAAAACCAGCTATATACTGGTGTGTATTTGAGTAGGTATTCAGAGTTTATTGAACCTTGGCTGGATGTATTTGGAAAAAACATAAAAGTGGTTTTTTTCGATGAGTTAAAAAGCGACCCAGGAAATTTACTTGCTGATATTTGCAAGTGGTTAGGTATATCACCCGAGTTTTATACAGCCTATGAATTTGATGTAAAGAACAGGTCGGTTAGCTATAAAAATCGAGGTATGCACCGTATTGCGGTTTGGTTGAATCTTATATTAAATAAGTTATGGAGATGGTCTCCTGAGCTAAAATCCGCTGTTTTACGATGTTACTACTTTATTAACGGACAGTCTTTTGATAAGTCTGATATAGACCGTGCAACTATTGACAACTTATATTCCTATTTTCGCCCTTATAACGAGAAATTACACAAGATCCTGGTTTCAGCGAAAGTGGCTAATATACCAACTTGGGTGAGTGGAATTGCTGTTGCGAATCATGATAGCACAAATAAATAAGGCATATATTAAAGCAAGGCCACAAAAGGTCTTCTCACGTATTTTTTCTTATTTATTTTTTGAAGGCAGACCGGCTACTACAAAGGGACGCTGGTTTAATCCTGTTACATTTGCAGCATTAAAATTTGCATCCCGGCAAGGGCAAATTAAAGGAAGTGATTCTCCGGTATTCATAACAGGAACAGGCAGAAGCGGGTCCACTATTCTTGGCGTCATTTTATCACTTCATAAAGATGTTGGCTTTTTAAATGAGCCTAAAGCTCTATGGCATACTGTCATTCCAAATAGTGATATTACAGGAAGCTATTCCGATGGAGATGCATTTGTGAGCCTTTACTCTGATGACTTTGACCCATCTCTTGAACAAAAAGTAAAGTCGATCTATTCAACATTTTTAAAGTTTACAGGTTCAAAGATCGTGGTTGATAAGTTTCCGGAAATGATATTTCGGACGGAGTTTCTCAATAGCATTTTCAAATCACCCAAATTTATTTTCTTATATCGAAATCCATGGGATACCATTGTTTCAACAGCTGAATGGTCAAGACAGAACAGTAGTACAAATAATGGCAGAGTTGAAGATTGGTGGGGTGTCAATAAAAGAAAATGGAAACTGATCGTAGAGCAAGTAGTACCATATGATCCATATCTTGGTATATATTGTAATGAAATTGCTGCCTTTGATAAGCAAACCGATATGGCGGCAGTTGAATGGATAGTTACCATGAATAAAGGACTTAGGGCAATTGATGAGCAACCTCACAATTTTTTGCCTGTGGCCTATGAAGAACTTGTTGCTGGACCTGAAAATACTATAAAAAGGATCCTTGATTTTCTGGGATTAGAGATGGATAAGGTTGTAACAACTTATGCTAAAAGTGAACTTCGTACAAGGCCTGTACGATCAAAGGTTGAGCTGCATCCGCTATTAAAAGAACCTTTGTCAGAAACAGCTTTCAAACTTGGCTATGGCGTTCAGTTTCCCGAGATCAGCGTTACAGAATAAGGTGACAGCGTGATCGAGGTTCCTTTTCCTTCCAGCCTTTTAACATCCGAATTTTTGGAGATCTGAGTATCAGGATCAGCTTGTATGGATTTGTAAGCCGGTTGCTCGCTAAAAAATGATGCACAATTTAATTTTTGTTCACTATCTGAAAGATTGACTATTAGTAGTCTGGTCTTATTACCTTTTAATTGGATGCCAATGAGTGAGGGATATTTTCCTCCCTTAAATGTTTTTAGTTCTTCATTCTGGGAAAATGTTAATTTACTGAGTTGATTTGCCCCTATAATTGCTTCTCCAAATAGTGATAGACACTCACCTGCGGCAGTCAATCCAAATAATTCAGTTTCTTGTTTTTTATAAGCTTTTTCAAAACCATTTGAACTGTTAAAAATAGCAGCAAATTGAGCGGAGGTAGTTAAGTTATGATAACACAGGATTTCAGTTTCCTTACAGCTGCCAATTAAAATGGTTTGTGTAAGAGCATATAGCCCATGACACCAGGTACCGGCTAGGATACCTTCTTTTTCAAACAAATTATACTCCGTTATCCATGCCTTTTTATCTACTTCTACATAATTTAGGTCAATTGCTTGAAAGGATTCAACGGATGTAAATGGAATTCCAAGAATAAATTCTATTGATTTAGGATTTTGTAAGGTGTTATAAAAGTTCTCAGCTTCAGTAGTGTTATTATTTTTATCAGACAAGTACTTTAGTCCAGAGCCACTATAAATATGGAATGTAACCGCATCATAATTTTTAGCATATGATACCAGTTCGCGATTCCATGAATTTCCACGTGAAGGATAGGCTTTGATGTTTCCTGCATTGGGTCCGCGATCAGCATGTCCTGAAAGAGATAGTTTGGCTTCCGGAAATAGCTTTAAAATAGCTTCTGCCCATATCGATGCTTCTTTTGCATAGTCTTCACCTGTAGGGAATTTATTGGCATAGAATTTTTGACCTAGATAAATTTCATTATCCAACTCAACATATTTAATCATTAATCCAATTGAGTCAGCTGCTTTTAAGAATGAGATCTGGTCCTGTAATTCACTGTTCATCATATTGAGAACAAAAATCGGAGCAGCACCAGTTTGATCACATGCCCATTTAAGGTCTTGTATTGTTATCGGGTTCTTAGGAATTTTTGCCCAATCCCCTTTGAGGGGTATACCTTCTTTTAGCCATCCTGTTCTCCAGTCCCAATAACTAGCCACCGTGCCACCTGGGTATCTTATTAGCTGTGGATGAAGCCTTTTAACTTGTTCAATAAATCCAGGAGTTTTCCAAGAAGGGCCTCTCATCATCTGGGTATTGAAACCCCAAAATTCTGCTCCAAGTTGTTTGGTTGTGGATGAAACTCCTACTTCAATGGTTACGGATGGAATACTTTCATTGATTATATGCCCGCTTTGAGAACAGGTTCCCTGAAGAAGTATGATTACAAGGATAAGTAAAGGTTTAAATGCCATTCTGCGAGTTTGTATTTATATTTTTACCTTGAGCATTGTTTAAAAATGCATAATAAAGTACCAAGGTAAGCACTAATAGGGAATTAAAATCTGAATAACGGCATCATGATTTTTGTAGTTGGAAATAGTCGCTCTGGTACCACAATGGTAAGTAGAATATTGGGACGTAACGCCAATGTACATACTTTTCAGGAGTTGCATTATTTTGATGAGCTGTCTGCCCCGTTTCATCCTGACCGAGTCCTTTCGCCGTTAAAAGCTAAAGATATATTTTGTAAGTTATTGTCCATAGATATTGATGGTTACTATGGTAAACGTCATACAGAACAATATTCTGGTGTTGCAGATGAGGCTCTTCAAAATAAAATTAATATTACGGCCATTGAGTTGTACAAGCTGTTTCTCAATTTTCGGTCTGGCCAACTTGGCAAAAAGGTCGCATGTGCACAAACACCTCAAAACATCTTTTATCTTGAAACTTTGAAGCAGTATATACCTGAATCTAAATTCATAGTAATGGTAAGAGATCCTCGAGATGTACTGCTGTCTCAGAAAAATAAATGGAAGCGAAGAAAATATTCTAAGGAGGATTATCCCCTTTTTCAAAGCATAAGGGCAAGAGTTAATTATCACCCCATTACCATTTGCAAGCTTTGGGTTTCAGCTATGAAACAAATTTCAATTGTTAAAAATGACAGTAATCTATTGATCATTAAGTTTGAAGACTTGATTGCTGATCCGGAATTAGTTGTAAATAAAATATGCAAACATGTTAGTCTAGAATTCAGTTTAGAAATGCTTAACATTCCTCAAAAGGGATCTTCGCATGCTCTGGATAAAGGAAACGATTATGGTATCGATTCTAAACGAACTGGCGGATGGCATCAAGGTGGACTTACACATGGTGAGATCTCTTTATGCCAGAATATAACAGGTAACTTTATGAAGCAATATGGATATGTTCAAGCTGATAAAAATGGAGGAACATTTCAAAGGGGCTGGTACTATTTTACTTTGCCATTTAGTATGACATTAGCCTTGTTGTTTAACCTGAAAAGAGCTAAGGATATCCCCCGGCTATTCAAAAAGTTTTTCAATTAGGCCTGAGTAAAACAATTGTAGGTTGAATCGGTTAGTAAGAGTTCAGCATGATTAAATTTGCAGGCCTGAGTTATAGTTGAGATTCAAATATTTAGGTGTAATTTGGGTTAAACTTTTCTTATTCCTCTTTGTCCTATCCAGCCATAACAGGATTTTTAAAATAGTAAAAAAAACGTAAATAATTAATAATCAGGTGATTAATCTATTAAAATCTTTTACATTCATTTTTATTCGCAACATTTCAATCTGCTTGACCATTATTTCACTTGTGATTGCCGGATCTGCATTAGCGCAACCTAAAGGTGGGGCTCCTCAATTCACAGTAAAGGGTATGGTAACTGATGGGAAAACAGGTGCTGCTCTTGAGTTTGCAACAATTACACTTCGTAGCCTCCGAGATTCTTCAGATGTAACAGGGTCCATTTCTGGCAGCGATGGGTACTTCCAGGTTCCAAATTTAAAGCCAGGAGGATATAGTGTTGAAATAGATTTTTTGGGGTATGAAAAAACTTCATCGAAACTTGCTCTCAAGCCTGGTACAACACCAATATTGTACGATATGGGTGTTGTAACTCTGATGCCATCAGCACAACTTTTGAAGGCTGCTGAAATTGTAGCGGATAAAAGTTTCATGATGAGTAATATTGACAGGAAAACTTATAATACGGATCAGCTATCTGTAACTTCTGGAGGTAACGTTAACGATATTTTACAAGTGATACCTTCAGTTGAAGTTGATAATGAAGGCACAGTAAGTTTGCGAGGTAGCGATAATGTTACAATACTAATTGATGGAAAACCTTCCGGCTTAACAGGTGCAGGAGGATCTGCACTTTTAGAGTCGATACCTGCATCTTCGATTGAAAAAATTGAGGTTATCACAAACCCTTCAGCAAAATATGACCCTGATGGTGTAGCTGGTATCCTCAATATTGTAACTAAGAAAAATAAGTTGGAAGGGTTAACCGGAATTGTTGAAGCAACAACATCATTTGATAATGGTTATTCTGGAAATGCACAGATAAATTACATGACCGGAAAATGGAACCTGAGTACCAACTATTCATATACTAAAGATTCCAGGGGGCGGGATGCTACAACTTACAGCGTTACAACACTCAATGATGTCAAAGACTATTATGATCAGGTTGGCGAATCGGATAATGACAGATATAGTCACAATGTTAGGTTTGCAACTGATTATTATGTGAACACCAAGAGTACGGTATCTGCGGGGGTTAATTTAAATACAGGTAATTCCGATCAATATGAAATTAATAATTATAAATATTCAGATAATTCAGGTGCAGTAGACAGCCTGTATTCCAGAGCAACTAACGGAGGTAGTGATAACTTGGATTTAGATTTTGATTTGTCTTTTAGGCATAAATTCAATGAAGAAGGCAGGCTACTCAACATTCTTGCAACAGCCTCTTTGCAAGATAATACAAACAATAATAATTATAATCAGATAGCCTATTTCCCTTCTGGGGAAGCATATCCTGAGTCAGAAAGGATTTTGGAAAGAGATGAAACAGTAATTGATAATAAGATCTATACTGTTAGTGCTGATTATGAACACCCCATTGGAAAGGATAAACAGTTGGAAGCAGGAATAAAAAGTACGTATCGTGATCTGGATAACGACTATACTTTTAATGATTTCGATATTTCTACAGGTGAATATTTGATCAATACAAACCGAACCAATCGATTTCTATATAAAGATATTGTGAATGCAGTTTATGCACAGTGGCGACAAAGTATGGGCCGATTTGGTTACCAAATAGGAGTTCGTGCTGAACAGGCTAATGTAAAGCTTGAACAGGCCACTACTTCTGAATCATATAATCAGGATTATTTTTCAGTATACCCGAGTGCTTTTGTAACCTGGCAGATCGATGAGAAATCGCAGTTGAAAGCAAGCTATAGTAAACGAATTAACAGGCCAGGTACAAGAGAGTTGAACCCCTTTACCGATTATGAGGATCCCTTGAATTTGAGACAAGGAAACCCGTTCCTTGATCCTGAATATTCCAATAGCATGGAACTTGAGATCAGCAGATATGTTGGTAAAATATCACTTTCTCTTACTGGATATTACCGATATACCTATGATAAGATACAGCGCTATAAATATTTCCTTAGCGATGGAGTTTCTGTACTGACATATGAGAATATAGACAATTCTGTATTCTATGGAATCGACTGGGCAATCAATGGAAGTCCTAAAAAATGGTGGAATCTTACTCTAAGTGGTAGTGTTTACAGAAATGAAACCGATGCTTCCAATGTTGCAGGCTTAACGTCTTCAGGATACGCCTGGAATGGAAGGATTTTTACGAACTTCAAATTGCCATATAGTAGTGAGTTTCAGGTATCCTATTTTTATCGGTCCGAATTTGACGTGCCTCAGGGATTGATCAAGCCTATGCAATTTTTAAACCTTGCTCTTTCAAAACGCATATTAAAAGAACGTGGAACCATTACATTTAAAGTCAATGACCCATTCAATTTGGCTGAATTCAGGATAGATGTAGTGGATAGAAATTTTACTCAGGACATTTTCAGGAAACGTGAAAGTCAGATACTCACTCTTGGATTCAAGTACCGGTTCGGAGAACTCAGGGAAAGAGGGGGTCGGGGCAGAGGTAGAGGCGACTACCAGCGCAATGATATGGATGGAGACATGTAAGCTTTATTAAACCTTATCTTCAAAGAGTAGTCAAACCTCCACTTAATCACAAATGACTACCTCTATGAAGAAATTATGGGTTCTTACATGTATAAGTGTCTTGATGTATTCGTGTTCCAAAGATGAAGATCAGGAATCTCAAGCGGTAATTTCGCTAACAGATACACTAGGAGTTCCAGACCTGACGACCAATTTTGACTACGAAGGGACTATTTTTCCACAGCATTTTATTGCCAGTCAAGGACCGGGAGTAAGTGTTGTGTCAACAGACAATACACCTGCCTTTAATCCCGTCTCCAATGAAGGAGCGAAGTTGGGAAGAGTATTATTTTACGATAAACGGCTCAGTATAAACAATACCATTTCGTGTGGTTCATGCCATCAACAACAATTTGGATTTTCTGATCCTCTTAAATTTAGTACAGGGTTTGACGGAGAATCTACACCCAGGCATTCGATGGGCCTCACAAATGCAAGATTTTACGGGAATGGCAGATTTTTTTGGGATGAGAGAGCTACAACTTTGGAGGACCAGGTTTTGATGCCTATTCAAAATGAAGTTGAAATGGGATTAACATTGGATGATCTTATCACAAAATTGTCCGCAACCTCATTTTATCCATCACTATTTGATGATGCTTTTGGAAGTGATGCAATAACTTCTGACAGGATCTCATTTGCACTGGCGCAGTTTGTCAGATCTTTGGTTTCATTTGAATCAAAGTATGACCAGGCATTGACTATGGGTCCTCCCGGAAGCCCGGGATTTAGTAGTGTGCTTACATCTCAGGAGCTTACAGGTCTGCAATTATTTCAAGGATTTCCCGGTGGAATTGGCAGATCACTGGCGTGTGCTCAATGTCATACCACAGCAGTTCAGGTAGGAATTGTGGCTGAAAATAATGGTTTGAACTTAGTTACCACAAGCGATCAAGGGGCCGGTGGTGGAAGATTCAAAACAAACTCATTAAGAAATATTGCTGTTAGAGCTCCTTACATGCATGATGGTAGATTTCAAAACCTGCAACAGGTATTAAACTTCTACAGTAACGGTATCCAAAACCATCCTAATTTAAGCCGGTTTCTTCGAGTTGGCGATTCCCCAAACGGTGCACCTGAAGTATTTAATATGACTCAGATTGAAAAAGATGCTTTAATAGCTTTTTTGAATACCCTTACCGATAATAGCTTTCTAACAGATCCGAAATACTCTGACCCATTTTAAAGTTTAATTTGATCCAAAATTTCTTGTTTAATCTTTCTGGGTAGTGAGTTATAAACCAGACCGTATGAATGATCAATCATCTCCTGGTAGAACGATTTGTTTACCCCTGTAACAATGTGTACGGTATTCCAATGGTTTTTGTTCATGTGATATCCAGGTTTGATAAATTCATGAGCTTCCCTTAACGTCAAGGCACGTTCAGGGTCACATTTTACATTGATGTTATTTGATTCGCTTAGACTTATCAGGCAAAACATTTTTCCACCCACCTTAAAAACCAATGTGTCCTCATCAAAAGGGAATGACTCGGATGTGCCTGGTTTTGAAATACAGTATTTCCGAATTTCTTCAATATTCATTTTTCATTAAGCTTGAAAAGTACCGGTTTAGAAGGACTGGCATCGTTCTCTAAAGCAGTTATTTGTATATTTAAAAGATAAAGTCCATCAGCTATCTCATCAGGTACATATATCAACTCACTGATGGTTGCGCTTATTCTCGGGTTATCAGGATACTGCCAGAAAGCATGGTGAGCAGACAGCTTCCCATCATCATGTTCTTTGTCGACAGATGGGAGATCTATCAGCAAATGTTCAATGCCATTAGTACAAATCCACTCGCTGGCCTCTTTTGATAAAAATGGAGGATTAGTGTTGGAATACTGTCTGGTTAGTTTTGATCTATCATTTGGTGTGGTTCTGATTATAAGGGCCTTAATGTCTTTTAAGTCCAGCTTAGAAACTTGTTCCAGTTTAATAATCTTATCCTCTCCTACAGCCACAGGATCAATGGTTACCACCTTAGCAGTAAAGTGAAATTGTTTCAAACATGTGTTTAAGTTGTATGGTGACTTGCTAATATGACCCAGACATTCAGTATGTGTGCCGTTACCGTGAGGGTTTACGGTCACATTTCTGGTATTTACATTTCCTCCTGATGCAATATCCCCTATCCAGTCGCCCATTCTTACCGGTTCTATTTTAACCGGTTGACTATACCATGCATTTACATTGTCTGTTCCCGCTTTAAGAGGGATAGAGATATCAATTGGTTCTAAAAGATTTGCTGAATATGATTTTTCTCTGATGCGTAGTTCAACTTTCATTCTTGTTGGTTTAATTATTTGTCAGCAGGCTCGATAAAATTATGGATTATTTGAACAACTTAACAGAAATGGTATCGCATATTAACCAACCATCGATTGATAATTTAAAATAGTTTTCCTGAATGGAAGCATAGCCGGCAATTACAACCTCATCTATGATATTATTGAACTTACGCAATTCATTTTCATTAAGTATAGTTTTCACAAATTCAAGATCCACTCCGTGTGCAATTCGCAAATGGGTCATTATGTATTCATTAAAAATCTGATCCTTGGTAAGATATTCTGTGGTGTTGAATCCAGAGCCTTTGCTCACCTTTTGCGTATAGGCTTTATTGCTCTTCACATTCCAACTTCTGGATGACCCATCAAATGAATGAGCACCAGGGCCTATTCCAATGTAAGGAATAGCATTCCAGTAGTTGCTGTTATGCACAGAGTGATATCCCGGCTTTGCGAGATTTGAAATCTCATAATGTTCAAACCCATACTCACTTGCCAAGGTGTTTAATATGTGAAATTGTTTGGATATAAATTCATCTTCCGGCATTACAACTGTCTTTTCCTTCACCATTTTTCCCAACACAGTTTTGTCTTCCACTGTTAAGCTGTATGCCGATAAGTGTGTAACAGGTAGTTTGAGCACTTCTTTTAGTTCTGATTCCCATTGTGAAGTAGAGCGATCAGGAACTCCATAAATAAGATCTACAGATATGTTGTTTATTCCTGCATCAAATGCATTCCTTACAGACTGTATGGACTGGGAAGCATCATGAGATCTATTCATGAAGTTTAAAGTAATATTATCAATTGATTGCATACCGATGCTGAGTCTGTTAATCCCAATTGAGCTAAGCTCTTTCAGTTTTGCAAGTGTAAGATCATCGGGATTGCCTTCAAGTGTTATTTCACATCTATCAGCCAAAGAATATTGTTTAGATATGCTTTCGATTAACCCTTCAATGTGTTTTACATCAACTATAGAGGGGGTGCCTCCTCCAAAATATATTGATTCTATATTAGAAGATTCAGGGAGGTATTTATTGCGTTGATGTATCTCACTTTGCATGGCTTCAATCACTTCGCTAATGTTGCTAAGGTTTACTGAAAAGTGGAAATCGCAATACGTGCAGGCTTGCCTGCAAAATGGAATGTGAAAATATACACCTGCCATAAGTTCGGATAGTTAAGAGGTGTGGTTCACCAGAAATCCCAATAGGTGATTTGAAGTTATTTAGGCAGAACTATTCTAAAAGTAGTGCCTTTGTTGACTTCGGAATTTTTAACAAAGATATGACCTCCATGATACTCTTCAATGATACGCTTGCTTAATGAAAGGCCCAAACCCCATCCACGACTTTTAGATGTGAAGCCGGGTTTAAAAACAGTTTTGAACCTTGATTTCGAGATGCCTTTTCCGGTATCAGAAATATCAATATAAAGAAACTGCTGTTGGTCTGTTATGCTAACAGATATATGTCCTTCTCCTGTCATGGCATCAACAGCATTCTTAAACAGATTTTCCAGTACCCACTCAAACAGTGGAGCGTTGATGGACGCTTCAAGTGCATGAGAATGTCCATTTTCTAATTCAAAAGAAACACGAGAAGATGTACGGGATCTTATATAGTTCATTGAGTTGTTGATCACGTCTACGATATTTTCCTTTTTAAGTGAAGGTGCGGAGCCAATTTTAGAGAACCTCTCAGTTATAGTATTCAATCTTGAGATATCTTTCTCCATCTCTTCCAGATGATCATCTTCTCGTCCTTTCGATTTTAAAAACTCTACCCAGGCCATCAATGATGATAAAGGTGTACCTAATTGGTGCGCAGTCTCTTTGGCCATGCCAACCCAAACTTGATTCTGTTCGGCTTTTCTACTGCTGCTAAATGCCAAGTATGAAACCAGCAAAAAAAGTGTTATCACCCCAAGTTGAAAAAATGGGTAGTAACGCAGTTGCCTTAATAGCATTGAATCTTTGTAGAAGACATAATTCTTTTCACTTACACGACCAAATACAATTTCAATGGGTTCATGCGCTTCTCTCATTTCTGCAATTAATTCTTGCATATATGCTGAATTTGTAGCGTATGATGAATCTATATTTCTAATGGAATTGATATTACCTGATGAATCAGTTAATATCATTGGAATGGTGTTGTTGCTTCTTAATACCTCAAGAGCAAAGCTTACATCACCTGCATCAATTCTTAAGTCTGAAAGTTGCTTTACAGCCCCAGCCCATAACTCTACATTTTTCTTTTCCTGAATAGAAAGTTTTTGTACAAGTCTGTTTGTATACCAGAGAGACGCCAGCCCAATGGCCATTGCGGCCATTAATAGGGCAAGTTTCCAGCGTTGTTTTCGAGTATATATATTCAATTCAATAACTAGTTAACAAGATTCAATATTACATTAATTTTTTCATTCGGCATCTTCCCAGTCAATCTGAAGTTCCTCCCTTTTCTGATCAGGTTTTTTTACGGTATCATTTTTCTTTCCCCCAAATTCCTCTTGGAATATCTCCTTTAGTCCCTTAACCTCTTTTTTAATATCCTTGGTTATCTTCTCTTCTACACTTTTGCTATCGTAGGTGAATTTAGGTGAATTAATAGGTCCTTTCATGGTAAGGAACACCATGGGCCTACCAAAGCCATCGTCTTCAATAACTCCAAATTCGGTATTTGCAGCCCGAACTTTTTTACCCATTAATTGTGAAAGGTAGAGCTGGAGTTTGTAATCAACGATGTTGTCAAATCGATGCACACCGGAAGCTTGTAAGTCAAGTGCTGAGCTTTTGATCTCCATCATAGGAATGTGTATCTCTTCGTTTTTAATATCGATGGTGTTACTCAAAGTTGAAAACCGAATCAATTGAAGGTCAGATCCTTTTAAAAATTTCTGTAATTCAAGCATAGGAGTGAATCTTATCAATTCCCCATCTTTTATGGTGAAGTCGGATCTGGCCACTATGCTTTTACTATTAATTTCTAGTTCCTTACTCCACTTAGATCTGAATAGTACTTCGGCGGATACTCTGCCTTTCAGGTTCTTGTCTGTGATCACTTCTTGCCCAAAATTTCCCATTTCGTTGAACAGTCGAGTGATGTCCAGATTTTCAACTACGGCATCATAATCCATTCGCAGACTGTCATCAACAAGATCTTTAATTAACCCTACAAGTCGTACTTCGCCTCCTGCTGTTTGAAAATAGAGTGATCGTGTTTGAAGTGTTTTGTCTTGTAAAGAAATATTACCAATGATGTTACTTGCTTCAAATTTTTTGAAATGAAATTTCCCCACACTTACTGAAAGGTCAAGAACCAGATTGTCGGAAAAATAGAATCTGAATCCTGGTTCATTTGAAGATACAGACTTCTCTTTAGCAAGTACTTCATCTAAATTTATTACACCTGCATTTGCCTTGGCCTTAATTATAAGTTTTGTGTTTTTGTTAATTAACCAGTTAATAAAGTTGCTTATTGTTCCATGAAGAGTTAAATCAGATTCACCATGATAAAATCTTAATGAATCTACAATTACGTCGTTATCCTCCAGATGAACTAAACCATTCAGGTCACGGAATTCGAGATCTTTTTGCTTAAGTTTAAAACTTACACCAGATAGTCTGATGTTGCCGGTTGACTTATATGTTGTAACTTCTTTTGAGATGCCAACAAATTTGATTGAAGCAACAGCAAGGCCTTTAATAAATTCAAGTGTATCAGGTTTATAGAATTTGCTGATCGCATTGAGATCTGCTTCGGTATTGACATCAAGTTTTATCAATGGTCTTGAAAAGTCTTCTATTGTTAGCCTGCCATCTATCTTTCGTCCATTGAGCTCACCTGAAAATTCTGTAATATTTAGAACTTCTACTTTGTTGGCACTATTCTTCCTGCTCTTATAACTTCCTTTTGATGCGAGCTTGGTGAGTTTATAATCACTTTCGTCAGGTTTAATGGATGCGTTAGTAGTGCTGAATTGAAGGTCTATTTCCGGCTTTGATGTAGTCCCTGATATTCCATTGATCTTACATGTAAAGTCTGCAGCTCCTGTATAATTAAATCCATTACTCCAAGAAGTAATACTTTCAGGAAGCACAGATATTAAAGCTGGGATGTCAGAGTTGTCAGAATTGATCGTAAGATCTAGCAGACTGCCAATATCATTTTGTTTGATATCTCCCGATAAGGTGGCGTTAAGTCCCTGAATCTTTATCCCGGAAGGTTCAAAATGATAGACACCTTCAGTCTCATTAACACCAATATTCAAACTCAATATGCAATCTTTATTGGAAAGGTAGTTTACATTATTGATCTCGAATGTTTCCGCATAAAGATCTGCCGTTGTTTCTAGAGTATAATATTCCTGACCAAACTTCCCTTCAAGATCAGCTTCCCTTATAATAAAACGATAGTCTTGTAGGTTTGCTGCATTGTAATACAGTACATCAACATTTTCTATTCGCACATTGTGTAATTGCAGAACAAATGATTTCTTCGTAGAGTCGCTATTTGATTTCCATATTTTATAATTGGTTTCTCCTTCACTACTTACCTGTAGGTTTAGAGTGGCATCTTTTATCAGAACTTTTTCTAAAGAGTAATCGTCGAATAAGATCTTTAATGGATTGAACAGTAAAGAAACTTTACCGGCCTTTAGCACGGTGCCTGTTGAAATCAACTCTGGAGGCTCAGGAGCAGAAACATCTAGGAATTCAACAGATGCATATGGGAAGTATCTCAAGAATGAAAACCGAACCTCGCCAACACTTATCTCGGATGTTAAATTCTTATTGATCTCTGAAACAACGAATGATCGGACATCATCTTTATATGCAATTGACAGTATGAGTCCGATGGTAAGGACCAATCCGATGGTGACTGCCAGCCAGGTAAATAATTTCTGATATCGGCGCATGAAGAGCCCTATAGCGGGAGCCGTTAATTTGGTTAAAATGTTAACGGCAAAAGTTGGTAATTATTGCTTCAAATTCATTAGTTAAGAAGCTAATTATCAACAGTTTTATTAAAAAAGGCTTCATTTCTGAAGCCTTTTTTAATGGTTTATTTAGTTAACTGAGCATATCGTTTTGCAACTTCGTCCCAGTTTATGATGTTCCAAAAGGCTGATATATAATCAGGTCTGCGGTTTTGATAGTTTAAATAATAGGCATGCTCCCATACATCAAGTCCTAAAATAGGAGCTCCTTTGGTTTCTGCGATATCCATCAGTGGGTTATCCTGATTAGGTGTGGAACATATTTCAAGTTTTCCGCTGCCATTTACAATAAGCCAGGCCCATCCTGATCCAAATCTGGTTGCACCGGCATTGCCAAATTGAGTTTTAAAATTGTCAAATGACCCAAAGGTTGCGTTAATGGCGTCATTTAGGGTGCCGGAAAGAGCTTTGGAGTCAGGACCTAAGATGGTCCAAAATAAAGAGTGGTTATAATGGCCACCTCCGTTGTTTCGGACTGCAGCAGGGAATTTGGAGATGTTTTTACAGATCTCGCTAATATCTTGATTTTGACTGTCAGATCCTTCGAGCGCCTTATTTAGGTTAGTTACATATGCCTGGTGGTGTTTTCCATGGTGAATCTCCATGGTTCTGGCATCAATATGAGGTTCCAATGCATTAAAAGAATAAGGTAATTTAGGTAATTCAAAAGCCATAATTAAGTGTTTTTCAATAGTTAGTGATTGGTCGAGAGGTGTAAAAATAACAATTATTAGCATCCATTGTTTTCGCAGTGCCGGCTGAAAACCATGTTAATAAAATTTAATGAGTTGGCTTCTAGATGATTAAAATAACATATCTTTGCATCCAAATTTAAATCCCAAAACCAACAATTAAGATGAAAAAGGTATTTGCTGTATTAACCGTTGCCGGAATGTTCACATTTGCTGCTTGCGGACCAAAAGCTGAGGAAGCTGCTTCTGATGCTACTGACGCTGCTACAGAAGCTGTTGATGCTACTGCTGAAGCTGTTGAAGAAACTGCAACTGACATGATGGAAACTACTGAAGCTGTTGCAGATTCAGTTACCACTGCAGTTGAAGAAGCAACTGGTGAAGCTACTGCTGAGTAATTTCGGTAATAGTGAAAAATTAAAACCCGGCCATTGGCCGGGTTTTTTTTGCAGTAATTTTTTTATTATGGTCGATCAATAGTGATCAACTTTTCTGACAGCGATGTTTTTTGATTTATTATCCTGGCAACATAATTACCTTCAGCCAGCGACCCTACATAAATTTTATCATTGTGTCTGACGATCTCTTGTCTCAGAATTAATTTACCATCAATGGTGAAGAGTTCAAAATATAGAGGCAGGATAATTCCATTATCAATTTCTAAATACACATGATTGGAAGCGGGATTAGGGTATTGAATAAAACTGATGTTTCCTATTTCATCGGTCGATACTAATGGAGAAACAACAAAGGTTGTTGAACTATTTGGACCCGGTACAATGCCAGGTGTGCAAGGAGCAGGTAAAGCCCCCGCGTCTACTTGAAGTTCAAAAGTGTATGTCCCGGCCGATAGCGGATTGATATAAAATGTATCTGTAATGCTGCATATTACTGTTAGAACACCCACGCAATGTAATGCATTTCCAAAAATGGTGTTTCCGTTGATGCTTACACTGGTTGTTTTTGAATCACAACTTGCTGATGGGAAGGTCAGGTCGGCCACCACCATGATACTATCAGAGGATGTTGGATTGGCCGGAATGATACTTACAGAATTGATCCACTGAGCATGGACGGGGCTGAAGCAGACTATTACTGCCAATAAAAGCAATACACACCTAAGTAGTTTTTTCAACATCTCGTTCATCATACAACTATAAGCTATTTGTTGAGAGTTACCTTCTGTGTAGTTTGTAAGATCCCATCTGTGGAAATCATAACAAAATAGATCCCATTTTCTGCTTTCAGGTTGAAGTTTACCAGGTGTTCACCTGAATCCAATCTGCCTAAATCGAACTCTGTTACAAGCTCTCCCAGTGTGTTGTAGATTGCGATGTCAACTTTAGCAGGTTTGTAAAGAGTAACGGGTAAGTGCGTGTATCCAGTTGTAGGATTAGGATAAATGTTTTCACTTTCAAAATAGGAATGTTCCGCAGTTCCTGTTGTGGTGTTACCAACGTAAAACATCACGGTTTCATCGAAAGAGAATTTTGAATCCTGAGTTCTGAAAACAACTAAATAGGGGTTTGCCCTGGACTGAGATATGTCTGGAGTCCAGCTAAATGTAGCACTGATGTCAGTGATGTTGTAGGGATTTACTGTAAATGTTGCCGGATTTTGAGATGGCAGAAGCGGTTCCCCAAACGCAGAAAAGTAAACTTGTTCGCCTTCCGGGTCTTCGGCTATCATGATGATACTTACAGGGGTGTTCGCTGATAAGTTCATATATGCATGCCCGTTATTATCTTTTGGGAATATATTAAAGTTGCTTATGCGTGGGCACTTAGTAGTATCAGGTATCACGATCATTTGATAATCTCTTCTTATCTCGCCAATCTTATTTCCTGAACGGAATTCTTCAACAAGAATTGATGCTACAAAGTTACCTAGCATATCAGGTGTCCAGTCAATTTGTCCTGTGATGGGATCAAGTGAGAATGGGCCTGATTGATTTGCAGATGGGGTATTCCACCCAGTGGCATATAAGCCTATATCAGTTAGTGGGGTATCAATTGTCCATGACAATGAATCTCCATCAACATCAAATGGTAGTGAGTTGTATTGCCATGGTTGGTTTATAGGTAAATATGTAACCGGAGGCGCCAGAAAAACCGGAGTAGAGCTATAATTAGGCCCGCTGAAATGAGTAAATGAGGTGGATAGTGACATATTCTCATTAAGTGGAGCATTTAAATTTTGAATAGCTGCATTTCTACAGCAATTCAGCCATTCAACAGTATAGGTTCCGTTTCCCGGAACTGAAATAGTGTCATGGAAGAAATAAACTTCAACACCATAAGGGTATCCAGCCATCAGATTTCCTGAACCCGGATCCTGTACCACAGTATCACTCTGTATCAGGGACATATTGCTGTCAAAGATCTTGAAATTGGCAGTGGTGGCAAATGGGATACCGATGGTATCTCTATATGCAGTTAAATGAATGATATAGTTGTTGTTATTTATATGCTCAACAGTCATTTCTCCTCCCATAAGGTGTGTTGCCAACATTTGCGTGGAGATAGCCAGGGAGACTAGGAGTAGTAAAGACGTTTTCATTTGAATGGATTTAAAAATTCGACGAACAATTAAAAGTATACGAATCTTTGAATAATACAAATATTATTTCCTATTGAATCATTATAAACAGTATTGAGGCTTTGTATTTGCCAAATGATGGAATTAGTCACAGAGCATAAACTTTTGTGTACCTAAAGGTTTGTGGCTCAGGTCAAAGACATTGATGAAATAGATGCCAGGGGCATTGTTGTCGAAGTTGATGCTGTGGTTATGCTCATTAGCATACCCTTGTTTTAGAGTTCTGCCCAAAAAGTCATATGTAGAATAGAAATACCCTTGATCAGCATTGAAAGATTCAGAAAATACCAGAACTATTTCGCCATTTCCTTTTTGAACAAGTTGAAATGACAAGCCGGTTGAATTGTCATACAGTGATGTGGTGCTCACAGGTACAACACTCACGTCATCAATAAAATAATATGCTCCAAATGATCCACTGCTACCCGGCTGGGTAATCGTTGTATTTTGGTCATCATTAAAATTACCGATTGTTATAAACTGTTCACCACCCGATGCGGTGAATGTCCCGGCAATTTTCACCCAACTGCTGGTATCATTTAATGCCCCATTTGTATTTACTATCTGGGGTGTAACTGATATATGAAGTGCATTGGCAAATGGTCCGGGTGCAGATGCGCTTAAGTATGCATCTACCTCTTCTATTGCCTGAATATATCCATCGTTCAGACTTACAAAAAACTCAACCTGATAATTTGTTCCGGAAATTAATGGCGATAAAAGTTCACCTGTAATATATTCCCGGTATTCTGTGCCAAAGTTGTAGCAGATGATTCCTGCATATCCTTCACCGGAATAAGGAGCTTGTTTAGATGGAATTATTCCATTACAGTTATAATTATAATAATCAGAACTTGCAATAGTAGGTTTGTTCCACCCCGGAATCCAGGTAGGACCAAATTGCCCAAATCCCGGGCAGGAAATGAACTGGTCAAGCCCCGGGTTGCTTACAAGATTTTGCCCCATACTCCAGGTTGTTGAAACTAAGATTAGGACTGCTATTGAATTCAGGAATTTCATGGATTTAAATTGTCATTGTTTTGAATCCAAAAAGGTACATAAAATAATGTAAGTTTGAGGGCTGATAATTCAATCAACATTTATCGTATCATGAAAGTCAGGTTAATAATACTATTGACGGTATTGGGAGTAGTTTTATCTCTTAAAATAAACACAGAAGTACGGTTTATAGCAGAGACAACTGCCGACTCTATTTATGTGAATCCCAATGGTACCAGTGAATTGGCATCATTGATGAGAGAGATGCAGATTTATTCTGGTGCAGAACGTGAAAAAGTTATAAAAGGAAGTTTACCCTCGCCTATGCCGGATAGATTCAGCTCATTGAAAACTGCTGCTATAAGCCAGGGTATGGAAAAGAGTGAAATGTATGATACTTTTGCAAACTTATACATGGGGTCAGTGAAAGATTATATTGGTTCGGATAAAAAGGTGAGAGTTGAGAAATATAACAATATGATCGCATCGTGCATCGCGTGCCACTCACAGCATTGTCCCGGACCGGTGCCGGTTATTAAAAAACTCACGATCAAAAATTAACTACTACCTGATGACGAATAAGCGACGTGCTTTTTTAATTACATTTTCCGTGTTATTTGGCACCTTACTTTCTGCAGGGATCATATACCTCAAGAGAGGCAGTTTGGATGGTAATGACATGTTCTTATTACTGACCAACCTCTTCTTTTCGGTTCTGATAATTGCAGGAATAGGCTACATAATGATCTGGCGTAAGAAGTAAACTTTCACCATTACCTCTAAAGACCAAACCAAAAAGGTTTTTAATATGTTTTAGGTTATTATGCCTGAAACGTATCTTTATTGGTTTAGGAATCATTTTGACCTCAGCTACATGTATGCAGCAGTTCAAAGCCATGGGAATGAACAGGATGAATGGATTCCGGTGCTTAGTATAGAAAAGCAAACAGAACAAGATATAATACACCTCCAAAGTAGTATTGATGTTTTAAGGTCACGCTTGAAGGTTCAGGGAGGCAATCTGGTTGTTTTATTTGGGAATGTAAAAAAACAGATCCCCTCCCTTGCAAGAGTTTTTAAGGTCAAGGGAGTTGTTACCAGATCTCAATTAAATGGCGCATTCAATAATCCTGAAGATAAATGGCGTGCTCAACTGGATGATATTGGAAAAGTTCTTGCATCTCATTCGATTGAATTGTATTTTCATGAATCTCCACCTGAATCACATCCCCCCAAAAGGACGAGTGTCCGCTATTTTTCCTTTCTAAATGCAATTGAGAACCCCATTTTCCTCAAATAAAATTCGTAAGAAGCTGCTAATAAAGGAATTACACTTTTGTTATGCTATTGAAATTCATTTTCGCTTCATTCTCGTAAATTACTTTTGTTTAGGAAATTAATCAACCACATTTTACATTGTCATGACCAATGACATGATAATGTGAGTTAGTGTTTAAACATTTATTTATATCTTTAAACATTATGAAACAATTTGAATTCGACCATAAAGTAAAAGACCAGTATAATCCTCTAAGGAATTTCGCCTTACGGTTAACTCGAAATTTAGAGGACGCAATGGATCTTACCCAGGAAACCATGGTGCGTGCCATGAGCAATCGTGAGAAATTTCATGAAGGCACCAACTTGAAGGCTTGGCTATATACGATAATGAAGAATATCTTTATTAATAATTATCGAAAAATGATTAATAATCAAGTAGTTAGCGATGACACAGATAATCAATATTATCTTAATTCCTACTCTTCAAAAACCGGCAATCTAGGCGAAAGAAAGATAGTGTTAGAGGATGCAAACAAAGCGATCCAGTCATTATCTGATAATCTTAGGATACCCTTTCTAATGGCATTTGAAGGTTATAAGTATGATGAGATCGCATCGCATCTAAGAGTGCCGCTGGGAACAGTTAAGATCCGCATCCATAATGCAAGGAAAAAACTTAAAAAGGCATTGATGGACTATGACCCAAGCAAAAGTAGCCCGGCACTTTAAAAGAAACCAAGATCTGACCCTGTTTAATAACAGGGTTTTTTATTGCTTGATTAGTTTAATAAATTCACAAACCTAATAGTGCTTCATGTGGGAAGAAAAACAAAATAAATTAGTTAAAGTATTCATATTCAGAAACTTTGTTGAAGCATTTGGGTTTATGACCAAAGTGGCCTTGTTAGCAGAAAAGATGGATCATCACCCCGAATTGCACAATACATACAACAAGGTGGTCATCTCACTATCCACTCATGATGAAGGAGATATAATTACTCAAAAAGACAGGCAATTAGCTTCATCAATAGACAAATTAACAGGAGGAAGCCAATAACTACTCTCTTAATCAGGTAGTTCTGTTTGTATTTTCAAAGGTAAATTACTACTATTGTGTCTAGTTAAACCAAGAAAATTTTCCAAAAAACAATAACTTATGAGAAAAACTCTACTTACTCTTTTAGCAGTTGTTCTGGCTGGATCTGTTGCGTCAGCTCAAACTGTGATTTATGAAAATGGCCCACAGGTGATCTTTGCCGGTGGCGGTGTAGGAGGTGCTGATGTATCACACCTTCATGACGGACAAACCAGTTACGGAACAGGGCATCAACAGCTGAACGGATATCGTATCGCTGATGATGTTGTTATTTCAAGCACTGGTGGTTGGTATGTTGACTCAATCGCATTCTATGCCTATCAAACCGGATCAGGTCTTGTATCAACAATAACTGGTGTAAATATCAACATTTGGGATGGTTCTCCTGATGATCCTAACAGTACAGTTGTATTTGGTGACGGTGTTTCAAACTTTATGATTGAAACTGACTGGTCAGGTATATACAGAACTGGTGATTTTGGAGGAGCTTGTGATCCTACTACATGTGATGCGCGTCCGATCATGAGAAATGTTATCACAGTTGGAATGATGTTCCCTGCTGGTACCTATTGGTTAGATTGGCAAACTGATGGTTCAGGTGCTTCAGGTCCTTGGGCACCTCCAATTAACATTGCTGGTGTTACAACAACCGGAAATGCTTTACAGTATGACCCGGCTGCAACAGCATGGAATGCTTTAACTGATGTAGGTCCTGTTGGTTTCCCATTCCAGGTAGTAGGTACAATCCTTACCGGAATAAATGAAGCAAACATTAACAATGCTGTTACTGTTTTCCCGAATCCAATGGCTACTAATACAACTGTTACAGTTAATAATCAAAATCTTGCTCCTGGCGAAACTTATACTTTCGTTATGTATGACATTCTCGGCAATGTAGTTCGTGAGATGCAGAATATTACTGACAAGCAATTCACTGTAGAAAGAGGTTCCCTTACCCAGGGTGCTTATTTTTATGATATGAAGAAAGGCAATGAGTCGCTTAAAAAAGGCAAATTGATCGTTCGTTAATATTGGATGATCAGGTTAATAAAAAAGGGGACGATTTCGTCCCCTTTTTTATTTTCAAAGAATAAATTTTATCTGTGTGCAACCCAGGCGCCTGTAATAAATGCCTGCCTGATATTTGTAAGCGTATCGTGAATGGCTGTAACAGACCCCGAATGAAAAAGGCTTACCATGTATAGACCGTTATTATTTTGGCCAATTATTTTTGCATTCGCACCCATAGATGACATGCGGATAACAAAGTTTTCAGCATTTTCCAGCTCTCGGAAACATCCACCTATTACATGATATTGTTTGTACCCTTCGTTCTCAAACATATTGTCAAGAATTGGGGTGGCTATAGCAGTTGAGGTAGATGGATGGTTGTTGTCTAAAGAGGTATTTTCAGGAGTGTCTGATGATTCTATTGAAACATCAACGCTAAGTTCTGAAATGCCATCAGTGTTCTCGTCAGCAGTTACTGATCTCTTGGACACATTAAAAGGAGAAGGTATATCCAATTGATAAGGTGGTTGTTCAACTACATCCTTTTTGATCTTTTCATGGTAAAACTCGTTCATCCTTGAAAAAGGTATCAAGGTGCCCAGTTCCGCATTGAATCTGTCGAGGACAGGTGGAGTTATCATTAGCATTGCAAGAACTGCAGCTGCAGGGACAACTTCTGACAACCTCCATTTTTTCCATTTGGAAACATTGGTTGTGTGCTTTTCAGAATCGCCTGTAAAGGCTTCTGTTTCATTTGACTTCTTACTTACGGCTATTGTAGAAGCAGCATTTTTGATGACAGGTGCATGAACAGGAGTAAGCCCAAACGAGGAAGGTAAAAAATTAGAAGTGCTTTCGGGCGTGAATTCTAGCTTGGAGTCCTTGTTTCTGAAAAGTGTTCCAATATTTTGGATATGTATCTTCTGGCCTTTTTCCAAACTCTTGGTAGCTCCATCAACATAATCTTTGATTACCTCACAGGCTTCCGCATAATTCAAGGCTTCCTTTTGTGAAATGTATGATGCTAAAAGACCATCATTATGTTTCAGGCTTCCATTAAATGCAATCTGTTTGTTAGAAGGGGCAGCAATGCTCAGCGAGGGGTTTAATGAAAAAGGGTGATATTTTCCGATAAATCCACCAAGATCAGTTACGATAACGCAATCGTGATCGTATAAGAGATCGTTGATATAGGGGTCTAGCTTTTTCATGAAGATTGTGCTGCTAAATTACGGTTTATTGCCTGATTCAAATGCCAGAATGGAGCCAACTTATCAAGAAAAATGCACAAGAAATCAACAATTAAGCTGCTCAGCTGCCCTGGCCATATAATTCAACAATCCTTGAAATATCATCCGGAACATCAACCGCTATATTTTCATGAACGGTTTTTCGGGTATGAATAGGGAATCCGCCTTCAAGCCAACGGAGTTGTTCTAATTTTTCGGCAACTTCAAGGTTTCCAGCAGCCATGTGGGTAAGCTGGGGCAAGATTATAGCCCGGTACCCATAAATCCCAATATGCTTGAGAAATAAACCCTCCTCCATGAATTTCTTTATCATTGAAGGATCACAATAAGGTATCTGCTGCCTCGAAAAGTATAATGCTTTTCCGGAAAACTTTTCAATCACCACTTTTGGTATGTTGGGATTGGCTAGCACACTTGCTTCATCTATTTTTTTTACCAAGGTTCCTATCACTATTTCCGGATCCTGAAAAAGCTCTGCTACTTCATTTATTTGTTCAGGAAGAATAAATGGTTCGTCACCCTGAATGTTTATTACTGCTTCAAAATCATTATACTGCTTGTCAGCTAATACTTCAGCACACCTGTCTGTTCCGCTGTTGTGTTGATCAGAGGTCATCATGACCTTTCCACCAAATTCACTCACATGATCAAAAATCCTTGAATCATCGGTAGCCACAACTAAATCAGTCAGTATAGCTTTTGAAGCCTGTTCATACACACGCCGGATCATCGATTTCCCCAGTATATTGGCCAGAGGCTTGCCGGGGAATCGGGAAGAATTATAACGTGCCGGTATTATGCCAAGTATTTTCATTTATTCCCAGGCAAATTTCATACAAAGTCTTGCAATACACTTGCCAAAGAATTGCAATTGATCCTGAGGGTTGTCGGTCCCGGTTGAGAGACTTTTATAAAACTCGGTCCAGAGTTCTTCTGGTGCATCATTTGTAGGCATGCAGAAATATAACGGTGCTGTACGAATCCTGGTATATACCATTATTACAGCACATGGATGAGATTCACCATCACGATACATCCCCATCATTTCCAGTTTCCTTTCCGGTTCTTCATATTCCTCAAGTTTGGTGATGGTGTACCCTGACTTATCTCCCATGCCAGCTTGCAGCTGTATTCTGTAACCTACTGCTCCATAATTATATTCGGCAGCTGTAGTTGGAGTCCTTTCCTGAGCAGTTGCAAAGCAGGATATACTAAGTGTGAGAAGTAATATTATAATCTGTTTCATGTGACAACTTTATGCAAGTTTAGTAAAAATAGTAACCTGGATGACGTTACAATATGCTTGCCAAAGATTCAAGTGCAATATATTTCCAATTCTTACAATAAAAAATAAAAATAATTGGAACTCAAAATTGGATGATTCGTTCATAAGGATCAAGGAATTAATATGAGACAAGGAAATACGGCAGATCATAACAATCGCTCATCCGGAAAATATAAATCCGGTCTTTTCGCAAAGAAATCACAGTTCAGAAAACAATTGAATGAGAATCTGTCAATACAAATTTTTTTCAAGAGGTTTGATTCGGCATCTGTTAGTGCTTTTGTTGAAGAATATCTTAGCTTGAAGAGCCTGATCTATCATAAATCGTACATGTCGGAAGATGATAGCAGCTCTCGCCTAAATGTTGTAGATGATTGCTGGCAGGTGCTTTTGGAGATACAACAAAAAAAACTTTTTAAGATCCAATCTGTATGGCGTGCAGGAAAGGTGAACTTATCAGGAGTTGAAGTGACTTTAGATTTTTTAAGATTAGGGGACGATATATTTAATTGTGCATTGATATCAGCCGTCACCAAAGATGATATTAACTCATACAAACAATATATCTGTTCTGAATACTACAAAAAATCGGATATTTTCTGCAGCTGGCAATGCTACGAGTTGATGATGCATGCAGGCCTTTATACCGGTGCAATTCCCGGTTGGTATTTATATGATGACCCTGATCTTGGATCTGTTTTGAACTACCCCAAAAATGATGTGAGAGGGAATGTTGAGAGACAGTGTTTGGCTGTTGTGGCAGGGAAAGATAACAGAATTGCATATAATGTTATAGAAAATTGTGCTAATGATTTGCCGGAGTTAACAACTAGCTCACTGGCTGTATTGTACTTTGCAGAGAAGTTCGATGATAAAGAAACATTTTTACTTTTTCAAAAATATTTCAGGCCTGAATCAATGGTAAATAGTGAAATTAACACAGAGATTCAAGCAGACTTAAGAGGTGGAAGCAGTTTAACACGATGGCTGCAAACTACGTCGTGCCAAAATGGTGATCAGGATCATTTAATTGACAGTTCAACACCGGATCAGGTCATAGCATCGTTAGATGATGTTTTTGCGGGGTATAAAGAGTTTGTTGAAAGCCGATTAAGATTCCCTCATTCAGTTAGCAACCAAATTCAGGTCTGTGATCTGGAATCATTGAAAGTGTATAAAAGAAATGTGTTTCTGGGTTCAATACTTTTGCGAAGCCATCAATAGTTGAAACTAAAGCGCAGAGCATAGTTTCGGGGTGGTTGCATATCAGCCGGTCGGCTCATATATTCATGATTAAACACATTGTTACATATAAAGGATACCATGATTGATTTGTCAAGGCGGTAGCCGACCCTCAGATCAAACACCCAATCGCCGTAATCATGTTTGGTTCTGTAATGATTTACCCCCGGTATCAAACTTTCAAATACTGCATCAACATTTTCCATAAAGCTGTTATACCGGGTGCTGAAACCAAACATCCAATTGCCCGGATCAAATTCAACGTCTCCTTTGAATAAATGTCGGTAACGATATTTTAATATGTTGTAGTTGGCGGAATTTTTAAGTGTATCCTCAGCCGCATTAAAATTCTTTTGTCTGGGATCAGAATATGTATAACCGGCCAGTATGCTTACCGGTAGTTTGCCGATGTTGCCCGTGCCAGAAAGGCTTATATCGATACCTTTGATGACAGTATTGCCAATATTCACCGATTTAAATCCAAGTCCATAGGATGGAGGTGCGAACGGACCGTAGAGTCCGAATGTAAATTCAAGCATATCCTGGTATTCACTCCAGAAACCTGCAATATCAAGTAGTCCTTTCCAACCCCTGATCCGAATTCCTTGCCGTATGCCACATTCGGCGGTCCAGCCGGATTCAGGATCAATGCTGTCGTTTGGATAAATAACAATACTTCCAACACTTGTGCTTATATATTTTTCTGCTATTGATGGATATCTGTAACCCTGGCCATAAGATACTCTCAGGTGTGTGTATTCTGCTGTTTGAAAACTTATTCCGGAACGAATGACCGGGATAACAACTTTATCTTCATCATCTATCGAACTTGATTCTAAGCGAGCTCCCAGAGAAATATTCCAGGGTCCTGTTTCAAGGTCACCCTGAGCGTAGAGGGCTGTGTTGTTCGAATAGTGATCTTCATACAATTCGCTGGTAACAACCGAATACATTTCAACAAGCCCTGCCGAAAAAGTAAGAGATGGGATAAGTTTTTTCTGAAATTGATATTCACCATAATACATAGTACCTGTTGATGCCTGATCTGTATTATTCCGATTATCGGTTTGATATAATCGTGTCTTTAGTTTATGACTTGTGCCATTGGATGTGGTGTAAGTTATATAAGGGTCAATTCCCATCCGTACCGTTTCATATAGTGATATCGTAGTTGTGCTGTCAACTAGGCCTCCCTGTGGAAGGTAAGCTCCTGTGCTGTCATTCTCCCACAAAAAGAAATTTCCTCCACTGCCAAATACAAAGTTGGTGTTGAGGCCTGCGTATAGCCCTTTTACCTTGGAGAATGAATATCGTCCATTGACATTGAAGCGATATCGCTTTTCATTTTCACCTTGCCTGTAACCTTCATCCTGAAACGCCTGCCCCCCCAATACAAGGTCGAATTGTTTTACCTTTTCTCTGTGTGAAAATGAAAGCCCATTTGACTCCTGAACCTCATCGCCCCACCATTTTAATTGACTTCGTTTAGGGTTGCCGTACCAACCGTAAAACAGGTCGATCTTTGTTTCCGGTTTGTCTGAAGGTTTTGCAAGCTGAACATTGATAACTCCGTTCATAGCCGATGAGCCATACAATGCCGATGATGCTCCTTTGAGTACTTCAATCTGCCCTACACTTTCTACTGGTATGAATGTCCATTTTATATCGTTAGCATCAGGAGCAAGGGCCGGAATGCCATCAACCAACATAAGCACCCTGCTACCTGCGCCATAACTGTAACCGCTGCCGCTTCTGATATTAGCCTGACCATCAATAACGCTAACTCCCGGAACCTGTTCTATAGCAGTTTCAATGGTTGTTGTGTTTTTATTATCGATCAAAGTAGGCTTAAGTACTTCCATGGAAACAGGAACAACACTGATGTTCTGCTCAAATTTTCCTGCGCTGATCACGATCGTTCCTAGTGAAGCTGAAGTTGGCTGAAGCCTTATGTCCATTGTTAAGGCCTGGGATTCATTGAGCTTTACAGATCGATAGGTGGTCTTGTATCCCAGATAACTAAATTGTAAGTTATGTTCACCCGGAGTCAATGATATGGTGTAGAAGCCTTTTATATCAGTGCTGGTACCTGTAGTGTCATCGGCCACGACCGTAACCCCTGTTAACGGCTCAGAAGTTTCGGTATCAATGATTATTCCTAATAAAACAGCATTGTTTTGCGCTGCCAAAAAGTTGACTCCTGTACAATAAAAAAATATCATTAATAACAGCAGTTTTGATTTCATACTTACGCGATATCTGTTAATTTTGTATGAAGTTACTTTTTAAATTAACTTTTTTATGTTTTTCGAAGACGCGGACGAACTTTTTTCCCGCATGGCATTGTCGCTGGTTGAAAATATTGGTCCAAAAATCGCAAAATCACTGATCGCACATTGTGGTTCTGCAAAAAATGTATTCCATGAAAAAAGGAGATCGCTGCAGAAGATCCCCGATGTAGGACTTGCAAGAGCACTTTCCTTGGCATCATTTAACGATTTTAAAAAGGCAGAAATGGAGCTTGAGTACAGCGAAAAAAACAACATCAAAGTTTGCTCTTTTACCAGCGAGCACTACCCTGAAAGGTTAAAGCAATGCTCAGATAGTCCACTCATTCTATTTTCAAAAGGTGAGGTGCAGGTTAATCCTAAAAGGGTTGTTGCGGTTGTAGGTACCCGAAATGCCAGTGATTATGGCAGGTTGGTGACCACACAGCTAATAAGATCCATGAAAGAAACAGATGTTTGTGTTGTAAGCGGACTTGCATATGGCACAGACATAAATGCACATCAGGAGTGTATAAATGAAGGAATATCCACAGTAGCGGTTCTGGCACATGGTTTAGATAGGATATATCCACACGTTCATAAAAAGATAGCGATACAAATGCTCGAGAATGGGGGTTGGGTAACGGAGCATTTTTCGGAAACTATCCCCGACAGGGAAAACTTCCCAAAGCGTAACAGAATAATTGCAGGATTGTCAGATGCGGTTATTGTTGTGGAAGCAGCAAAAAAAGGCGGCGCGCTTATCACTGCTGAAATTGCCAATTCATACAACAGAGATGTCTTTGCCGTGCCCGGTGATCTGAACAAACAGTTAAGTGAAGGTTGTAATATGCTAATCAAAATCCACAAAGCTGCACTGTTGCAATCGGTGGAAGACCTCATATACATTATGGGATGGGATAAGCAAAAGAACCCGAAGCCGGTTCAAAGCTCACTGATGCCGGAGCTGTCAAATGACGAACAACTGGTATATACAGCACTTACAGATTTCGGAAAATTGGGTGTTGATGCGATATCAGATAAAACAGGCATGATCCATGGAAAACTAGCTGCAGTGCTGCTGAATATGGAACTCAGAGGTGTGATCAGAATGCAGCCAGGAAAAACATATGAGGCAGTTAAATTATATCTTTGAGCTTCTTTAAACTGATTAGTTATGTACGAAACATTGAAACCACAACTGGTAAATGAGCTCAAAGAGATCCGTGAAGCCGGAATGTATAAAGAAGAGAGAATAATTGTTTCTCCGCAAGGTGCTGATATTAAACTTAATGATGGAAAGGAAGTAATTAATTTTTGTGCCAATAATTATTTGGGACTTTCTTCACATCCAAAAGTTATCCAGGCTGCTAAAGCAGCGATAGATTCGCATGGCTACGGAATGTCATCGGTGCGATTTATTTGTGGGACTCAGGATATTCATAAAACTCTTGAACAACGTATTGCGGACTTTTTAGGTACTGAAGACACCATTCTATATGCTGCTGCATTTGATGCCAATGGCGGAGTTTTTGAGCCACTGCTGAATGACCAGGATGCTATCATTTCAGATGAGTTGAATCATGCTTCTATTATTGATGGAGTAAGGCTCTGCAAAGCTTCACGTTATCGGTATAAACATAATGACATGAACGATCTGGAGGAGCAACTTAAAGCAGCTTCATCAGCGCGTAACCGCATTATTGTTACTGACGGTGTTTTTAGCATGGATGGAACTATTGCACAGCTCGATAAGATCTGTGATCTGGCAGATAAGTATAGAGCACTTGTAATGATCGATGAGTGTCATGCATCAGGATTCATGGGTAAGAATGGAAGAGGCACGCATGAGCACTGCGAAGTGATGGGGCGTATAGATATCATCACCGGAACCTTAGGCAAAGCGTTAGGTGGGGCGTTGGGTGGATTTACATCCGGAAGGAAAGAAGTAATAGATATGTTGAGACAGCGCTCGCGTCCGTATTTGTTTTCAAATTCACTGGCACCATCAATTGTTGGTGCATCCATTGCTGTATTTGACCTTCTGAGCTCTACCAATGAATTACGTGATAAATTATGGGAGAATACCAGATACTTCAGACAAAAAATAGTTGCTGCCGGGTTTGATATCAAACCGGGAGTGCATCCTATAGTTCCGATCATGTTGTACGATGCTAAACTTGCACAGGAATTTGCCTCCAGATTATTAAATGAGGGTATTTATGTGATCGGGTTTTTCTATCCGGTTGTTGCGAAAGGAAATGCAAGGATAAGGGTGCAGATTTCAGCAGGTCATGAAAAACATCATTTAGACCAGGCCATTGAAGCATTTTCAAAAATTGGTAGTGAGCTTGGGGTTTTAAAACAGGCATAAAATCATTTGCTGGTTGGGATTGATCTTTTGAGCCGAGATAATCAAGAGTCATTTGTTAATTGTTTTTGAATTCATAGGTTATATACTTATTTCAATCGGGTAAATTTGCCTGAATGTTGAAACCCTATCAGGTATTCGCTTTTATTTTCTTTTGTGCACTTTCTATAGGTGCGTTTTCGCTTTTATTGGATAAATTTTCTGGTAATAATGCCAAGTACTGTAACAGTATCCTGGCATTACCTTTCTGTCTTCAATATTTTACCCCTGAAGATGTTTTGGGATTTAGAGATTATGTTGATGAAAAGGAGCAGATACGTCAGGATTCAATTATGGCAGCTGAAGAAGCCGCACGTAAAGCAGCAATATTGGCAGAGATCTCCAATAGTGGTGATTCGATCAGAATCCTTGAAACAGAGGCTGATTATGACTCCATAAGGTTCTGGTTGCCTGAAAATGACAGAAGCTATTGGGAAGGATTATTTGTTGAACTTGAACGCTCACATAACAATAAAAAGAATTTCAGGATTCTTCATTATGGAGACTCGCAGATTGAAATGGATCGTATGACAGAGGTTCTCAGGTCTGAACTTCAGAAGAAATTCGGAGGTGGTGGGCCTGGATTAATTGTGCCATTACCTCTGGTTCCTTCATATACTGTAAACCAAACTCAGTCTGATAACTGGCAAAAATTCATTTCTTATGGATTGTCATCAAATAGGACTGTACACAGGAATTACGGTTTTGGTGGGACAACCTATAATTTCACTGGTGGGTCGGCTTCAATGCATTTTTCACTGCGAAACAGATCAGATTCGCTTTTGAATAACTATCAAACTTTAAAGATCCTT